>PMNM01000143.1 GCA_003161855.1 Syntrophaceae bacterium | reverse complement strand
CTGCCGGCAGAGCTGCGAAGTCAATATTTCCGGTTGTCATTTTTTAACCATGACGCCATGTTGCTTAATCGCGATGCCTTGGGAAGGGCTATGGACACAAGCATCAAACCTTTTGATATCCTGAAAGCATCACCGGATCAAAGGCTGGAATCCATCGGCAAAACTTTAGAGCCGAAGGTTGATCTCGAAATCAGATTCTGATGAGGACTATTTTTTTTATACAGAAGGGGAACGGCATCCATGAAAGTCTTTGACAGTCTTCACGCTTTTATCTGGCAGGATCATTCAGCCAATAACTGCAATACCTATTTGATTGACGCAGATAAGAAAATCCTCATCGATCCCGGCCATCTGCATCTTTTCAGTCCTATCGAACGGGAACTGAAAAAATTGAAGATTACCCCGGATCAGATTGACGTGGTGATCGCAACGCATGGACATCCCGATCATCTGGAAGCAGCGGGAAAGTTCAAAAAGCCGACCCTCTTTGCCATGAATCAGGAAGAGCATGCCTTGATCAGCGAGCTTGCCGCAGCTTATTTCAAGGTCCCTGAAGCTGATTTTTTCCTCACGGAAGGGGATCTGACCATCGGAAAACTTGATTTCCAGGTGTTGGTCACACCGGGACATTCTCCCGGTTCCATCTGTCTGTACTGGCCGGATCGCAAGGTCCTTTTTACCGGCGATGTGGTCTTTAATCAAAGTATCGGCCGTACGGACCTGCCCGGGGGCAGCAGCGGAGATCTTAAGAAGAGTATTATCAGGCTCAGCAAACTGGATGTGGAATACCTGTTGACCGGTCACGGCGAGATGGTCACCGGACGGGAAAAGGTTCAGGAAAATTTTCACATGATTCAGGATTACTGGTTCAACTACCTCTGAGGATTAAGGCGTTGTTTTTTGAAATCCTCTTTCATCTTCTGCAGCGTGGATTGCAGGGTTTCATCCTGTGCCGGATTGGGAATGACGGCCGAACCGAAGATGCCTCTTTCCTTTAAAGCATCACCGCACGTTTTGACGATTTTCTCTTTTTCTACCTCAACTTCTTTTTGAAATTGCGTCACCTTTCTTTGCAGAGGTTCTGTATTGATTCCCAGGGTCTGCTCAAGCGCCTGAAAGATATTCCGGTTATCTTGATCCGGTTGCAGATGGTCCAGAAGGGCAGTCTCCGTCATTTGCCGAAATTCAGGAAAGGCTTTTTCCTCTAATTCTATTTCTGATTTTAAAGTTTTGACGCTGAGGATACGGTCAAGATATTTTTGTACCAAACCGTTGATTTTACCTGCCGATTCTTTTTTCTGAAGATTCTCTTTTTCTTCCTCTGTCATCGTCAGGTTCTTGGTTCTTTCCATGATCAGTTCCAGGGTGCTTTTGATTTCTGCCATTTTCATTGATTCCTCTGCCATTATTTTTCCGGAAAATAACGCAATTTCGGTAGATAATCAAGTGCTGTCATCAAAGCGGAAAATGGCTTGATCGGGTTTGCAGACCCTGTTATAAAGATCTGGAACAAAGCCATTTTTATTTCTGCGATCTCATACCTGCTGAAGAAGGATTACGGTTATGACCATAACATTACTCTATCTCCTGATTTTTCTGGCCATGGTTTCTATTTTTCTCCTGGCGGTTGTGATGATCCACACAAAGGGGCGCCTGGACCTTCTCGAAAAAAATCTGGACCGCATGGAACGATTCTTCCGGGAGGACATGGCAACCAACCGCGAAGAGACGGGGCGGTCTCTCCGGGACTTTAATGAATCGCTTCTCAACAGAGTAGCGGAGAGTACGGCCCAGAACATTCAGAAACTCGACAAGATCGACGAGACCGTTGATCTCCATTTGAAGACCCTCCAGGAAGACAACAACCGCAAGCTGGAGCAGATCAGGGCAACCGTGGATGAAAAACTTCATGACACTCTGGAAAGGCGGCTGGGAGAATCCTTTAAACTCGTCAGTGAACGGCTGGAGATGGTCCATAAGGGTCTGGGGGAGATGCAAACCCTGGCCTCCGGCGTGGGGGATCTTAAAAAGGTCCTGACGAATATAAAAACCCGCGGAACCTTCGGTGAGATCCAGCTCCACAGTCTACTGGAACAAATTCTCAGTCCGGATCAATATCAAAGCAATGTGGCGACAAAACGGGATAGTGCAACGCGCGTGGAATTCGCCATCCGGCTGCCGGGGCGAGGTGAGACCGAGAACCATCCTGTCTGGCTTCCGATCGATGCGAAATTCCCCCAGGAGGCTTACCTGAGGCTTCTGGAAGCCCAGGAGGCAGGCAATGCAAATCTGGTTGAAGAGGTGTCCAAACAACTGGAGCGGATCATCAAGGATATGGCGAAGAACATCCGGGATAAATATCTCGACCCACCCTATACGACGGATTTCGGCATCATGTTTCTGCCGACGGAGGGGCTTTATGCGGAGATCCTGCGGAGGACCGGCCTTTTTGAGCTCTTGCAGAGGGAATTCAAGGTTGTCATCACCGGGCCGACGACCCTGGCAGCCCTGTTGAACAGTCTGCAGATGGGGTTCCGTACCCTGGTTATTGAAAAACGGTCAAGCGAAGTCTGGACCCTCCTGGGGGTGGTAAAAACGGAATTTTCCACCTTTGGCGCCATTCTGGATAGAACGCAGAAGAAGCTCCAGGAGGCGAGCCATACCATTGAAAAAGCGGCGACGCGGTCCCGTGCCATCGAAAAGAAATTGAAGAACATTCAGGAAATTCCACTCGGTGACACTCAAAAACTCCTGGAGGATGTCGAAGCTGCGGAGACAGATCAGGAATAAATTTTATAAAGGGTATTCCCACCCAAGACTTCGATCGCCATCCGCATGTCCTCGCGTCAGCCTCTCTTCAACTTCTAACCGAACATCTTCAAATTTTCCTTTATCCATTTTCCGGGGAACAAGGATCGGATGATCGAAACGGATGATAACCCGGCTGAAGGGCTTGGGAATCAAGAAATGATCCCAGCTATTGAAGATCCATGCATGATCCACAGCAATATAGACTGGGAAAATCGCCGCCTGAGACAATTGGGCAATCTTTATCAATCCTGTCTTTACAACCCCCTTGGGTCCTCTCGGTCCATCAACGGAATGGATCGATAAAGGGTTTTTGGCCAAATCCTTCACCATGGCAAAAAGAGCCCCTATGCCTCCCCGGGAACTTGACCCCCGGATAGGGTGAACTCCGAGACGAACAGCGACCTGTGTCATCAATTCACCATCATTGCTCAAACTGATAATAGCAGAGGGTTTGTAAATGCGGAACTTTTTCGCGTAGCCAATGAGGGGAAAAAAACGCTGATGCCATAAAGCAACAACCGCTTTCCCACCATTTTCCAAATGATGGATCAATATCTCTTCATTGATGGATTTAATTCTAACTGTCAGGAAAAACATGCGAACAATATAATAGGCCAATGGAGTAAGAATAAACCTGTTCAAAAAGGCATGACTGCGATATTTTACCATAAAATGTATTCTCATTTTTTATCGTATGAATAATATTTCAACAGATTCCGGCACAATTCGATGAAGGCTATCGAAAATAGACCAACGAAGTGGGGGAGCGGTTGGATCAAATGTCGGCAAGTCTATCTAACATCCTTGGAATGTATGAGAAACTGTAACACAGGTGGAAAATAATTCAATGTTTATTTCCTGCTCAAAGAGCCAGAGATTGGGAAATAATTTCTTATCCTATGTAAATTTCCAGTTGTGATACAATGAAAAACCGTTTAGAAAACAGTCTGTGATTCTAAAAAGTAAACAACAGGAGGTTCTCATATGAAAGTCGTCGCTTTAAATGGAAGTGCNNGAAACGGAATTGATCCAGATGGCCGGAAAAAATATTCAGGGCTGTCTGGCCTGCTACAAATGCTTTAAGAATAAGGACCGGCGGTGTTCCGTGGACAAGGATATTCTGAACGACATTATGGCCAGGATGGAAAAGGCCGAAGGGATATTGCTCGGATCGCCGACCTACTTTTCTGATGTCACCTCGGGAATGAGGGCTTTTATCGAGCGGTGCGGTTTTGTCGCCCGTGCCAATGATTACATGTTCAAGGGAAAGGTCGGGGCAGCGGTTGTGGCGGTGCGCCGTGCCGGTTCCATTCAGGCCTTCACCTCCATGAATCTGTTCCTTCACTATATGCAGATGTTCATGCCGGGCTCCAGTTACTGGAATATCGGTATCGGCCGGGACCCCGGCGATGTCATGAAAGATGAGGAAGGCATCCAGACGATGAAGACGCTCGGTCAGAATATGGCCTGGCTGCTTAAAAAGCTGCATTCCTCGCCATGAGTCAAAGATGTTCCACCGCTGATGGGGAATCATTTCATCCCGACTCGATGCCTTGTTTTTTGCCTTCTGCAAAACGGCCGTCAAGGCATCCGCTTTGCAGGCCCTCCTGTTCGGTCAGGTGGACGTCCAATCCTCTTCGTGATTGACACGCCGCGGATGCTGTGACTTGCCTCCCTGTCTGTTATGCCGACAGGACAGGACATAAATATTGGTAATAAGATGCTCAAGCATTCCGGACCGAGGGATGCGAAAAACTATACGGCGGCTCACTTTGCGATGAACGACCTGATTAAAATATCTGATGCGAACGGGGGACGGAGAATTAACCGCTGCCTGTCCTGCGGCACCACCGAGAATATGGGCCGGCGCCGCTACTGTTCCGCCTACTGCAAACAGCGACTCGGTTACAAACTGGATATGAGAGTCGGTCTGGTTCAGGCGCTCAATGTCCGTTACGCAACCTTTTATTTCTCGGACCTCTTCATCGCCATGGATCTGCTGCCCTATGGGTATAATGATATTTTCAGCTTTTTTTACCCCCGGTCACTCGACAAAACCCCTGCTGAGGACTTCAGCCACATGGCGGACATTCTGGGAAAAATATGGTGGGCCGAACAGAAAAGAACCCAGAAGCGATACCTCGCCTCCCGTCATGTCCTCGCTCAGGCGATACGCAACCCGGCGTCCCTGCGGCCGGTCCGGCCCCTGCAAACGGTCGTTCCCACGCTGCGGGGAGCGTCCATGACTGCGCTTAAGATTGAGAAATCTGCCATCAACGCCCCTGACCTGCCGAGGGTCATACGTGATGCTTATCGCCGGCAGGTCAAGATTCACCATCCCGACATGGGAGGCAACGCCGAAACCTTCAGAAAAATACACCAGGCTTACGAAGAGCTGCTGCGCTGGTCGAAAAAACCGACCTTTGCAAGACGCCGCGGTTTTCCCGATAAATGGTTCTACGACGGCAGCAGGTGCAAATGGATTCAGCCTATGCCCTGACAAAGATCCTGTTCAATCTGCGTCAGATTTTATCATGAATCGGAGGAAGAAATCCCACGACGGCCAGTCGCTTGAATAGATGGAACGGGTGGATTGTGACGACTTTAGATCATGGATGATATGGAGAGGTCTGGTCCTGCGAATCAGAGCTCTCCATGCATTTTCAGGGTAAATTTCAGCGCGGACACGATCTGGGCCGGCGCGCCACGAGATACTTAATCTTGACGCCTTCATGTTCAACCGCTTAAATTACTAGGGAAATCAAGCCTGTCTGTCAATGGAATTAAGCACCGGAACGGGCAGTTGCATGGAGAAAGGATGCACGGAGAGATCAGCTATGGGCGAGGGTCCCCGAAGGGACGCTTTCCCTGAATATTTAACAGAGAGGAGGAAATGGACATGGCCAGCAACTGGAAGGAGAAGCTTTCCTGCGCCACGGAATGCCCCAGGTGCCACAAGGGGTTAACCCCCAAGAATCTGAGGATCCTGTCTTGTTACGACCACGAAGCCATCTGCATGGAGTGCAAGAAGCAGGAGGAACAGCGGCCGGACTATGAGAAGAAGTCAAAGGACATGATCGGACAGTGCCTGACGGAAACGGAGATGAAGCAGGGCGATCCGCAAAGTTACTGCTACAGCCACTTTTACCCTTACAAGTGCTGATCTCCGGGGGGGATTCCCTGGAGTAAGGAGACGGGGTATCGATCTCTTTGCCGTCGGGGAACGGCCTTCAGCGGGACGCCTCGATCTGTCCGACGCCTTCCGTGAGCCGCTGCAAGATCCATTCGACCGCCGGCTCCACGAGTGTTTCCGTATCCGCGGAAAGGCCCCGGTGAAAATCGAAGTCGTAACCTCGGAGAGACACGAGGTGCCCCGTGGGTTTCACGTCGTAGATCGCCTTCTGCATGGCCAGGAGCGTCGACGGGGTCATGTGGTGCGTGAAGATCAGGGATGCTGCGTCCGGTGAGACGGGGCAGCAATGCAGGGCTTCCACGTTTTCATAGACGTGCGCATCCACAAAGATGATCCTGTCATAGCCGGCCAGAACCTCCATCAACTCTGGCGCCAGTTGAGAGAGGAAAACGGAATCGATGGGTCGGCCAAGATCCTCCAACCCCGTATCGCCTTCGTGGAGTATCTCCTGTCCGAGGCGCCGCCGCAGGGCATTGATCACGTCATAGGCGACACCGTCGTCGGCGCGGTCGATGTTGCCATATCCGATGATAAGGGAGCGATGCATGGGGCCTCNNGTTACCTCACCGGGAGATGCGATCCAATACGGTGCCGTCCGCCGCGATCAGGGTGACCTCCAGGGGCATCTTCCCAATGGCGTGTGTTGCACAGGACAGACACGGGTCATAACAGCGGATGGCGGCCTCCACCCGGTTCAGCATCCCCTCAGTCAACTTGTTGCCGTCCACGAAGGACTTCGCAACCATACCCGCCGCCGTGTGCATGGCCCAGTTGTTGTTCCCCGTGGCCACGATGAGGTTTACCCGGGTCAGCAGGCCATCCTCATCGGTACTGTAGTCATGGAACAACGTTCCGCGCGGCGCTTCGATGACGCCGACCCCTTGGCCGGGGAGCTTCGCCGCCGACGGATAGGTTCGGATGTCGCTGGACATGGCATCCGGATCGTCCAGCAGCTCACCGGCTCGCTCCAGGGCATAGACCAGTTCAATCAATCGGGCGTAGTGATAATAGAGGGAACCTTCAACCGGCCTGCCGCCGTTAATCCCCTTGAAAAGTTTCAACTCCTCATTAGCCAGGGGCGTACCGATCTTGTCCACGACGTTCATTCGCCCCAACGGGCCGACCCGATAGGTCCCGTTCGGCCAGCCCAGCTTGCGGTAGAAGGGGAACTTGAGGAATGACCAGGATTCCACATGCTCTCCCACATGAGACAGGTAATGCTCCGGCTTGAACTGCGCGACAAGTCTGCCCTCGGCATCCTTGATGCGGATCTCGCCGTCATAGAGCTGCAGGCCCCCTTCCATATCCACCAAGCCCATGTAGTTGGAGGGAAAAGACGCGAAGGAATCGACCAATGCCTGGTTGGACTCTATCCAGCCCTTGCCGATGCCCACCGCCACCTTGGCGATTTCCACCATGGCATCGAATTCGGACAGGAGTGCATCACGGTCCTTGGGGTCGAGAGGGGCGTTAACGCCGCCCGGAACGGCAAAACTTGGATGGATCCGCTTCCCGCCGAGCCTCTCGATGATCTGCTGCCCGTAGCGGCGCAGGTTCACCGCCTTCAAGGCCAGGGCCGGATTCGCCCGGATGATCCCCACGACGTTCCGTATCGCCGGATCGGCATCGAATCCCAGGACCAGATCGGGAGCTGCCAGATGAAAGAAGTGCATCCCATGCGACTGAATGAGCTGACCCATATGGATCAATTCGCGCAGCAGCTTCGCAGGCCGTGTCGGTTCCACGCGGGCAACTCCGTCGCAGGCCTTCGCCGCCGCCAGGTGGTGGCTGACCGGGCAGATGCCGCAGATGCGCTGCGTAATCTGCGGCATCTCGAAGTACGGGCGCCCTTCGCAGAATTTCTCCAATCCGCGGAACTCGTCCACATGGAAGAAGGTCTGATCGACTTTGCCCTCATCATTCAGATGGATTGTGACACGCCCATGCCCCTCAATGCGCGTTACCGGTTCAATGGTTATCTTGCGAGCACTCATAGTTTTCTCCTCTAATCGTATTTGAAATATTGGGGCGGGAAGGCAGGCATGCGCCCCGCAAGCAGCTCCGACAACGCAAAGAAGATCGCGTCGGCGCTGGGGGGGCAGCCCGGGATAAAGAGGTCGACATTCACTACTTTATCAATGCCGGTGACCATATCGAGCGGCTTCCCGAGTTCGGGAGAGTCTGGAATGAGACCACCGACTACACTCTCCGTATCCAGGTAGGCACGTTTCAATGCCTCTTCCGTACCCGCGAAATTTCGCATGGCGGGCACATTTCCGAATGTGGCACAGTCGCCCAGCGCGATCAGGATCTGGCACCTTTCGCGCATCATCTTGGCGACTTCGATGTTGTGCGTGTTGCAGATGGCGCCTTCGAGTATTCCTACCGTTACGCCGTCCTTCGGCGGATGCTTCAGATCCGTTATCGGACTTGACGTGATCTCCACCGATTCCAACAGATTTACGATACGCTCATCAATGTCCAAAAGCGACATGTGGCATCCTGCACAGCCGGCCAGCCAGTCCGTAGCGATCTTGACTTTTGTCATCGTTGATTCTCCTTATACTTGATTTCCTGAACGGCCAGAGCCGCAATCTCGTCCAAAGACGCACCCAGTTTCCTGCCCAGTTTTTCTGCCAGCAGGGAAAGAATTTCCCAGTCCGGCTTGGCGCCTCCCCTGGGTTCCACCGCTTTATTGACCTTCTGCACACGGCCCTCCGTATTTGTCAGACTGCCCGCCCGTTCCGACCAGATAGCCGTGGGCAGAACCACATCGGCCTTCTCGGTCAGAGGGGATGCAAAGCTGGCCTGCACGACGACAAATGCTCCCTTGTCTACTGCCTTCAGCATATCCCCGCCGCTCCAATCCTGCTCGCCAAGCGAAGCATACAGAACTTTGGCAGCCGACGGTTTGAATCCATTGTTGAATCCAAAGGTCACAGCAGCGAATGTATTCACACCGGGTTCCAGCGTTACGAACCGGGCTTTTCCCTGTAGCGCTTTCAGGGATTTGACAGCCGCCTCGGAGGCGCCAACGCCGTACAAAACGATCGGCTGCGCTGCACGGTGGGCGATCTCGATCGCTCTGCCGATATCCGCTATCCTCAGGTTCATATATGCAAAAGGCGCCAGTCCGTTTTCTCCGTCATCCACAACGATCAGGCGTGCCCCTTTGTCGACGGAACGCTTCACGAAGAAAGATGCGACCGGCTGATCTTTCACGGGATCCGTACCCACCACCATAATGACATCGCCGGCGACAATATCCGCCAGCGAGCCCCGTGGCTGATCGAAAAGTTTCGGCGCCACGCTGTTGAGCAGACCGACGTTCTTTGCTCCTAGTTCCTGGCAAAACAACTTATTGAGCAGATAGAGTGCCTCGTTGGTGGAGTTGCTGGAGGTCAGTACCCCGATCTCCTGACCCTGGGCGGCGCCGACGCGGTCGGCTACAGACTGCAGCGCCTCATCCCAGCTCACGGGCTCGAGCCGGCCTTTTCTCCGCAGGAGCGGGCTGGTGATACGGTCGCGCGGATCGTAGAGCGGATCGAAACGGCCGTATTCACAAAGACGCCCCCCGTTCACCTCTGCATCCCAGTCGCTCTTGATGCGCAGGACGTTGCCGGCCCGGGTCACGACCTCCATACCACACCCGATGCTGCACCGGTTGCACGTGGTCTTGGTGCTCTCCGTCTGCACATCGCGTCCCATGAAGGCGCTTCGCTTGTCGGATATGGCGCCGGTGGGGCAGACCTGAAGGCAAGTGCCGCAGGAGATGCAGGTAGACTCACCCCAGGGCAGAGAGGCGTCGCAGTGAATCATGGACGCGTTGCCGCGATTCCGCAGACCCAGCGTATGATTAGCTACGATTTCGCCGCAGGCCCGCTCACACCTCCCGCACAGGATGCAGCGGTTATGTTCCATGAACAGATGCTTATGTGTGGCATCGATGGGGAAGGCTTTTGTGAAGGTCGAATACAGCCAGTGATCGACGCCGTATCGGTACCCCAGATTCTGCAACTCACAGTTTCCGGAGGCTTCGCAGAACGGGCAGAAGTGGTTTCTCTCCGAGAAGAGCAGATCAAGGATCAATTTCCGCGCCATTACAACCTGCGGCGATTCTGTCTGGACCACCATCCCTTCGGTGATTGGAAACGTGCATGCCGTGATTAAAGTTCGCTGCCCTGTAACCTCCACAAGACATATTCGGCAGGCGCCAATCGGAATCAACGCCGGATGATCGCACAGCGTCGGGATGTCGATCCCCGCCTGCCGTGCAGCCTGCAGAATGGTGCTTCCGACCTGCGCGCTGACTGGCTGGCCGTTGATGGTAATATTTGCTATCTCCATGGTTTGAGCTGCCTCCTTTTTCAAATATGTTTACGTTCATTATATTGATAAGAACTTGTTATTCCTGTACGAGGTTATAGGGAAACCACCCTTGTGTGTCGTTGAGGTTTCTTATCTTTCTGACCTCATGCATTTTCCGGTTAAATTTCAGCGTCGCAGCGCAGGCAGCGAACAGCTTCCCTGATGGCATCTTCCCGGGTAAATCCCAGTTCCACTTCCTCGAAGCTCAGCTTTCTTGCTCTGCCGTCCAATTCCGGCATCTTCATCTGCGGGGCTTCCTCAGAAGCTTCATCGATGATGAAGGGGATGTCGATTTTCTCTTCCGCGGGCATCTCGTAGGCCGGTTCACTGTTCTTCATCCGGATCGCCGCGTCAATGTCTTTTGCCGCCTGATGGCCGGCTGCAATAGCGCCGATCACCGTGTCGGGGCCGGTGACGGCATCACCACCTGCATAGAATTGGGTATCGGTGGTCTGGGACCTGCTGCCTTCCGCCAGATCAAAACAATCCCATTTGTTGACTTGGATGCTGCTTTTCTTGGGAACAAAGGACAAGTCGGGAACCTGACCAATGGCCG
>PMNM01000195.1 GCA_003161855.1 Syntrophaceae bacterium | reverse complement strand
TCAGGGAATATCTGGATCTTGTAGCTCTTGGAACGATCGGGGATATTTCTCCCCTGATTGATGAAAACCGGATATTTACAAAGATCGGGCTTGAATTGCTGACAGAAAACCGGCGGGCCGGACTGATTGCCCTGAAAGAAATCTGCGGCATTGAAAATCAAATCATTGATTCCGGTAAGGCCTCCTTTTGTCTGATTCCCCGCATCAATGCTGCCGGACGTATCGGATCCCCCACTGACGCCGTCCGACTTTTACTGACAGAAAATCTTGAAGAAGCGCGGGATCTGGCAAGAAAACTGGATATCTGCAACCGGAAACGGCAATCGATGGAGAAGGTCATCCTCGCCGAGATCCTTGAGAAAATAGATCCATTGATCGACAAGGACAGGAAGCAATCTCTCGTTTTTGCATCTGCGAAATGGCATCCCGGCGTGATTGGCATTGTGGCCTCGAGACTGGTAGACCGTTACTGCCGGCCGGTTATTCTGATCAGCCTGAGAGACGGTATCGGAAAAGGCTCGGGACGGAGTGTTGCCGATTTCAATATCTATGAGGGCCTGAAAAAGTGTGATTCTATGTTAATAACCTATGGGGGACATCGTTTTGCGGCCGGTATTTCCATCCGGGAAGAGGATATCCCGGCGTTTTCATCCCTGCTTGAAAATGTCGTGCAAACAGAACTTGCCGGATCAGATTTCATGTCACAAACCTTTATCGATTCCTCATGCCAGCTCAGTGATATCAATCATGCGTTTGTATCAGCCATGGAAATGCTGGCTCCCTTTGGCAATAGAAACCCTGAACCCATCCTTTGTGTCAACAACGTCAACGTGACCTCACCCTCCATCGTGGGTAACAACCATCTGCGCATGCGGATCAATGGGGATGGCGTCTCCTGTAATTCCATCTGGTTCAGCAAGGGACACTTTCTCCACACCTTGTCCGGTCCACGGCTGGATATCGCTTTCACGCCTCAAATCAACCACTGGAACGGCTCGTCAGATATTCAACTGAAAATGAGAGATATGGCCGTTCAGAATCCTGCTGCATGAAACAAAATATTTCGTCCTGAAAGATTTCCATGGGATCAAATCACCGCAAAAGGATAGCTGTTGTCATTCCAAAATATGGATTATTAGGTGGAGCGGAAGGTCATACGGCAGAATTGACCAATCGTTTAGCGTTGAACCCCCGATACGAGGTTCATGTCTTTGCCAACCAATGGACGAATCATCCTGAAAATATCACTTTCCATAAAGTTCCCATGATCACATTTCCAAAATTCTTAACAACAATCAGCTTTGCCTACTTTGTCGGAAGAAAAATATCTCAGATCCATTTTGATATCATTCACACGCACGAAAGAATTTTCAGAGCTGATGTGTGCACACTGCACGGGATACCTCATCAAACCTGGATTCGGAATATACGAAAAAAAAAGAATTACAGCCTTTTCGACTACGGAACGATATGGGTNNAGCCACGTCAGTGTGATTCATCCGGGCGTTGACATGGATGCATTTACAAGACTCGACCGGAAGACATGCTCTTATGAGGTGAGACAACAATATGGCATTGATGCAACCGATATCGTCGTCCTGTTTGTCTCTATGAATTACGATATTAAAGGCTTGGACTACCTGATGATGGGCCTAGCTAAATTCAAAAAAAAGCATCCGGATAAAAAATTCAAACTACTCATCGTTGGAAAAAGCAACAGCCGAAAATATATATCCCTGGCTGAGAAAACAGGCATTCAGCCTCATATCATTTATACGGGAGTCATACCGCATGACCAGATTGCACGACTCTATCTTGCCTCTGATATTTTTTCTATGCCATCAAGATTTGATACATTTGGCCTGACCGTTCTGGAAGCCATGGCGGCTTCACTGCCTGTCATCATCAGCGAGAATGTAGGGGCAAAGGACATTGTCAAACAAGGGATCAATGGATTTGTGATTAATCCTATGAAACATGCCAATGAAATTGCCGATGCCGTAGAATTACTATGCCATGAAGATATCAGAATGAAAATGTCAAAGGCAGCATGGATCACGGCGTCCCATTATTCATGGGAAAGAACTGTGGAAAAATATACGGATGTCTATGAGGAAATATTGGAAAAAGGGAGTAAGCTCTGAATCGATGAATCCTCATAAAGGGGAAAAAACTACTCAAGGATGGAAAATAAAATGGGGTGTATTTAGGGGCTTGACCGCTATGGGTGAAGGCGGGGCTGTGGATCCCGCTATAGCCAGCGTTTACGGCGCCGGTAGGATTTGACATCCCGGTAGGATTTAGCGACACCGGAGGTCGACATCCCCAGATAAAATTCCTTTATGTCGTGATTTTCCACCAGGTCGCCGGCCAAGCCTTCCAGGACGATTTTTCCGTTCTCCATCACATAACCGTAGTGTGCAATCTGGAGGGCCATTCTGGCATTCTGCTCCACCAGAACAATCGTGGTTTCCTGCTCTTTATTAATCATTTTAATGATTTTAAATATTTCGCTGACAATGAGCGGCGCCAGTCCCAGAGAGGGTTCATCAAGCAGCAGCAGTTGCGGGTGTGCCATCAGGGCCCGCCCGATGACCAGCATCTGCATCTCACCGCCGCTGCAATAGCCAGCCAGTGCCTTTCGGCGTGTCAACAGGGCAGGGAAATAATGATAGACCATGTCCAGATCCGGTTTATAGGCCTTGCCCCAGCGTGTGGCTGTTCCCACGCGCAGGTTCTCCTCAATCGTCAGGTATTTGAAAGGCTGGCGGCCTTCCAGGACCTGAATAATACCGGTCCGCGTAATGGTTTCCGGCGGCTGATTGTGAATGGGCTTGCCGTTATAGAGGATCGTTCCGTCAGTCACTTCACCATTTTCCGGTTTGAGCAGGCCGGAAATAGCTTTCAGGGTCGTGGTCTTGCCTGCACCATTGCTGCCAAGCAGGGAAACGATATGCTTTTTTTCTACGGCCAGCGATACCCCTTTCAGAACCTGGATGACATCGGAATAAACCACGGAAATATTGTTCACCTGAAGTAAAATATCCTTCATCGACATGCTCCATCAGTAAGAAAATGGCCAGAGACGGAACCTCGAACGGATAATCCGCCAGACTTCCGCCAGCCCCCGGGGTTCGAAAAGAATAAACAGCACAATCGCCGCACCAAAAGTAAATTCACGCAGCGGAGCCATGTTCAAGCCGGTGCTCGTGAAGACACCCATATTCATCATGCTATCCGTCAGCCACCGCAATACCTCATTCAACCCGGTAATAAAAATGGCGCCGAAGATCGAGCCGGTGATATTCCCCATGCCGCCGATAATCACCATCGCGATGTATTCAACGGAAAGGCCGAGATTGAACGGTTCGCTGGTAATACTCACCATGTAGTATGCCCAGAGGGCGCCGGCAAATCCGGCGTAGAAGGAACTGACGGCAAACGATAGAAGCTTGTAGCGGAAAATGGGGATCCCCATCCCTTCGGCGGCCCGGTCATTATCCCGTATCGCGATAAAGGCCCGGCCGTATTTCGTGCGGATCATATTGACTGCGATCCAGGTCATCACGATCAGACAGATAAAGATGACAAAGAAGAAGCTTATGTCCCCGCTTAGTTCCCATCCGAGCAGTGTGGCCTTCGGCAACGTGATCCCCATGGTGCCTTTCGTCAGGCTCTCCCAGTGCAGAAGGATGTATTCCACAATGAACTGACCGGCCAGGGTGGCGATGGTCAGATAGAGACCTTTCAGACGGACCGATGGAATGCCGAAGATCATCCCCACCAGGGACGTCACGACAGCGGCAGCCNNTGGCCAGTACCGCCGCAGCATAGGCGCCGACACCAAAAAAGGCACCATGGCCGAGGGAAATCTGGCCGGTAAAACCGATCAGGATGTTCAGCCCGATGGCCGCAATCGCAGCAATGCCCATCATATTCAGGACATAAATCATGTAGGGTTTGACGACCCAGGGCAGGATCAGAAAGAGGGCCAGTAGACCGATTCCAAGCCAGAGACGGCCGAAATCTGTTTCAAAGATGGTGAGTTCTTCTTTGTAGTTTTCGCGGTAATTTCCGCAGGGGTGAAATCGCAGTTTCTTCATCTTCAGACCCGCTCAATTTCTTTCAGGCCGAAGAGGCCGTATGGTTTTACCAGCAGAATCAATACCAGGACGATATAAGGAACAACATCGCGGAGCGACGGAGATAGATAGCCGCCGGTGAACGTCTCCAGCAGGCCGATGATGATCCCGCCGATAATGGCTCCACCGATGGAATCCAACCCTCCCAAGATCACCACCGGAAAAACTTTAAGACCGATGGCGCTGAGGTCATGGACATTAATGCCGTTGATAATGCCCAGCACAATCCCGCTCATTCCCGCGACCAGGGCGGCAATGGCCCAGGACAGCGCAAACACCCTTTTCACGTGAACCCCCAGAGAAAGGGCAGCCTTCTGGTTGTCCGCCACGGAACGCATGTAAATGCCCTGGGAGGAATATTTGAAGAACAGGCCGAAGAGGGACAAAAAGATCATCCCGATGATCAGCGTGGCGACATAAACGGGCGCTACATGGATGATGCCCCAGTCGATGCTTAGAAATTCAGGCAGAAAATCGGGATAGGTATGCAGATTACCACCCCACACCAACAGAAGCAGTCCCTTGAACATGGAAGCCAGACCGACGGTGAGCATGATCACGAAGATCAGGGGCTCCCCGATCAGGGGACGCAGGAAAATACGTTCGACGATAAAGCCCAGGGCAAAGCAGCCCGCGAGAGTGAAAAGAAAGGCAACGGGCAGGGGCAGATGGGCCCAGGTCACCATGGCCAGAAACAGAAAAGCCCCGAAAGCCAGGAGTTCACCATGGGCGAAATTGAGAACACTGGATGATTTGAAAATCATGACAAACCCCATGGCAGAAAGACCGTACAGCAGTCCAATACTGATCCCGTTGACGAGCAGTTGAACGAAAAAGTTCATAAAGACATCTCCTTAAACCGGTATAATTTTCACTTTCGTTTCCACCTTCCCGACCTGACCATCCCGATACTGAACCTTTGCTTTTACAGCGACCTCTGTCTGCTCCCGGTACATGCTTTCGATCAGCTTGATATATAGGCCATAGACAAAGCGCCGGCGAACCTTGCCCGTCCGGGTCAGCTCCTCTTCATCGGCGTCCAGGAGCTTGTAGAGCAGGAAAAACTTTTTGATTTTCATTACGTCCGGTAGTTGCTCATTGACCCGCCGAATCTCGCCCAGGATCAGTTCTTCTACCGCCGGCTGCTGTGACAGATCCATGTACGTTGTATAAGGAATCATTCGCTCCTCCGCCCAGACCCCGACGTTTCCGAAATCAATATTGACCATCAATGTGATATAAGGGCGCCCTTCCCCGAAGATAACGGCTTCTTTGATATAGGGGCTGAATTTAAGTCGGGTTTCGATAAAATCCGGTGAAAAAGCATGGCCGCTTTTGTTGCGGATGATTTCCTCTTTGCGGCCGATAATCAGCAGGTGACCATCCTTGTCAAGATAGCCGGCATCGCCGGTTTTCAGCCAACCGTCAGTGAAAGCCGCTTCCGTTGACTTGAAATCCTGATAGTAGCCAGTGAATACGGCATCGCTGTGCACCAGCACTTCCTGGTCTTCTGAAAGTCTGACGAAGGTCCTCGGCAAGGGTTTCCCGACGGTCTCCAGTTTGACCTGATCATCCGGTTGAAGCTGGAAGATACCGCCTGCTTCGGTCAGGCCGTAACACTGCTTGAGATTCAAGCCGATGGCTCTAAAGAAACCAATGACATCCGGACTGATCGGATGGCCGCCCGTAAAGGCACTGCGAATCTTCAGACAACCGATCCGGTCGAGGAGAGGCCGGTAGACGGTCCAGGAGGCTATCCAGTGCAGGGCTTTCAGATAAAAAGGGAGCACTTCGCCCCGGGATGTCCGATCAGCGACCCGGCGTCCGATTTGTGCCGACAGGTCAAACATTTTCCGATTGATCAGACCCGCATCGGACATTTTCACCATAATCCGGGAAGACAGATCCTCCCAGAACCGGGATGCGGTAATCAAAAGGGAGGGTCCGATTTCACGGAAGTCATCGATGACGGTTTCCGGCGTTTCGGGAAAGTTCATGGTCATGCCGCTCACCAGGGCCACCCCAACTCCCCACATCTGATCAACGATCCAGGCGGGTGGGGACATGGAGATCCAGTTCTCGCCGGTTTGGATGGTCATCGCTTCGATCCAGCTTGCCGCCATGACCGTCAGGTTCCGGTGAGACAGCATGGCGAGTTTTGGCACTCCCGTCGTCCCGGAGGTCAGGATCATCAANNGTTTCTCCCTTCCGGATCAGTTCGCTGAAGCTGATCAGCCAAGGATCTTTCTGATAGGTTCTCATGCCGGTGGGATCGATATAAATGACATGGCGGATATGGGGCAGCCGGTTACGAGAGTCCAGAAGTTTATCCACCTGTTCCTGATCCTGAACAAACACACACGCCGCTTGGATACGGTTGAGGGCAAGACAGAGCTCATCGCTGATGGATGAGGTGAATAAATTGAGAGTCACGGCGCCGAGTAACTGGGACCCCAGTTCACTGAAGAGCCACTCCGGGTGATTATTCAAAATGATACCGACATGCTCACCCCGTTTCAGTCCCAGCGACATTAACCCAGCGGCAGTATGTTTCACATAACGGAAATAATCCGCCCAGGAATAGCATTGCCAGATGCCGAAAGCCTTTTCCCGGATCGCCGTACTGCCAGAACCAAGACGCTCAGCCTGCAGGGCCAGGACTTGGGGAAGCGTCTTCTCTGTTAACGTGGAGTTCATAAATGCCTTCATCAAACGGTTTCCGCATCACCCAGGTAGGCTTTAATCACCTCAGGGTGGTTTCTAACTTCTTCAGGAGTTCCCTCCGTTAGTTTTTCACCAAAATTCAAAACCATGATCCGCTGGGCAATACTCATGACGATGGACATGTCATGTTCTACCAGGATCATGGTCTGCCCCCAGGCCTCGTTCAGTTCGATGAGAAACCGGACCATGTCTTCCTTTTCCTCAAGATTCATGCCGGCAAAAGGCTCATCGAGAACGAGGAGTTTGGGTTCGAGGGCCAGGGCTCGGCCAAGTTCGACCCTTTTCATCAAACCATAAGGGAGTGATCCAACTATTTTTTTGCGGATGGCCTGCATCTCCAGAAAATCAATGACTTCTTCCAGAACGAGCCGGTGCCGAATTTCTTCTTTGCGGGCAGCGGCGGTGAATAAGGCTGCGTGACCGAGGCCATAGTGGCAATGGATATGCCGTGCCAACAGCATATTGGACAACACGGTCATGCCCGGAAAAAGCTCAATGTTCTGAAAGGTCCGGCCGATACCGATCTTGACCAGTTCATGAGGCGGAAGATGGGTAATATCCCGGTCGTTAAAATGCATGCGGCCTTTCTGGGGCCGGTAAAAACCGGTTACGCAGTTCAACAGGCTTGTCTTGCCGGCGCCGTTCGGTCCGATCACCGCAACGAACTCACCGGTATGCACCTCCAGGTCGATGTTGTTCAGGGCCCTGACCCCACCGAAGCGAAGGGAGAGATTTGAAATGCCAAGTTCAGCCGTGGCGTTTTCAGGTTTCCGTAAGCTGAAAATGCCGGGTTGGCCGCGTTGTGATTTCATGAATTTCCTTTAGCTCATTTCAACAGCTTGATTTTTTCTTTTCCGGGCGTATAAAAGTTGGTTAGCGGAATGAAGGAGCCATCCTCGCGTACCCGGATCATCCTGGCCTTGAAAGATGCCCCGTGGTCTTTTTCATTATAAGTAATGTCCGGTACGAGGCCGCCGAAATTTTCATTCCGGAAGGATTCCATGGCTTTGTTGATCGTTTCACGGTTGACCTGTTTGTAGGTCCCCTGCGCCCGGATAAAGGCCCGCTCCATGATCATGCCGATGACGACGCCTTCCCAGTAGGCCGCATCAAATTTATCGACCGTTTTGTAGCGCTTCCAGAGTTCCTTCATAAGCTTAATGCCCTGCGTGTTGTCGGTAGGCAGTCCACCGGGAAACTGCATGTTCAGTCGATCCCGGATCAGGCCTTTGCCGAGCTTGAAGAAATCCGGGTCCGTCGAGGTCCAGGTTCCAAAGAATTGCGGTGCGTAACCGATCCGGTCGGCACTTTTGAATGTTGTGATTATGGTGGCGGGCAGCATCTGCATAAAAATATATTCTGCGCCCTTTTGCCTGAGGCGCAGCAGTTCTGTCGTCAAATCCACTGTCTTCGGTGGGAACTCTTCAATGGCGACAATCTGAACCTTTTGACGGGCGGCATAGTCACGAGTTGGCTGATGGATGGAACGGCCATAAGCATTGTTGTAAGTCAATAGGCCGATCCGGGGAGCCTCTTTGCCCTTGTGAATAGTCCGGATATAATCAATGACCGCATAGCAATCCATCCGGTAACTCCCGAAAGGAAGATACATATAGCCGATCGGGGGTTCTAAAATTTCCCAGCTTGTGGAGTAATTAATTGTGGGAATCCGGTACTTCTGGACAATGGGTTTTGCCGCCAGCCCTTCCCCGGCACCCCAAGTTGCAATCATGTCTACCTGATCCTGGACGGCAAACTTTCTTACGGCCGCGACGGCTTCCGGTACCTTGTATCCCGTATCAACGAGAATCATTTCAATCGGGTTACCGGCAACTCCACCTTTGACTTCGTTGACATACCGAAAATAATCCTGCTGTCCCCGGGCATGATACTGTCCCCAGGTGGAAGCCGGTCCGGTCATATTGATGGCTGCCCCGACTTTGATCGTCTTGGCATCGGCTTGTGGCATCGGCATGAGGATGCTTAATACCGCCAGAATACCGATAACATTCATCCATTTTAATATTCTTTGCATAGACTTGTCCCCCTTTGAATAAATAAAAAAGGCCATGGAATGACTCCACAGCCTTCAAATAAAAAAGCCGTGGGCAGTTGAAAAGGTCTGCCCGCGGCGTAATGGCTCACTTTATGTCATGAGCGCAGCAGGCAGACCTCGCTAAAAAAGCTGAAGAAAGCGAAAAACGGAACGGCCTGATCGCTGATGACATAAACTCTGTTCATAAATGTTATCCTTTGACGACTTTATAAGAGTAAATCGAAAAACTTGTCAAGAAATTTTTTAAGCTCTCTTTTTATTGATCTTCTTCTATTTTCAGTTTTTTAATTCTCTTACGGAGGGCATCAGCCGTGATATGCAGTAGTTCTGCGGCTTTTATCTTGGACCCTCTGGATTTTTCCAGGGCCTTACGGATCCATTGACGCTCTATATTTTCCAGTTCATCATCTAAAAGAATTCCTTTGTCGGATATATGAAACTCAGTCAATGGCTGTGCCTCCTCCAAACCTTCAGACAGGATGAGATTCTCTGGCAAGATGATATTGGATGTTTCGAGGGCAACGCTGCGTTCAATGATATTTTCAAGTTCACGAATATTGCCGGGAAATTGATAATCCATCAGAAGTTCCAAAGCATAGATCGATATATTTCTAATTTCCTTACTGAATTCCTGAGAATATTTTTCGATGAAGTGCTTCGCCAAAATCGGAATATCATCTTTCCTTTCTCTCAGGGGCGGAAGTTGTATAGGGATGACATTGAGACGATAGTAAAGATCCTCCCTGAAGGTGCCTTCCTTGACCTGCACAGACAGATTTTGATTGGTCGCTGAAATAATCCTGACATCGACTTTAATATCTTCAGTACCCCCGATCCGTCTGAATGTTTTTTCTTGAACAACGCGTAAAAGTTTTACTTGAAGAATTGAAGGTAAGTCACCGATTTCATCGAGAAATATAGTTCCTCCACTTGCCGACTCGAAGAGACCGGGTTTATCCATATGGGCGCCGGTGAAAGATCCTTTTATATAACCGAATAATTCAGATTCAAGGAGTGTTTCAGGAATGCCGCCGCAATTGATAATGAGAAAAGGCATCCCCTTTCGCGGACTGCTTTCATGAATGGCCTTGGCGACGAGCTCTTTGCCGGTACCGCTCTCACCCAGAATCAGGATATTGGCCGTGGTACCGGCTACTTTGTTTATTGTGGAATAGACCTTGAGCATTTCCTTGCTCTTTCCGATCATATCTCCGAAACAGACGGCGTCTTCAACTTCTTTGATGAATTGGGCATCGTCCTTTTTGATCCCTTTTTTGTTCAGAGCATCCCGGATCAGCGTCGTAAGATCTTCAATATCAAAATCTTTTTCTATATAGTCATAAGCCCCTTCCTTCATGGCAGATACGGCTGTTTCACCAGAGGCATAAGCGGTCATAAGGATCACCAAAACTTCCGGGCAAACATCCTTCACCTGTTTCAGGAATTCAATGCCGTCCATTTTGGGCATTTTCAGATCCGTCAAAATGAGATCAAACTGGGTTTTCCTGCAGAGGTTTAGAGCTTTTTCTCCATCAAAGGCACAGGTGACATCATACCCTTCCCTGGTGAGCATGATTTCAAGAAACTCTCTCATTCCCTTATCATCGTCCAATATAAGAATTTTTGCCATGATTACCTCGCTTCCTCTTGTAGGCAGGGCAGCCATATCGTAAAGGTCGTACCTTCACCAGATCTGCTGTCGACTTTGATTTTACCTGCATGACCCTCCACAATCCTGTTGACAATAGCCAGCCCCAGGCCGGTTCCTTTTTCTCTGGTCGTATAAAAGGGTTCAAAAATCTTGCCAAGATCGTTTTCCATGATCCCTTGTCCGTTGTCGCTGATCTTTATCTCCAGAAACTGACCAGCGGAAATATCCGTCGTGTCTTTTCCGGTTTCAATGGTCACCCGACCGCCGTTCGGCATGGATTGAATCGCATTCATTAGAACATTCCAGATCAACTGCCGGATTTCTGTCTTGTTTGCACGAATGAAAGGCAAATGATCCTGTAAAGATTTAATCACTTGAATATCATCTCGCCAATCCGGCAAATAACGAATAGATTCAAGAATATCTTCAATAATATCAGTGATTTTGATCATTTCAGGGATACCAGGTGTCGGTCGGGAAAGAAGGAGGAAGTCCCTCATAAAGCTTTCAAGTTGATCTTTGCCTCTCAAGATAATCTGCATGAGCCGTTCATCGGTTTCATTCAACGGGAGACTTTTGTGTAAAACCTGAATGGACCCGCTTATCGATGCCAGGGGATTTCTCATTTCATGGGCGAGTCCCGCTGCCATTTCACCGATAAAAGCAAGTCTTCTGTTTTTCTCCAGGATTAATTCCATTTTCTTGATAGCCGTTAAATCCTGAAAGACGAGGATGTCCCCGATTCTTTTTTCCGTACCGTCGTTTAGAAAAGAAACAGAACAACCTAACGTCAGGGGTTTTTTTTCATGACTCTCAATATACATCTCCACCCTGCTTTGCTGGGAATCCGGGTGGTCACCCGTATGAATATTTTCAAGTAAATCTCCATACTCCGGAAAAAGATCAACAATGTTCTTATCTTCAACTTCGGCAAAGGAATAACCGGTGATCTCTTCTGCTGCCCGGTTAAAAGATTTGATCTGACCCCGGAGATTGATCGTTAATATGCCGGTGTCCACAGACTCAATGATGCTTCTGTGCAATAAATCAAGCTGATCGAAAGCGGTTTCCTTTTCCTGTAGCAGCGTCCTCGTCTTCTTTTCCTGTTCCACAACAAAAATGGCAAGGAAGGCGATCAGATAAAAGGATAAAATATAGATGATAATCCTTGAGAAAACATAACCTGCGGTAAAAGGATTATCCTGGGAGACAATGGCATAGAGAGGGGTCAGAATTTTATAGTACTCCAAATCAAGGAGGAGACCATAACAAATGCTGCAAGCGGAAGCAATAATCAATCCTCCCCGCCGTTCCAGAAATAATACAGAATAAATGATGACCAGCGTATAAAAGACAGCATAGACGCTGCTGATGCCACCGGTTGCGTAGACCAGACCTGTAATCATTAAAACGTCGCAAATGGCCTGGATATAAAGAGTGATTTTAATATTTTTTGTAAGATTCAGAAGGAAAAAATAAAAAAGCGAGAGGATGTAGGATGTGATAATAACAAGATATAAAGATAAAAGCGATATCTCCGGCAGAAGGTCCTCACCCTTTATTTCCAGGAAAGTGGCAATACCCAGCAAAAAGGTGACAAACGCTACTCTCAATAACATTAAATAGCGGAGCCTTAACACCGTCTTTTCATCCTGCATAAATAGGTCTCACCCATATGATTGATGTGCCTGGTTGCCATTATGGTATATAATATTATTTAAATATATTTCAACAAATTAAGTCATGCAAAGACCATTCATTCCCATCCTGATTGCCGTTATCGTAGGAATTACGATTGGATATATAATGGAAATTCCCGATCACGGGTTGTTGTTTTCCCTGATATGGGTGTTCTCCGGTATGTTCATTGCCTTGCGGAAGCAGTGGAAATACCTCCTCTGGTCCATGATTATGACCGCGATGTGTCTGATGTCCATCCTGGCTATGAATCTTGAACTGTATCAAAAACCGGGTCCGCAGCANNCAGGTGTCGCCTGATAAATTGACGTTAATCGTTTCTGTATTCCGCATCCAGAAAGGTCGTGAATTCATTCCTGTTGACGGCAATATCCTGCTGAATGTTGTAACAGACGAACCTTTCAAATACGGAGATATCATCAGGTTCAGAGCGAAACTGAAAATTCCCCATAACTTTAACAATCCCGGCGGATTCGATTATGAACGATATCTTCGCTGCCGCAATATTCTGGTCCGCGGCTTTATTAATAATCCGGCAAATATCATCGTGCTGCGGGAAAACCAGGGAAACCCTTTGAAGCTTTCCCTTGAGAGATTCAGAAGTGATCTAAAAAAACTTATCCGTGAAAATTCGCCATCCCCCTATGGAGAGATTGTCCAGGCAATGATCCTTGGTGATCAAAAAGAAATTCCTCCTGAGGTTATGGACAAATTTAATCAGACAGGCACGTCCCATATCATCGCTATCTCAGGATTTAATGTGGGCATCATTGCCATTTTTTCCATTTTTTTATTTCGGATCTTGATGAAATCTTCCGAAGTTCTGCTTTTAAAATTCAATATTGTGAAGATTTCAACAGCCCTTTCGTTCATCCCGATTGCCATCTTCACATTTATCGCCGGAATGGGGGTCTCCGTTGTCCGAGCTACCATCATGGCACTTACGTTCCTCGTAGCCATTCTCCTGGGCAAGGTGCGGGATCTCTACAATACACTTGCCCTCGCGGCCCTGATCATCCTGGTCATCTCACCTCCTTCTCTGTTTGACATATCCTTTCAGTTATCCTTTATGGCCGTTGCGGCGATTTTGTTTATGACGCCGAAACTGACGGCTCTGGTTCCGAAACCCGATCCTGAACAACATTCCCGATACAAAAGGATTGCCAGAAGGGTTTTTTACGATACGGTACTGTTCCTTATCGTATCCGTCAGCGCGACCCTCGGAACCATGCCGCTGGTCGTTTTTTATTTTAACCGGGTGTCCGCTATTTCACTGCTCGCCAATCTTATTGTCGTCCCCATCATGGGAGTCGTTGCCCTTCCTGTCTGCATGGCGATCATTCTGGCTGCTCCTTTCTCTTCGGCATTAGCCATTCTGCTCATTAAAATATCGACATTATTAGTGGAGATATCTGTGGCCCTTGTTAATTTTTTTTCTTCTCTTCCCGGTTCCTCTTTTTTTGTAACGACACCCACCCTGTTCGAAATCACCGCCTATTATCTCCTGATGATCGTTGCTTTCAAACTGATTGATCTCAGGACAGACCAGCACCATCGTGATCAGCATGATGGAAAGAAGATAGCCCAAGAAGGAAAAGGAATGGGGTTGAAGATTGTCCTTTCCGGACTACTGCTATTCTTTTTTTTCAGTAACATCTATCATCCTATTGCCGATCTCAAAGACAAGAGACTCAGAATTACGGCAATCGATGTAGGCCAGGGAGCCTCCACACATGTTCAATTTCCGCAAGGCAAGAAAATGTTGATTGACGGCGGCGGTTTTTATGAAGATAGCTTTGACATCGGGAAGTATGTCGTTGCCCCTTATTTATGGCATGAAAAAATCAGAAAGATTGACGTGCTGGTCCTTACACACGTTCATCCGGACCACCTCAATGGTTTGATCTTTATTGCGAAAAACTTTAAAGTGGAAGAAGTCTGGATGAACGGTCAAATATCAGAAACCGAGCCCTATCAGGAATTCAAGAGGATCATAGGGGAAAAGAACATCCATAGCCGCCTTGTTTCAGCAGAAACTTCTCCTGCCAGCCTCGGCGGGGTCGTTGTCAAAATTTTCAATCCGGAACACCCGATTGATCTTTATGACGCATCGGAGACATTTGAGGATGTTAATAACCAGTCCATTGTGATGAAGTTGATTTTTGGGAAAATCAGCGTCCTTCTGCCTGCCGACATCTCCAGTCCTTCTGAAGATCGCCTGATTCACACCGGCATCAATTTAAGAAGCGATATCCTGTTTGTCCCCCATCATGGCGGCTTTACCTCCAGCACATCGCCCTTTTTAAATGCCGTTGAACCGCGAATCGCAGTGGTCAGCAGCGGATATGAAAATGTTTTCCGTGATCCACATCCGGATGTTCTTCAAAGATATGAGGCGAG
This sequence comes from Syntrophaceae bacterium, assembly GCA_003161855.1. GTDB lineage: Bacteria > Desulfobacterota > Syntrophia > Syntrophales > Fen-1087 > Fen-1087. The sequence goes on along the minus strand of PMNM01000195.1, from coordinate 5,779 downwards.
AAGGGTGAATCTATTCAGGACAGACCGGGATGGGGCCGTAACCATCACAACGGACGGCCACAAGATTACTATCGATACCTTCAAAGAACGTCACCCTGCGATCCTTCTGTTGCCGGGATCACCGGAAGGATAACTTCGGATAAGGTAAAGTCTTTAATATTTTGTTGCCTTTCAAGACCTTATGTGCTATCCAGCAACGCCGTTGAAAGGGTTGGCCTATGGAAATTATTACCGCTGTCAGAGGTTTCAAGGATATCCTCCCGGAGGAAACGGGCCGGTGGCAATTTATCGAAGCAAAAGCCCGCGACGTATTTGCTTCTTTCGGCTTCAGAGAAATCAGAATTCCGATCCTGGAAAAAACCGATTTATTTAAAAGGGGTATCGGTGAAACCACTGATATTGTTGAGAAGGAGATGTACACCTTTCTCGACCGGGGCGAAGAATATCTGACCCTGAGGCCGGAAGCGACGGCGTCGGTGATTCGCGCTTACCTGGAACATAATCTCTATGCGGCTGATCCCGTTGCCAAGCTCTACACGATCGGACCGATGTTCCGGCGTGAAAGACCTCAGAAAGGACGTTACAGGCAATTTCATCAGATTGACGTGGAACTGCTGGGTCTTGACAATCCCAGGATAGATGCTGAAATCATTCTCATGCTGATTCACTTCTTAAAGTCCGTCGGATTGCCAGAGCCAGGACTGGAGATCAACTCACTGGGCTGTTTTTCCTGTCGGCCCTCCTTCAGAAAGGCCATGACGGATTTTCTGAAAGGTAAGGAAGATCAGCTTTGTGGCGACTGTCAACGGCGTCTTCATACCAATCCGTTGCGGGTCTTTGATTGCAAGAATGAACCCTGTTCCGGAATTATTGCGGATGCGCCGCAACTGCCCGACTTTGTGTGTGATAGATGCCGGGATCATTTTAAGAATGTTCAGGAATCATTGAATGTTTTTGGTTTGTCTTTTATGATCAACCCCCGGATGGTCCGCGGCCTGGATTACTATACCAAAACGACCTTCGAGGTAACCACTGATTTTCTCGGAGCACAGAATGCCATTGTCGGTGGGGGACGCTACGATGGCCTGGTCAAAGAGCTGGGTGGCCCGGACATTCCGGGTATTGGATTTGCGATCGGCTGCGAACGCCTGCTGGCCATGATCCCCGTGAAAAATGAATCATTCAGCGCCAAGCCTGACCTTTTTATCGCAGCATTAGGAGATGAATCCCAACAATTGGCTTTCAGGCTCTGTAATCATTTCCGGATGAGTGGCATTCTGACGGAAATGGATTATCTTGGGAAAAGTTTGAAAAGCCAGATGAAGCGGGCCGACAAGTTCCAGTGCGCCTATACCCTGATCCTCGGTGAAAAAGAACTCAGGGAACGGAAAGCTGAATTGAGAAATATGCGCCAGGGAACACAGGAAACCATCGGCCTGGACGGGATTGAGGAAACGATCCTGAAATTTGTAAGAGCGAGGTAAGAAAGCAAGTGTCAGACTTTATTACAAGAAAAAAACGGACCCATTACTGTGGTGCGCTCCGGGTGGCGGATGCCGGAAAAACAGTCATCCTGATGGGATGGGTACAACGGCGGAGAGACCATGGCGGGGTTATTTTTGTTGATTTAAGGGATCGGGAAGGGCTGGTTCAAATCGTCTTCAATCCGGAAATGAGTCCGGTGCCTCATCAGGAAGCGCATAAGATCAGAAGTGAATATGTCCTGGCCGTTCAGGGAAAAGTGCGAAAAAGGCCGGAAGGCATGGAAAATCCCGATTTGCCGAACGGTGATATTGAGGTCATGATCGATGAACTGGAAATCCTCAATGAGGCAAAAACACCGCCTTTTGTTCTGGATACCGGTGAAGACATTTCTGAAAATGTCCGCTTGAAGTACCGGTACCTTGACCTGAGGCGCCCGGAAATTCAAAACAAAATCATCCTGCGAAGCCGGGCAGCAGCCGCTACACGGGAATATTTTCAAAAGCAGGGCTTCATCGAAGTGGAAACCCCCTTTCTGACAAAAAGCACACCGGAAGGAGCGCGGGATTATCTCGTTCCCAGCCGGGTCAATCAGGGCATGTTCTATGCGCTGCCACAGTCACCTCAGATTTTCAAACAACTACTCATGGTTTCAGGATTCGACCGTTACTATCAGATTGTGAAATGTTTTCGTGATGAAGACCTGCGGGCTGACCGTCAGCCTGAATTCACGCAGATCGATCTGGAAATGTCCTTTCTTGACGAAAACGATATTATCGAAATCATGGAAGGATTTATGGTTCACCTTTTCAAGTCCTGTCTCGGTGTTTCTCTCAAAACCCCTTTTCCGAGGATCGCCTACCAGGATGCCGTGAACCGCTATGGTAAAGACAATCCTGATACCCGTTTTTCACTGGAATTGAGGGATCTGACCGATATCCTGAAAAACGCTGACTTCAATCTGTTTCAGGAAGTCATTGCCAGCAGCGGCGTCATCAAAGCCATCAAGATTGAGGATGGAAAACGTCTTTCCCGCAAAGATCTGGACAGCCTGAGAGATTATGTAGCCACTTACGGTGCGAAAGGGTTGGCCTGGGCCCGGCTTCATCCTGAAGGATGGACATCTCCGATTTTTAAATTTCTAAAGCCGGATGAAGTAAACCGGATCAACCAGAAAATGGAGGCTCGCGAAGGAGATCTTATTGTTTTCGTGGCTGACAAACCAGGTATCGTCCATGATTCCCTCGGGAATCTCAGGGTTCACGTGGCCAAGTTACTCAACCTGATTGATCCGGCGGTATTCTCCTTTACCTGGGTGACCGCATTCCCACTCCTTGAATACAGTGATACGGAAAAAAGGTTTGTGTCCACACATCATCCCTTTACTTCGCCGGTCATGGAAGATATTCCCTTCCTGGAAACAGACCCGGGCAGAGTGAGGGCCAGGGCCTATGATCTTGTGCTGAACGGTTCGGAAGTGGGTGGCGGAAGCATCCGGATTCATTCTGAGCAGGTGCAGGCAAAAATCTTCAAAACCCTTGGTTTGGAGCAAGAAGAAGCCCGGGCAAAATTTGGTTTTCTTCTGGATGCCCTAGAATACGGGACACCGCCGCATGGCGGGATTGCCTTCGGCTTTGACCGATTGATCATGTTGATGACGGGATCGGACTCCATTCGTGATGTCATTGCCTTCCCGAAAACACAGAAAGCCACCTGTCTGCTGACAGATGCACCGTCAAAGGTCAGCATTGAGCAACTGATGGAGCTTTCTCTGAAAATTGTACAATAAAGTAACACGAGAAGGACGATCTGTCTTTTTTCATTGACAAGACGTTTTGATCGCTATATCTATAAAGCCAACATGAAGATTTTATGAAGAATGTTAGATAAGAGCGTCGGTCGGGTATTGCCAGAGTTGCATGGACCAATATAGAAAAGGAGGGGACCCATGTTGCAGAATCGATGGTCACGTTTATTCATACACATGTTTTTAGTTGTTGGACTTATTTTTGTTTTTTTGGGATGTACCAAGCGAACATCTGAGTCTGTGCAGGTGGATAAGAAACAGGCAGCCGAGCAGGAAATGGCTGCGCAGAAGCAGTCGGCCGCCGGTATGTCCGATGTCAAGACTTCTGGAGATCAGACTTCCGCAACATCATCTGCGGAGATGAGGACGTCGGCAACGCAAAAGCAAACAGCCGGAAGAAAGATAAAATCAACTGATAAGAAAAGTACGCTTTTTTCAACTTATGTTGTCAAAAAGGGCGACTCCCTCTGGTGGATTGCCAAATACAAAGACATCTACAATGATCATTTCCTGTGGCCCCTGATTTATGATGCCAACAAGAAACTGCTCAAAGACCCTAGCAAGATTTATCCGGGACAAAAGCTGATGATTCCAAGAGACGGGTTCAAGATGGAAGACATCCGGAAGGCAAGAAAAAAAGCGGGGGCGCGTAAACCTTATAACCCTCCAGCGCGGGCAGTGCCGCCCGTCAGTTGAAAGCGATTTAACATTCGTCACGAAGGAGGGCACAGGAAATCGAAAGTGCCCTCTTTTAATTTTTATAAAGACTTTGGAGAAAGAAACATGGCTAAGTGGAACAGGGATAAAAAAGTTCTTGATCACGAACATACCCGCTTCTGGCGGCACGATCTCCGGGATGTCGATCAACCCAACCTCCAGAAAGATATTTTCCCTTATGATGAAGTCAGCCGGATCGACTTTGACCATAAACTGATGCCCATCGATCCAGCCGACGAACTGGTGATCACGGATACAACGTTTCGCGATGGTCAACAGGCCCGTCCCCCTTATACGGTTAAACAGATTGTCGATTTGTACACGCTGATGAGCAGACTGGGCGGTGAGAACGGGGTGATCCGGCAAACAGAGTTTTTTCTCTATAGTCAAAGAGATAAGGAAGCGGTCGCCCGTTGCCTGGCTCTCGGCTTAAAATACCCTGAAATTACGGGATGGATCAGGGCGAATAGCGAAGATGTCAACCTTGTAAAAGACGCGGGACTTAAAGAAACGGGTATCCTGACCTCGGTGTCCGATTATCATATCTTTCTGAAGCTCAATAAAACCAGGCGTCAGACGATGGGCGAGTATCTCGATACCGTTCGTTCCATCCTCACGGCCGGCATTATTCCACGCTGTCATTTTGAGGATATTACCCGGGCCGATATTTATGGATTCTGTATCCCCTTCGCCATTGAACTCATGAAGCTGCGCGAAGAGAGTGGTCTTGATATTAAGATCCGCCTCTGTGATACAATGGGTTACGGTGTGACCTATCCCGGCTCATCCCTGCCGAGGAGTGTTGATAAAATGGTCCGAGCGTTCATTGAAGAAGCGGGAGTCCCGGGTCAATTGCTGGAATGGCATGGGCACAATGACTTTCACAAGGCGCTGATTAACGCCACGACGGCCTGGCTCTATGGTTGTGGAGCGGCCAATGGCACTTTGCTCGGTCTCGGTGAGCGGACGGGCAACCCACCGATCGAGGCTCTCATTATGGAATATATCGGCCTGAAAGGCTCAGATCATGGAGTCGATACCACCGTCATCACTGACATTGCCAGGTATTTTGAAAAAGAAATCGGTTACAAAATTCCTCCGAATTACCCCTTTGTCGGCGCTGATTTCAACGTTACCCGAGCCGGTGTGCATGCCGACGGTTTGATCAAATGCGAGGAGATTTATAATATCTTCGATACGACCAGGATCCTGAAGAGACCGATTATTCCGATGATCACAGATAAATCCGGAAAGGCCGGGATTTCTTTCTGGATCAACAACCACCTGGGTCTCAGTGAAGACAATCTGGTTGATAAACGGCATCCGGGGATTTCAAAAATTCACAAGTGGATCACTGAAGAGTATGAATCAGGCCGAGTGACCAGCATTTCCAGCGAAGAGCTTGAAAAGCGTGTCCGTAAATATCTTCCCGAACTCTTCATGTCCGATCTGGAAAAGATCAAGCATATGGCCGAAGAGGCGGCGGCATCCGTCGTGAAGCAGGTGATCGAACATCCGGTGATGAGGACCATGCAACCGGAACTGCAGGAACCGATCATGCAGCAGTGCATAGAGGAAAACCCATCGATCCAGTTTGCTTATATCGTTGATACGAACGGCAAGAAGACGACAAGAAATATCACCAATATTGCCGACCGGGCGCGATACGAAAATTATGGCGTCGGTACCGATCAGTCGGACCGTGAATGGTTTATCAAACCCCTGCAGACCGGCAAGATTCATGTAACCAATTTTTATATTTCGAAAATGACG
>PMNM01000116.1 GCA_003161855.1 Syntrophaceae bacterium | reverse complement strand
GACCGGAAAGCCCTATGCCCTGGATTTTCCGATGATCACCATAGCCGACATGGTGAATGCCCAGCGTCGTCTGGTGGATCATCTGGACATCGAAAAGCTGCTTACCGTAGTGGGCGGTTCCATGGGCGGGATGCAGGTCCTGCAGTGGGTCGCCGCCTATCCGGAGAGGGTCCGTTCCGTAATCCCCATCGCAACGGCCCTGAAGAATTCACCGCAGCAGATCGCCTTCAATGAAGTCATCCGCCAGTCCATCATGGCTGATCCGGCCTGGCGCCAGGGAGACTACTATGATTATGGACAACCGGAGAAAGGCCTGGCCGTGGCCCGCATGATCGGTCACATCACTTTCATGAGCGACCAGTCCATGGAAGAAAAATTTTCACGAAGGCTCAAAAACGGCAACTACGGTTTTAAATTCGGGCTGGATTTTGAGGTGGAAGGTTACCTGCGTAACCGGGGGGATAACTTTGTCAAACGCTTTGACGCCAACTCCTACCTCTATGTGACCAAGGCCATGGACTACTTTGATCTGTCCGATGGGAAGATGATTCCGAAAGGGGTGGAACCCGCGACCCGTTTTCTGGTCGTCTCCTTCAAATCGGACTGGCTTTATCCCTCCTATCAGTCGCAGGAGATCGTCAGACAGCTTAAAACACGGCAGGCCGACGTGACCTATTGCGAAGTCTCATCAACTTACGGCCACGACGCGTTTCTGCTGGAAGTGGAAGAGCAGACGGCGCTGATCAGGCCCTTTCTGGATAAAACCTTTCACGGGTATAAAGTGGTGAATCCCTATGTTATCTGACACATCCCGATCCGATCACCGGATCATCTATCAGTTTGTGGAGGCGGGCTCCAGGGTGCTCGACCTGGGTTGCGGCAATGGTGATCTGATGTATCTGCTGGTCCGCGAAAAGAACGCCAGAGTTCAGGGAATCGAACTGGACGATGCCGCCATCTATGAATGCGTCAAGAAGGGCTTGAGTGTCATTCATAGTGATATCGAGAGCGGCCTAGTGGAGTATCCCGACCGGTCTTTTGATTATGTGATTCTGAATCAGAGCATGCAGGAAGTAAAAAGGGTGGACATGGTCTTTGAACAGGCCCTGCGCATCGGAACCCGGATTATCGTGGGGTTCCCCAATTTTGCCTACATCGGGGCGCGTCTGATGCTCTTTTTCCGGGGGAAGTCGCCCATCACCTCCTCCCTCCCCTATCACTGGAATGATACGCCGAATGTGCGTTTCTTGAGCATCAGAGATTTCAGAGACTATTGTAATGAAAAACGGCTCCGCATCTTAGCGGCCCGTTACCTGAACGCAGAAAAGGAAATCCGGTTCTGGCCGAACCTCATGGCTTTGAATGCGATTTTTGTATTGACGAAATGATAAAAAGGATCAGGGAAGATATTCAAACGGTCTTCAGNNGGGGTGGAGATCCATCCCGGCGCCCGGATCGGCCGGCGTTTTTTCGTCGATCACGGATCAGGCGTTGTGATCGGCGAAACGGCAGAGATCGGCGACGATGTCCTCCTCTATCAGGGGGTCATTCTGGGAGGGGTTAGCCTGGAGAAGAAAAAACGCCACCCGACCATCGGTTCTCATGTGATGATCGGAGCAGGCACGATCGTCCTCGGTCCGGTTACAATCGGTGAGGGTGCCCGCATCGGGGCGGCATCACTCGTGGTCAACGACGTCCCGCCTCACGCTATCGCCGTCGGCGTCCCGGCGCGGATCGGTCTGGGTTTTACCGGACGGGATATTCAACAACTGACGGACAACAAACTTCCCGATCCGATCGCCGAGGCTTTTCAATTCATGGGCAAGCAAATGGAAACCCTGGAGAAAAGAATGGTCGAAATGGAGCAGAAGCAGGGCGTTAAAGTGGAGCTGGATCAATACATCGAGGAGAAAAAGCGGGAAATCCGGAAGATTTTTTCCGCACCCGTTCATTTCAATATGGGGGAAGGAATCTGATGTCCGGCAAGCATAAAGCCATCGTCCTTCTGTCCGGCGGTCTGGACAGCACCCTGGCGGTCAAGATGATGATTGACCAGGGGATCGACATGACGGCCATCCATTTTACCAGCGTCTTCTGCAATTGTACGCCAAAGAAGGCGGGCTGTAAAATGCAGGCCCGGAGGGTCGCCGAGGAGTTCAACGTCCNNGTCTTCAGGAATCGCACACTTGATATATTGAAAAATCAATACATCTGCATGAAAAAATTAAAGGAGAGAGAAAGTGGCGAAGATATCCCTCAAAGCATGTCCTAAAGTCTATATCCTTGAAACGCACCGTTCCAAGACCCCGGATTCAACCCTCCAGTTTATACAAAAGGTGAAAGAAACAGCGGGCATGCTGTCCTTCAGAAATGCATCGGAAGTGGATCGGATCGGGATACCTGTCTTCACCTGCGATCGAATCAGGCCGGACGGATCAAAAACGAGCCACACGGGCAAGGGCGTTTCTCCGATCCAGGCCCAGGTGTCGATTACGATGGAGGCCATCGAGCGCTATTGTTCTGAATTTCGGGATGAATATGCGACAAAGCTTGTGAGAGGGAGTTACGCCCTTTTAAAAGGGAATTTCAATGTCCTCGATCCGCAGGAGATGATTCTTTCTCGTATGAGCAACTATCAAAGTGACAAAGAAATCGACTGGATCTGGGGACATGACCTGTCGAGCGACGAGAACATTCTGGTTCCGGCATGTGCCGTCTATCACCCCTTTCAGCAGGATGGTGTTTTTTTATTCAGTACGCATACCAACGGGATCGCCGCGGGCAACACCTATGAAGAAGCCGTTATTCACGGTCTTGCGGAGTTGATTGAAAGGGACGCCTGGAGTATCGCCAGGTATACGCATCATTTTACTGATGCGCTCTTTATGGAAGACGAGCCCGAAAACCAGTTCATCATCGACGTGCTGGGACAATTTGAATCNNAATTGAAATTGTGACGAAGGATTTGACAACGGATATTGACGTTCCTGTTGTCGCCGCTTTTTCACGGGATCTGGTTTACCGGGAAATGGTCCCCATCGACGGTTTCGGAGCCCATCTGGACCCGCGGGTCGCCATGGTGCGTGCCCTGCTGGAGATAGCAACAACAAGGGCCCTGTTCCTGCAGAAATATGGCCTTGAGGGCATGTGCGAGACGAGCCCTATGTATCTGCAGGGAGAAGGGTATGAAGATGATCCGCGATTCTATGCGTATCATCAAAAAAGTCTCCGGGAGCTTGACAGGGGTTACAGCGACGACATCTTGCAGGATGNNATCGTGCCGGGTCTTGAAACCTACTGTTTCGATCAGACCAGAGCAGGGAAAAGGGCGGACCAATTCCTGCCAGAGTAAGTCCAGATTGTATTCAAGATTTGTATAATAACAGGTAAAAACATTTGATTCGCCGCTGGTGAACCATTGCCGACAATCTTTTGAAACTCAGGAATGGCCGGACGAAGAGGAAGGAATCTGATGTCTTTAAATCGGAAAGCGGTTGCTTTACTCTCAGGGGGCCTGGACAGCACCCTGGCGGCGAGGATGATGATCGATCAGGGGATCGACATGACGGCCGTCCATTTTACCAGCGT
>PMNM01000184.1 GCA_003161855.1 Syntrophaceae bacterium | reverse complement strand
ATTCTGTCTTTATGTCATGAGGGTCGGCAGGAAAGTGGCCATGAATGGGAATAGAATGAGCAGCAGTGCTGTCGGTTGCCGACGGAAACGGAATGATTCGCACCGCTCTCATCCGATGCCCTGCACCTCTTTCGGGATGTGGATCATATCGGCCGGCTGTCAATGACTTGCGCTATTTTTCCATCCTGTCTTGGCAGGCTTTTGGGTTCGACCAATTTGACCGTGACATCGATGCCAATCACCGATCGGAGCCGCTTTCTGAGCATCTCCAGGAAAGCCCGTTGGCGTTGCATTTCAAGCGAAAAGATTTCTTCCGTCACCTCAATTCTCACCTCCAGGACATCCATGGCGCCCTTCCGGGCAATCATCATCTGATAGAGGGGGGCGCCCTGCACCATGCTGAAAAGGACTTCTTGAATCTGCGAAGGGAATATGTTCACTCCCCTGATGATGAGCATGTTATCGGAACGCCCCATCGTCTTTTTCATGCGCACCAAAGTCCTGCCGCAGTCGCATTTTGCATAGTCGAGGCACGTTATATCCCCGGTCCGGTAGCGGATCATGGGAAAGGCTTCCTTGGTAAGGGTCGTCAGAACAAGTTCGCCCACGCTGCCTGGCGGCAAGGGGACTCCCGTTTCAGAGTCGATGATCTCCGGTATGAAAGCATCTTCGCACAGATGCATACCGTTCTTGCACAGACACTCACCCGCAACACCCGGGCCAATAACCTCCGACAGACCGTAGTTATCGGTTGCGCTGAGACATAGCCTGCGCTCAATCTCCCTGCGCATGGTTTCCGACCAGGGTTCCCCGCCAAAAAGCCCAACCTTCAGGGACAGTCCCTTCGGATCCATCCCAATCCGTTCCATGTGTTTCGCCAGGACAATGGCATAGCCCGGCGTGCAGACCAGGGCTGTTGTCCTGTAATCCTGCATGATCATGATCTGCTTTTCCGTGTTCCCTGTGCTCGTGGGTATGACGGATGCGCCAATGGTCTCCGCCCCATAATGCAGGCCGAAGGCACCGGTGAAAAGTCCATAATGGAAGGCGATCTGTACTACATCATCATGGGTGACCCCGGCCGCGGTCATAAAACGGGCCGCCAGATTAGACCACATCCGGATATCGTTTTTGGTATAGCCGACCACAATGGGTTTACTGGTTGTCCCCGAGGAGGAATGGATGCGGACAACTTCCCTGAGCGGCACAGCGAACATTCCATAGGGATAATTGAGGCGCAGATCCTCTTTGGTGGTAAAGGGCAGTTTCGTCAAATCGGATAATGATTGCATATCCTCCGGAATGACCCCAAGTTCATTGAATCTTTTCTGATAATGGGTGACATTCTTGTGAACCCGGTTCATGGTCGATTGAAGCCTTTCCAGCTGCAGCTGTTCAAGCTCATCCCGTGACATGCACTCGTGCTGATGGTCCCAGGTTTTCATAAAACCTCCCGGCGATTGATCGGTCATTATCGTTCCCATATCTCTTTCTTGTCTCTGCCGAGATAGGCCCGTTGAACGTCTTTGTTCTCCAGTAACTCGGCGGCGCTCCCCTGAAGAATCACCCGGCCGGTTTCGAGCACGTACCCTCGATCGGCCATCTTCAAGGCTGCCCGTGCATTCTGCTCAACCAGAAGAATTGTTGTTCTCTTTTCCCGTGACAGATGCTCGATGACCCTGAAAATTTCCTGGACCACCAGCGGCGCCAGTCCCATGGAGGGTTCATCGAGGAGTAGTAATTTCGGCCTTGCCATGAGGGCGCGGCCGATGGCCAGCATCTGCTGCTCCCCTCCCGAAAGGGTCCCGGCCAGTTGCTTTCGCCTCTCCAAAAGGATAGGAAACAGGGCGTAAACCATCTCTATGGATTCTTTCGCTTCTTTCCTGCCACCCCTTTTTCTGTATTGCGAATAGGCGCCCAATAGGAGGTTATCCTCCACCGAAAGGGGTTTAAAAACCTGCCTTCCTTCCGGGACCTGCGAAATGCCGAGTTCGACGATCTTGCAGGATGAAAGATTGCCAATGGGAGAGCCCGCAAAGGAAATCTGGCCGCTCTTGGGAGGCACAACACCGGACAGGGAGTTCAGGAGCGTTGTTTTACCGGCCCCNNTTGATATTCTTAATCGTCAGCATGGACGTACGCCGCAGTAAAGAAGGATTAAATGCTGTCCAGCAGCATATAGCCTTTTCAAAATGCCGTCAACCTTCGCCTAAATAGGCGGTGATAACAGCCGTGTTTTCCTGAATCTCCCGCGGTGTCCCTTCCGCCAGCTTGCGCCCGAGGTTCAGGACAACAATAGCATCGCAGACATCCATGACCAGATCCATATCATGTTCCACCAGCACCACCGTGACTCCCGATTCCCTGATTCTTCTGATGAGAGCAGCGAGTCCGATGGTTTCATGGCTGTTCAGCCCGGCGGCAGGCTCGTCCATCAGAATCATCCGGGGCTCAAGGGCCAGGGCCCTGGCAATTTCCAGGAGTCTCCCCTTGCCGAAGGGCAGGTTTTCCGCCTTTACTTCAGCCAGTTCCACCATTCCCGTAAATTCGAGCCACTGCAAGCCTCTCTCTCTGATATACTTTTCTTCCCGGATGTGGCCGGGCAGCTTGAAGGCACAGGAGAGGATACCACTCTTGCTCTTCGTGTGGAGACCCACCATGACATTTTCGAGAACCGTCATCTGTCCGAACAATTCCACATTCTGGAAGGTGCGCACCAAACCAAGCCTTGCCAGCTTCTCCGGTGCAAATCGGGAAATGTTTTTTCCCCCCAGGTAAACGTTCCCGGAATTCTGGGGATAGATCCCGCTGACGATATTGAAAAGCGTGGTCTTGCCGGCCCCGTTGGGGCCGATGATTCCGGTGATTGTCCCGTCTTCAACGGAAAATGAAACCTCTTCCAGTGCGATGAGCCCGCCGAAGACTTTGGTTATTCCCTGCAGTCTAAGCATTCAATCGGGCTCCTTCCTCAACCCGGAAGACACAGCAGATGCAAGCCATCGAATGCCGCTCACCAGGCCGCCCGGCATAAACATGGTCATCAGGATCAGGAGTAATCCATAAATCACGATGTCAAAGTCCTGGAAGACCCGCAGAAATTCCGGAAGCATGGTCAAAATAGCAGCACCGAGGAACGAACCATAGATGCTGCCAAGACCGCCGATGATCACCATGGTCACCAGTTCTATGGAAAAGTTGAAGCCGAAAGAAGCGGGTGAGACAAATGTCATGGTGTGAGCATAAAGGCTTCCGGCGATGGCGGATATGAGAGCGGAGATGGAAAAAATTTGCACTTTCAGCAACCTCACATTGACGCCCATGACTCGGGCGGCCACCTCTGAATCGTGGATGGACCGGAGTGCTCTACCGATCCGGGAGTCGGACAGGTTGATGGACAACAGCATGATGAAAAGGGTGAACCCCCAGATCAGAAAATAGTTCTTCATATCGCTGTCAAAGATCAATGGGCCCACAAGAAGATTGGGGATCCCGGACATGCCCGATGGACCGCCGGTCAGATCGACGGTCTCATTAAAAAAGATATACATGATGATGCCAAAACCGAGGGTGGCCATGGCCAGATAATGTCCCTTCAGCTTCAGAATGGGAAAACCTATGATGAAGGCGAGGCCTCCGACGGAAATAGCCGACAGCATCATGGCGAACCAGGGATCGACGGCATATCGGGTTGTCAGAATCCCGGAAATATAGGCACCAAGACCAAAGAAGGCTGCGTGCCCGAGAGAAATCTGACCGGCGAACCCGAGCAACAGGTTCAGAGCGATGGCAAGCATCGTATTGATACCGACAAAAACCAGTACGTTCAGCAGGTAATTGCCTGCGAGAAAAAGCGGTGTCATCAAGACGGCAATCGTAAAGAATAAAAATGTCGTCAGGTTCTTTTTCCCTTTGGTCATCGTTATCGGTACCCTCAAGAAATGGTTAAACCCTTTCCGTTTCGGATGTATTGAATATCCCCTGGGGTCTGACAAAGAGAATTACCAGCAGGATGATGAAGGCAATGGCATCTTTGTAACTGGCTGAGACGAGACCAGCCCCCAGAGATTCCAGAATCCCGAGCAGCAGTCCGCCGATGACCATGCCGATCCCACTGCTCATCCCGCCGATAATGGCGGCGCAAAACCCTTTCAGTCCGAGCATGATTCCTACGTCATAAGAGGTCATGGTCAGCGGTGCGATGATGATTCCCGCCATCGACCCCATGGCCGAACTGATGGTGAAGGAGAGAAGCACCATCTTTCTGACATCGATTCCGACCAGGCTGGCAGCCCGGCGGTTGTAGGAGCAAGCACGCATGGCCTTGCCAACAATGCTGTAGTTGAAAAAGAGCCGGCTGGCTATGATGGTCACGAGGGTGATGGCAAAGATCCAGAGGTGTTGGGGAAGAAGGGTCGCTCCCGCGAGATAAAGGGGGTCATTCCCTGAAAAAGAAGGAAGGGCATGGGTATCTTTGCCCCAGATGAGCATGGCCACACCGCGGATCAGGATGCTTGCCCCGATCGTGATGATGACCAGATTCAGGGGCGTGGCCTTCCTGAGAGGTCTGATCGCGAAACGCTCAAAAGTGATACCGACAGCTGTGGCGGCTGCAATGGCGAGAATAGCAGCCGGTATCAGCGGCATATTCATGAAGGTGAGGAAGAAAAGGGTCAACATCCCGCCGAGCATCACAAACTCCCCCTGGGCAAAGTTGATGATCCCGGTAGCGTTGTAGATGATGGCGAAGCCAAAACCGATCAGAGCGTAGATGGCACCATTAGAGAGGCCGGATAATGCATACTGGATGAGTTGCCGGGAATATTCCATCACCTTTGTTTCCTATACGAATAAAGATCAAAGCGGAGCAGATCATGCCATCATCTGCTCCGCTTTGATGTGTCGAGATCTTTGAAAAACGGATTTATCTCGGCTCAAAAATCTTTTTCGCTATCATGATGATCCACAAAACAGACACAATGGTGACTTGCTGATTTGCGAAAAACATTTGATCTGCCGTTTACAAACCATTTTTCATGGTTTATGCAAAGATCGCGTGCCGCAGATTGCCAATCGGCGTCATTTAATGAGTGTCCAGCCTTTTTTCTTGACTTCAACCAGGACGAAGGCATCTTTCGTCAGGCCGGCATGATCCTGCAGAGAGAAATTGAATATACCACCTATCCCGGAAAAATTCTGTATTTTCTCCAATTGATCCCGGATGGCTGCCGGTGTATCTGCCCCCTTCTCGATGGCGCTTTTCAAAAGCATCACAGCATCCCAAGCATGACCTCCAAAGTGATCGCCTTCCGCCCGGTACTGTTTCTGGTAATTTTTGATGAAGCTCAGCAGCGCCTTTTTCTGTCGATCGGTGTTGGGCAGGAGATTGGCCACCAGAACGCGTCCGGATGGCAGGATGATCCCTTCGGCGGCATCACCGGCGAGTTCAATGAATTTTTTAGAAGAAACGCCGTGACTCATATAAAGGGGCATATGAAGTCCCAACTGCTTGACATTTCTCGCGATAATAGCAGGACCAGGGTTTGTCCCCCAACAGATTAAAGCCTGAGCCTTGCTGTCCCGGATCTTGGTCAGCTGAGCAGTCATATCCGTATCTTTGGGTCCGTATGTGTCATCAGAAATAATCTGGATGCCGAATTTCTTTGCCTGGACGTTCAGTTGTTCTCGTCCGGATGAACCGAACGAATCGGAAACAGTTAGGATGGCCACTTTGCTGATTTGGCGTTTCTTCAGATGTTCGTAAATCCTGGCTACGGCAAGAGAGTCGTTCTGGGCCGTCTTGAAGACCCATTTTTTGACAGGGTCGGTGATTTTTATCCCGGCTGCACAGGAGATCAGGGGGATCTGCGCCTTCTCCACCAGGGGGATGACCGCCATCGTATCTCCGGTCGTGCTGGGACCGATAATCGCAACGACTTTATCTTCTTTGATGAGTCGTGTGGCAACCTGAACGGCCTTGGTGGCATCCCCTTGGGTATCGTAGATTACAAGCTGCAGCTTGCGGCCCCCGATTCCTCCGGTTCTGTTTATCTCGTCAACCACCATCTGAGCAGTGTTGCGCTCTGGTTCGCCGAGAAATGAGGGGGGGCCAGTTATGGAAAAAAGCGCACCGATCTTGATGGGCGGTGCCGCCAGGGCGGGGGACGTCATCCACACTGATAATAATAAAGTGGCCAATAAACTACAGATTCTCTTAGACATAATAAACCTCCATATTCTTTGTTTGATTGAGGATTACGCTTTGAAAACATGATCAAGACAGATTCAGATCCTGATTTGAACAACAAAACGCTGCAGCAAATGATCCAGAGGAAATTAATAATTGTTGATTCTGTGGAAGGCCTGCTTACCCATGCGAGACTTGGGCAGCAGGCATCAATACATATAGAAATTGATGAGGTGAGTGACTAACTGTAATTTTTGTCTATGTGAGTTTTTCATGTGTTGCGTTTTCTTTTTAAGTTTTAAAGTTCCTATTTTATTTTCACAGACCTGTCAAGTGAATTATTTATAACTATTCTTTCAGATTTGTCTTTTCTTTCATCCGGTCCAGTTCTTCTCTGTACTGTTCAGCCTTGGCCCTGACGATCTCGATTTCTTCCCGGGCCTTTTCCAGCTTTTCATCCTGCCTTTGCCGTTCTTCCNNGGCATACCGCCCTTCAGGATAATGAAGAAGTCTTGCCACCAAGCCATCAAACCGACAAGCCCAAGGACCGCGGATACAGCACCGGCAATGAGTAATGACATAATACGGTCTCCTTGAATGTAAAGATACGTTTATCCGGATGAAGTTATAACAAAATGGACTCAGATCATTATATTTTCAACTTGTCAGGCATCCTACCACAAAAAAATAAACGGGACAAGATGAAAGTCAGAGGGAAATGTACAAATTAGAAATCTGCCAATGCTGCGAGGGAGTATAAATAATGCTTGATAAAAACAGATTCTTAAATTAGCATACGCCGCTAACTATGAAGTAATAAAAAAGGAATTTATAAGATGGTGGAACCTGATTTTAACAAGGGGAAAGGTCTGTTGCCCGCCATTGTTCAGGATTATGAGACCGGGGACGTCCTGATGCTGGCCTATATGAACCGCGAATCCTGGCTGAAAACGCTGGAGACAGGTCGGGCGACGTTCTGGAGCCGGTCGCGGAATGCCTTATGGATTAAAGGAGAAACGTCGGGTCATGTTCAGCTTGTCCGAGAAGTCATGATTGATTGCGATGAGGACACCATCCTGCTCAAGGTGGAGCAATCAGGTGGGGCGGCCTGCCATACCGGTTACAGATCCTGTTTCTATCGAAGGCTGGTTGATGGCAAAGTCGACGTTATGGGTCAAAAAATATTCAATCCGGAGGACGTTTACANNAGCTACTTTCCGGATATTGACGATGAAGAGATCGTCTGCAGTCTGGTCAGAGCCCAGGAGATGTCCAAATATGTAGAAGCAGGGAATCTTGACCTCGGCTTGACGGGAAAAGACTGGATCATCGAGAACGATTCAAAGGTTGTCGCCGTGCAGGATCTTGTCTACTCCAAGACATCGGCAAGGCAGGCAAGATGGGTCCTCGTTGTCAGGCAGGATTCTCCTATCCAGTCCATCGAGGATATGGAAGGAAAACGCATCTCCACGGAACTGGTCAATTTTACGAAAAGGTATTTCCGGGAACGAAATATCAATGTTCTTGTGGAGTTTTCCTGGGGGGCAACAGAAGCCAAAGTGGTCGAAGGCCTCGTGGATGCGATTGTAGAAGTGACCGAGACCGGATCGACCATCCGAGCAAACAAGTTGAAAATTGTACATGAACTGATGACGACGAACACCCAGTTGATTGCCAGTCAGGCCGCCTGGGAGGATCCCTGGAAGAGACAAAAGATAGAGCAAATCAGGACCCTTCTGAAGGGCTCGCTTCAGGCGATGGGCAAGGTCGGTTTGAAACTGAATGTATCCAAGGAAAATCTGGGGCGCGTTGTACTTTTACTACCCTCCTTGAAAGCACCGACAATATCCAGCTTGTATTCCGAGGAATGGTTTGCCGTCGAGACCATCGTCAGTGCTAATATCGTCAGAGATTTGATCCCTGTCCTTCAGGAAGCCGGGGCGGAAGGGATTATTGAATATCCCCTGAACAAAGTGATCTGAAGGCTGTGCTGTTCTACTATCTTTGAGGAAGAGGCGTGGATCATGATTCGTAAAGTCAGAATAGAGAGAAAAACCACAGAGACAGAGGTGCTCATTGAGCTTAATCTGGATGGATCAGGTAAGGGGGATATTACCTCAACCATCCCTTTTCTGGATCACATGCTGAACCTGTTTGCTAAGCACGGGTTTTTCGACTTGGTGGTCCGCAGCAAGGGGGATACCGCCATTGATGATCACCACCTTGCGGAAGATCTGGGTATTTGTCTGGGGGATGCCGTAAAACAGGCCCTCGGGAGCAAAGAGGGAATCGCCCGTTACGGATCGGCCCTTGTTCCTATGGATGAGAGTCTGTGCAGTGTGTCGATGGATATTTCAGGCAGACCCTATTTGATCTATCACGTGAATTTCAGTCGCGCTAAGATTGGAGCTTTTGACTCAGCCCTGCTGAAGGAATTCTTTAAATCTTTTTCGGATCATAGCGGAATAACCTTGCACATCAATCTCCTGTATGGTAAAAATAACCACCACATGGCGGAAGCCGTATTTAAAGCCGTTGCCCGTGCTCTCGCTAAAGCCGTTACCCTTCATCACCGGATCGAAGGTGTCCTTTCCACAAAGGGGAGCCTGTAAGCATCAGAAAATAAAAAATCAGCTTGAAAAGAGGCTGTCCATGATCCATACGAAATNNGTTGACTGCAGCAGCTGTGGTTTCTTCACCCAAGCGGATCGATTCCCCGATCATCCGGAGAAATTCATCGAACAGAATTTCATCGAACGACTGAAGGAAAATTACAAAATAAGCATCATTCCTCCTGACCGGGTTTCAGGGATTTATGAACGGTATACCCCCCATACCTTGGGTCAGCCAACACCGCTGGTGGTGTTAAGAAGGGTAGGTGCCGATCTGGAAGCGGATGGCATCGTTTATGGATATGTTTATCGCTATAGAGAACGGAAAGGTCTACCCTATGCGGCAGAAAAGCCGGCCTCCGTCGCTTTTGAAATTCATCTGTTCAGGGTCAGCGACAGTGCACTAGTCTGGAAAGGACGTTTTGACAAGACGCAGACCTCCCTGATGGAAGACGTTTTTCAGGCCTCTACTTTTCTGAAGGGGGGTGGCAAATGGATGACTGCCAAAGAATTGGCCGAAGGAGGGATCGAGGATATCGTGAAAACCTTTCCCGCCGTTTCCAGGTAGCCATCTGTCCGCGCATCAATCATAAGATACAATATCTCTTCGGAATTTCAACAAAATGGAAATTCCGAATTTTTTCATTGGAGTGATCTTTGATCATCATACCGGCTATTGATCTGAAAGACGGCAAATGTGTCCGGCTGGCCCAGGGCGATTTCAGCCGGATGACAGTCTATGCAGAAAATCCCGTTGAGATCGCGGTACAATGGCAGGCTCAGGGGGCTGAACGTATCCATATCGTAGATCTTGACGGATCGCTTGCCGGATCTCCCAGAAATAGAGAAGTTATCCTGAATCTGGTGCGGGCGGTCCGAATACCCATTGAGGTCGGCGGCGGTATCCGGGACATCAAGGCGGTTGAGTTTTACGTCAGCCATGGGATTCGATGGGTTATTCTGGGGACGGCGGCTTTGAAAAATGAAGTCTTTGTCAAAGAGGCATGCCAGGTTTTTCGTGGTCATGTCATGGTAGGTATTGATGCAAAAGATGGTCTGGCGGCCATAGAGGGATGGACGGAGAAGACCTCTGAACCGGCTGTTGATGTTGCCCGGCNNGGCTATTGAAATTCCCGTGATTGCTTCCGGTGGCGTTGCGGGTATCGAAGACATAAAAAAAGTCGTGGAAATCGAAACAGCCGGGGTTATGGGTATCATTGTCGGGAAAGCCCTTTATACGGGAGGGCTTTATTTACCGGAGGCAATCATGATGGCAAAAAGTAAAAAAGATTTATGATTTCTGCAGGAAGGTGAGTAGAGATGGATGACTGTATTTTTTGCAAGATTGTGAGCGGTCAAATCCCCAGTTCCAAGATCTACGAAACGGATCAGGTTCTGGCCTTTGATGATATTCATCCCATGGCTCCGGTTCATGTGGTTGTTATTCCTAAGATTCATATTCCAACCCTCATGGATGTAACGATAGACCGAATGAAAGATCTGGGGGCCTTGTTTTTTGGGGTGCAGGAGGTTGCGCAAATCAAGGGTATTGATCAAAGCGGTTTCCGAACAGTCATCAACTGCAACAGGGAGGGTGGTCAGGTCATTTTTCATTTGCACATCCACGTTTTGGGTGGAGTAAAGCTCAAAGATGCCTTGAACTGATTTTTTCAGGACCTGTTGACAAATGGCGAAGGCGATATAATATAAGAGAAATATAAATATAGGTGACACAATGACTTTCAAAGTAAAGATAGACCAGGACATGGTTACAGCGGCCAAGGCCAAGGACAAGATTGTCTTATCTGCACTCCGTATGATCAAGTCGGCCTTACACAACCGGGAAATCGATCTCAAACGAGAGTTGAATGAAGCAGAATTTGTTCAGGTTCTCTCCACCATGGGAAAGCAACGTAAGGATTCGATTGAGCAGTTTGCCAGAGGCGGGCGGGCGGATCTTGTGGAAAAGGAAGAGGCAGAGCTGAAGGTGATCCAATCATTTATGCCGGTACCGATGTCTGAGGAAGATATCAACCAGGAGATCCGACGGGCCATTGAGGAAACAGGTGCGGTCAGTGTGAAGGATATGGGGAAGGTGATGAAAGTTCTGATGCCGAAACTGACCGGGAAGGCCGATGGAAAAGTGATCGGTGATAAGGTCAAGGTGGCGTTGTCTGCTTAGAAATGGGGAATGATTTATGATTCTTTTGCCATTTTCGCGACCCTCCCCACGATGAAGGCGTGAGATTGAAAAGTCACATACCGGATATTAAGATTGAAGAAATAAAAAGCAGAGCCAATATCGTTGATCTGGTCTCGGAATATGTGACACTCAAAAAAGCAGGGCGGAATTTTGTGGGTCTTTGCCCTTTTCACAAAGAAAAGACCCCTTCGTTTACAGTCACGCCGGATAAACAGATATTTTACTGTTTTGGCTGTGGTGAAGGAGGGAATGTTTTTTCCTTTTTAATGAAAATCAATCAGATGGCTTATCCCGAGGCGATCAGACATTTGGCGAGGAAAACCGGAGTGGTTATTCCGGAAAGGGTGAGCAGTCATGAGGAAAAGGAGCAGATCAGCCTCAGGGAACAACTCACCCACATTAATCATATAGCGGCGGTCTATTATTCAAACAACCTGTTTTCATCAGTGGGGAAGGAAGCCCAGATCTACCTCAAAAAACGGCAGATCCGGGAGGAGATTATCAGGGAATTCCGGCTCGGTTTTGCTCTGGATGGATGGCGGCATCTGAAAGATTTTTTTGAGAGAGAGAAAATTTCCCTGAAAGTGGCCGAACAGGCCGGACTCCTCATTCCGGGAAAAGATGCATCGCTGTATGATCGTTTCCGGGCCAGATTAATGATTCCAATAGAAGACGTCAGTGGTCGCGTCATTGCTTTTGGCGGGCGAATCATCGGTGCCGGAGAACCCAAATACCTGAATTCCCCTGAATCGGCTGTTTATATCAAAGGCAGAAACCTTTACGGGCTGAACCGGACGAAAGAGGAAATCCGCAAGCAAGGCTATGCTATCCTCGTAGAAGGATATTTTGACTTGATATTGCTTTGGAATGCAGGCATCACCCCTGTCGTTGCCACACTGGGAACAGCTCTGACAAGAGAACAGGTTGATTTGATTGGCCGGTATACGTCACATGTTGCCGTCTTGTTTGATCCTGATGAAGCGGGGCAGAAAGCCCTGGAAAGAAGCCTTGAGCTTTTCCTTGCAGGAAATATGCATGTCCGGGCAGTGATCCTTCCCAGTGGTTATGATCCCGATGATTATGTAAGGACCTTCGGAAAAGACCGCCTGTTGGAGCTGATCGCTCGGGCTCCATCCATGGTTGATTACTATATTGAAAACGTCATGGGGGATCGGGGCACTTTTGAGAAGGATCGGGATGTGCTTCGCAAGTCTCTGTCCTTTATTAGGCATATCGATAATGCCATCGAAAGAAATCTTTTTATTAAAAGAGTATCGGAAAAACTTGGCATTGACCAGGATATTTTAAAAACCGAGATTTCCCATTCCATGACCGCTTCCCCAAACGCTGCAACAAAGCAAAAGAAGCATCCGGGAACAGTTGATTTGCTGGAGATGAATCTGATCCATATTCTCATGATGCATCCGGAAAAATTGGCAGTGATGGCGGAAACAAATATTTTGAATTACTTTATAAGTCCGGATCTGAAGTCTTTGGGTGAAGAGTTGAAGCTGTTCGCTACCGGACCGGGGCACTTCGATGCCGTTGAGTTCATCAGCCGTCTCGATTCCGGAGTTCTCCGGGAAAAACTGCTGAGAAAGGTTATTGATGAGAGTTCCTATGATGAAAAGGTTCTGGATCGCTTGCTTGCGGATACGGTTAAGCAGATTAAACGAAGATGGTATCGGGAAATAAAAAAGATCCTGATGATAAAAATGAATAAGGCTCAGGAAGCAGGAGATATGAATCTCTGCAACGAACTTTTAAACGAGAAGGAGCGCCTGTTAAAAGAAGAGAGAACACAGGTGCTATAATAAGGACAATCCATTCGTTATAAGGACATGCCGGGAGAATCCAATATGGGAAAAGAAATTCAGTCCGATGAATTCAAAAAATTGATCTCGCTGGGAGAGGAAAAGGGATTCCTCACCTACGATGATGTTAATGATCTGTTGCCATCTGATGTCATTTCTTCAGATCAAATTGATGATATTATCATGCTCTTCGGTGAGAAAAATATTGATATTATTGACACCGATAAGGGAGAAAAACTGATCGTAAAAAAACCGACGGAGGAGATCGTCGTTGCCAAAGAAGAAGAAATACTGGGAGTCATCCCATCCGTCGGTAAGACAGGCGATCCGGTCAAGATGTACCTCCGCGAGATGGGGTTTGTATCTCTGCTCAGCCGGGAGGGGGAAGTTGAGATTGCCAAGATGATTGAAGAGGGCCTGCGGGATAGTATGGATGCCGTCTTTGGCGTCGAAGCCTGTATCAAAGATGTGGTGGATATCGGGGTTAAACTGAAAAGTGGGGATCTACGTGTCAAGAGTGTCGTCGAAAATCTGGAAGATGAGGACGGGTACGTTGAAGAAGATATGCACCGGGATCGGGTTTTGAAGCTCATCAACAAAGTGACGGTTCTGGATAGGAAAAATGATGCTCTGAAACAGAAACTAAAAGCAAAGGGGCTTCGCGAGTCTCAAAAACAAAGTATCTTTGCGGAATGGGATAAAAATGCCAAAAGCATGATCCGACTTTGTCGAAAAGTAAAATTCAGCAAAAAGCAGACGGATAGGATCGTAGCGCGGCTTAAGGGGTTTTTAACGGAGATTGAAAATGCGGAAAAAGCAATCCAGACCTGTAAAGAAAAAACCAGGCTTTCGTTAACGCAGATGGAAAAAGCTTGGACACGAATGAAAAAATCAAGTTCCGAGGCGAAACGCGTTGCCCGCGAGCTCAAAGTGACTGTTGAAAAACTGAGGGAGTTTGAAACCATTGTCAAAGAAGCCAACCGGAAGATAAAGAAAGCATCACAGGAAGTGGGCCTTCCGGCAACATCTCTTAAGAAAGTCGTCATGACCATTGAGAAGGGTGAAAATCATGCTGAGACCGCCAAAAGAAAACTGGTTGAAGCTAATTTGCGTCTGGTCGTCAGTATCGCCAAAAAATATACGAACCGTGGATTGCAATTCCTGGACTTGATTCAAGAAGGAAACATCGGGTTGATGAAAGCAGTCGATAAATTTGAATATCAGAGGGGATACAAATTTTCCACTTATGCAACTTGGTGGATCCGACAGGCCATTACGCGGGCCATCGCCGATCAAGCCAGGACCATCCGAATTCCGGTTCATATGATTGAAACGATTAACAAACTGATTCGGACATCACGATATCTGGTACAGGAATTAGGCAGGGAACCTAATCCGGAAGAAATTGCCAATAAAATGGAGTATCCCTTGGAGAAAGTCCGGAAAGTTCTGAAAATTGCCAAGGAACCCATCTCACTGGAAACACCGATTGGTGAAGAGGAGGATAGTCATCTTGGTGATTTCATTGAAGATAAAAAAATCATTTCACCTTCAGAAGCGACGATCAGTATGGATTTGGCTGAACAGACCCGGAAGATTCTTTCAACCTTAACCCCCAGAGAAGAAAAAGTTTTGAGAATGCGCTTTGGCATAAGTGAAAGAACGGATCATGGGCCGGGGAAAAAACCAGAACCGTTGAATTTCAATAAGGAACATATTCGCAAAATGGAGACACCCGCTGTCCGGAAATTGCGAAACCCATCGCGAAGAAAATCCTTGAAACCGCGTTTGAAATGAAGCAAATAATCAGCAACAGAGGATCTCTTGACGGGGCTTGAAATAAGATATTGACAAGAATTACCAGGCAGTGTAGCACAGACAACCTGCGGGATGATGGATAAAGGGTGATATGATCCAGATGGCAAGGGCCCATAGCTCAATTGGTAGAGCCACCGGCTCATAACCGGTAGGTCCCTGGTTCGACTCCAGGTGGGCCCACCAAATAAAATTAGAAGAAAAGCGATGATAAGAGGAAGAATCATTTATCGTAAAGGAAATGGGAATTTGATAGCAAGTGTTATAAATGCCGTGATAAGACAAACAATGTCATCAATGCACGGCACAGATGATAAAATTATGAAGCAGTTTGCTTAAAGAAATGCACCCCTAAAAGGTGCATTTTTTTTATTCTAATAAAAGAAGGAGAAAATATTGAAAGAGAATTTATTATTATTAATCAAGCTTCAGGAGTGTGATTCGCAGTTAGTTAAGTTATCCGCCAAGAAAAAAAAACTGCCGGAAAATATAGATAAACTGGATAAAGAATTCAGCTCATTTAGAGAAGGAATCGAAAAAAACAAAATAAAATATGATGAGCTTAAATCCCTCCACACGGAGAGGGAAAACAAGATTAAAAAACTCAACGAAGGCATGGTAAAAACAAAAGCAAGATTGCTGGAGGTTAAGAACAATAANNAGCAAAAATAAATACGAACAGGAAAAGAAAATAATTGAGGATGACTTGAATACAATAGATGCCGATATTGTGGATTGGGAAAAGAAGCGCATCAATCTGCAAAAGAATGTTTCCGATGATCTTTTGGCCAGGTACGAAAAAATTAGAAACAGAAATAAAGGCGTCGGCGTGATTTCCGTTTGGAAGGCTGTCTGCAACGGTTGCCATATGAATATTCCGCCGCAACTTTATAATGAATTGCAAAAGTCGAATGAGTTGCTTAGTTGTCCCAATTGCAGTAGGATAATATATTTCCAGGATATGGAGAAACCTGCCTAGGTTTTATGGGAGAGAAAAAATATAAATTATTCAGCGATGGCGCTTGCCGCGGCAATCCCGGTGTCGGTGGCGCTGGTGCTGTCATAACTGATGTGCGGGAAAATGTAATTTGGGAAGGAAAGGAATATCTAGGACACTGCACCAATAATATTGCTGAATATAGAGCGCTCATTTTAGGATTAAAAGGCGCTTTGACTAACGGCTATAAGAGTTTGGAAGTTTACCTGGATTCAGAGCTTTTGGCCAAACAAATCAACGGTTCTTACCGTGTAAAAAACGAAAATTTGCAGGTCTTAATGAAAGAAGTCCGCAGCCTGTTGACTTCTTTTGAGTCTGTTGAGGTTAAACACGTTCTGCGTTCCCACAACAGCCATGCCGATAAACTGGCCAATTTGGCGATTGATGAAAAATAATTAATACCAATTCTAAATCAAAGCGCTATTTTTTTTGACGTCGTTGTCGGCTTCCTCAACGTATGTAAAATACGCCTCGTCGCCT
>PMNM01000065.1 GCA_003161855.1 Syntrophaceae bacterium | reverse complement strand
TCCCGGTTGGAGACCATCTTGTCGCCCACGGATGTGCCGCAGTAAGCGCAGGTGTAATCAAATTTTTCCCCGTTGGTCAGAACGAGCAGAAGCCGCTTCCTCACCGGGACGGCCTGCCGGCAGGTCGGNNGCCCCCGGAGCCGACCTTCGGGCTGTTGGGAATGCAGGACCGTTTGAACTGGCTGGTCTTGAAGAAGCGATACAGATAGACATTCAGCCAGTGCTTGATCTCCCCGATGGTATATTGATTTCTCTTATGCTCCGGCACGTCGGGCCAGAAACCCAGGGTTTTATCCCGCCAGGTGCAGTAGGCCATGAAGGCGATTTTCGTGGGCAGATAACCGAAACGGGTTGTATAAAAATTATTGAAATCCTGTAATTCAAAGGGCCCGACGACGGATTCTGTTTTCTGCTGCGGCTGATGACCTGCCTGGCCGGGGATCAGTTCCGGACTGATTTCCGTTTCCAGAATATCCAAGAGCACTTCCGACGTGTCCGGTGAAAAAATCACCTTCCGGGCAACCCAGCGGATCAGGTGCTGGATCAGGGTTTTGGGAACGCTGGCATTGACGCTGTAATGGGACATGTGGTCCCCAACGCCATAGGTGCACCATCCTAGCGCCAACTCGCTGAGGTCACCGGTGCCGATGACCAGCGCATTTCGCATATTGGCCAGACGGAAAAGGTGGGAGGTCCGTTCACCGGCCTGGATGTTTTCAAAGGTGACATCGTACACTTCCTTACCCGCGGCATAGGGATGGCCGATATCCCGGAGCATCTGCAGACAGCTTGGGCGGATGTCGATTTCATTGGCCTCAACGTCCAGCGCCACCATTAATCGGCGGGCGTTGGTATAGGTCTTGTCGGTGGTGGCAAAGCCCGGCATGGTATAGGCCAGGATATGCGACCGGGGCAGCTTCAGGAGATCCATGGTCCGTGCCGCGACAATCAGGGCATGGGTGGAATCAAGGCCCCCGGAAATGCCGATGACCACATAATGAATGCCCGATGCTTTCAGGCGCTTGGCCAGTCCCTGGACCTGGATGTTGTAGGCCTCATAACAGCGTTGATCACGTTTGGCCGGATCGGCCGGGATGTAGGGAAAGCGGGGATACACCCGGCTTAGCAGNNCTGTCTTGCGCCAGACGGTCAAGATCGATATCGCTGTAAATTATTTGAGCTTGCTGTGCAAAGCGGGCAGACTCGGCAAGCAGATTGCCGTTTTCATAAATCATGGCATGGCCATCCCAGGCCAGGTCGGTCGTGGATTCCCCGGGGCCGGCAGCGGCATAGAGGTAAGCAGCGACGCACCTTGCGGACTGATTGGCGGCCAGGCTGTTGCGGTATTCTGATTTTCCGATGGTGATGTTGGATGCCGATAGATTACCGATAACGGTTGCACCGGCCATGGCGGCAAAGCTGGATGGTGGAACGGGGACCCAGACATCTTCGCAGATTTCAATGAAAAATTTAAAATTCGGAATGTTCGTGACATCAAAAAGGATATCGCTGCCGAAGGGAATATTCTCCTGTCCGCACAACTGAATCGTTTTCGAGAGGATCTCTTCCGCCGGACGGAACTGCCGTCCTTCATAGTATTCCCGGTAATTGGGAAGGTAGGATTTGACGGCAATGCCGAGAATACGGCCCTG
The DNA here is from genome assembly GCA_003161855.1 of Syntrophaceae bacterium. Classification (GTDB taxonomy): domain Bacteria; phylum Desulfobacterota; class Syntrophia; order Syntrophales; family Fen-1087; genus Fen-1087. Next base: position 1,466 of record PMNM01000065.1, on the reverse strand, counting down.
ATAGAGCACAATCCCGCAGTTGAAAAGCGAAGTGTCGACCTGCAGGGGAACCCCGACCACCAGAATAAGGTTTAACGCGCTGGTGTTGTCGATGATTTCCTGAAGAGCATCCCGGACACTTGTCAATAGGGCATCCTGATGAAACAGATCTTCATTGGAATAAGCAGAAATGCACAGTTCAGGAAAAAGCGCAAAAATAGCGTCACCCGCCGCAGCCTGCCGGGCCAGTTTGACGATCTCTCCGGCATTGAAGGGAACGTCCGCAACCCGGACTTCGGGTATGCAGAGAGCGACCCGGATAAAGCCATGCTGATAGAGATCAAAAAATTGTTTTATATCAGACGATGCCATCGGCTATATTATTCCTTTTCCACGTAGGCATAAGCGCTATGATTGTGAATGCTCTCATAATTTTCCGCTTCCACGCTATACCAGGTAAAATTTTCATTGCCGTTCAACTGTTCGGCAACCTTTCTGACCACATCCTCGACGAACATGGGATTTTCATATCCCTTTTCCGTGACGAACTTTTCATCCGGCCGTTTCAAGAGGGAATATACCTCGCCACTGGCAGAGTCCTCGATGATCCGGATTACGTCTTCAATCCAGAAAAACTTCTTGAATCTGAGCTTCACGGTAACCATGCTCCGCTGATTATGGGCGCCTTTGTTGCTGATCTCCCGCGAGCAGGGGCAGACGGTGGTAACAGGGACAACCACCCCGACCAGAAAATCACTTTTTTGGCCATTGTTCTGGCCGCAGAAGGAGCAGTGGTATTCCATGTGACTCCTGGCTCCTGATACGGGAGCGGCTTTNNAACCGGCTCATATGGGTGCCCTTGAAATGATGGGGAAGGTTAACATACATGCTGATCGTTGCGTTGACTGGCTGAGCGCCCTGCGCGCGATCTAGGACAATGATGGGGTATTTGATCCGTTTCACCCCCACTTTTTTAATATTGATATTTCTGTGATCCTTTTGATTCTGAATATCAATCATCTGCGATAAGATACCCTTGCATTTTCTGATTCCCAAACAGTCACTCGGGACACCCCGTATCCCTCGGGAATCGCTTTTTCTGCGATTCGGTCGTAAATCAACCGCGCCACCTGTTCGGACGACGGGTTGATGTCCTTAAAATAATCGACTTCATTCAAATATTTGTGATCAAGCGCTTCAAGGATGTCATGGGTCCATTTCTTCAATACCCTGAAGTCGATCAGTAGACCCTCTTTATTCAATTCGGGAGCGCTGACGGAAACCTCAACCAGGAAGTTATGACCGTGGAGTTCCTCGCACCGACCTCCGATTTCTTTCAAGATGTGGGCGGCCGAAAATGTTTTTTTTATGGTGACTTCGTACATAAGATTTTTCCCTAGGGGTCATTGGGCTATTTATAATGGCAATACATCTGAAGTGTCAAGGTAAATAAAACAGGGATAAACACCAGTTAGCTGATATATTTG
>PMNM01000114.1 GCA_003161855.1 Syntrophaceae bacterium | reverse complement strand
GGCACCCGGTGGATCGGAAGAGAATGTCCACCAGTAGCAGACGGGGTAAGGAGGCCATCACGCACTGGCGGGTTTGTGAACGATACGGGGAGGTGACCCTCCTTCAGCTAAATATTGAGACTGGCCGGACACACCAGATCAGGGTTCATTTAAATGCCATCGGCCATCCTGTCGTGGGAGACAGCGTTTATGGCGGAACAAAACGGGTCCATACCATCGGTGATCCTGTCCTGCGATCAGCACTGAAAGGCATAAAAAGGCAGGCACTGCATGCCGCTCATCTCTGTTTCAACCATCCCATCACGGGAAACTTAATGACTTTTTCATCGTCCTTACCGGAAGATATGGTTTCTGTCTGCGAGGTTTTAAGATGTTCCGCATCGCTCAGAGAGGTCCCTTAAAATATCTGGAGTCTTCTGATCCGGATGGTGGTGATTTTCTCATCCATGCCTTTTGTACCCGGCAGGGCGGTGTCAGTAAAGGTCATTTTGCCAGTCTGAACGTCAGCACCCGGGAAGGAGATGACGCGGATAAGGTGCATCAGAATTTCGAGAGGATTGCGTCTGCATTCGGGTTCACCGCCAAACAGTTCCGGCTGGTCAATCAGGTTCATCAGGNNACCGCCCTCTGTATCAAGACGGCGGATTGTGTTCCGATCTTTCTTGTCGACCCTGTCCGGCGGATCATCGGGGCCATTCATGCCGGTTGGAAAGGCACCGCATTGAAGATTGCCGAAAAGACCACCGATACTTTTGTCCGTTGTTTTGAATCCAGTCCGCGAGATATCCTTGCCTTCCTCGGGCCGGCGATAGGCCCTTGCTGCTATGAAGTCGATGAGCACGTTTTCAAAACCATGGCAGACCATCCACAGCAGAGATCTTTCTTTTATCAGGCCCGGAACAGGGAACGATGGATGCTGGACCTGCCGCTGGCCAACAAACTCCAATTTTTGAATAAAGGCATTCTTCCTGAACATATCCTTTCCGCCGATCTTTGCACATCCTGCCGGGAAGAACTCTTTTTTTCTCACCGGCGGGAAACCGGTCAAACCGGCAGACAGCTGAATTTCATCATGCTTTGCAAAACCGCTGCAGAAGGTATTTCGTAAAAAGTGCTTGACAGATGGAATCACTTGTTATAGAGAGAACCAGCGTTTGAAAGGTACCGTTAAAGTCCTTCCTTTTTGGAATGCTACAAAAACCCAAACGAGCAACCCAGTAAATCCACGTTTTTTTATAGGTCGCAGCATAATAAAATCATCGTTCTCTCCAATGAAAAATTCGGATTAGATAAAAACCAAGGTTTCATGCAGACAAGGCACCTTTATAACCTGCCTTTAGATTAAGATTTCTAAAAGGATTTTTTTATGAACATTGAAGACATTAAGAGATTACCCATTAGTGAGCTGGCCAATCTTGCCAAGGACTTGAATGTTGCGGGTGCCAGCGGCATGAGAAGACAGGACCTGATCTTTTCCATCCTGCAGGCCCAGGCGGAAAAAAACGGGGTCATTTCAGGATCCGGTGTCCTGGAAATCCTGCCGGACGGCTTTGGGTTCCTCCGTGCCGTGGACTACAATTACCTGCCCAGTCCCGATGACATCTACATTTCGCCGTCACAAATCAGACGCTTCAGTCTCAGAACGGGGGATACGGTTTCCGGAGAGGTCAGACCCCCGAAAGAAGGAGAAAAATATTTTGCCCTTCTGAAGGTTGATGCGGTTAATTTTGAGGCCCCAGATGCCTCAAGAGACAAGATTCTCTTCGATAACTTGACCCCTCTCTATCCCGAAGAGAAATTAAATCTTGAAAGCGATCCTGAAAATTTATCAACACGGGTCATGGATCTCTTTACCCCGATCGGCAAGGGACAGCGGGGATTGATTGTGTCACCCCCGCGAGCTGGAAAAACAGTATTACTCCAGGATATTGCCCATAGTATTACCGCCAATCATCCGGAAGTCACGCTCATGGTGCTTCTGATTGATGAACGTCCCGAAGAAGTGACGGACATGCAGCGGAGTGTCAAGGGTGAAGTCATTTCTTCCACCTTTGACGAACCGGCCACGCGTCATGTTCAGGTTGCGGAGATGGTGATCGAAAAAGCGAAACGCCTGGTGGAGCACCGGAAGGATGTGGTCATCCTCCTGGATAGCATCACCCGNNGCCGCCCGGAATATCGAGAACGGCGGCAGTTTGACCATTATTTCCACAGCCCTGATTGATACAGGAAGCCGGATGGATGAAGTCATCTTTGAAGAATTCAAGGGAACAGGAAATATGGAGCTTCATCTGGATCGCCGGATTGCCGACCGCCGGGTTTTCCCGGCTTTCGATCTGACACGGTCCGGGACGAGAAAGGAAGAATTATTGATCCCGAAGACTAATCTGAACAGGATCTGGATTCTCAGAAGGCTTCTCCAGGAGATGAATCCGGTGGACGCCATGGAGTTCATTATGGATAAAATTCGAAAAACAGAAACAAACCAAGTATTTCTGGATTCCATGAATCAATGAATAAATTCACTTGAATTTATCTTTGAAATGACTATAATGCCACCCCTCGCAACTAAAATATAGATAATTTGCAATAACGAGGTCTTAGAAATTCAGGAGGACAAGACAAACCGTGAAGAAAGGTATTCATCCGGAATATAAGGAAACGAAAATTACCTGCGTGTGTGGTAATGTTATTGAAACCCGGTCAACCAAGAAAGATATTAAAGTGGAAATTTGTTCCCAGTGCCATCCATTTATCACGGGGAAGCAGAAGCTTATGGACACGGCCGGCCGCGTGGAACGCTTCAGGAATAAATACGCCGTTAAAGAGAAGAAAACAGACGCTTAACATCATTGACCGATGTTTGGTCTCTTATCCAGTAGCGAACACCGCCAAGGGGAAACAGGTCGTTGTTTAATGATAAAAAGCCTCTCCCTTTGCTAAACCCCCATCTTTAGGTTTACTCTATGGTGCCCATTCCTTCTCCAAGGGGTGATTCTGCCGTTCAGAAAAGATTATTTTTTTTCATTTTAAATTCAGCCGGAGTTTATGGACATTTCATGAATTTCATGGAGCATTATGTTTAAAAAACTGAAAGATATTGAAGTTAAGTATACGGATCTGGAATCTCTGTTGAGTGATTCTGACGTGATCAGCANNGAAGAAGGACAAACGTTACTCCGGGAAAATGATGAAGAACTCAAAAGCATCGTGAAGGAAGAAATGCCTCAGCTCAGAGAACAGCTAAAATCTTTAGAGGATCAATTAAAAATTCTCCTTCTCCCCAGGGATCCAAACGATGACCGTAATGTTTTGCTGGAAATCCGCGCCGGTACGGGGGGAGATGAAGCGGGGCTTTTTGTCGGAGATCTTTTCCGTATGTATGCCCGTTATGCCGAAATGTGTCGATGGAAAGTCGAGGTGATCAGTTCGACACCGGCAGGAGGGATGGGAGGGTTCAAGGAAATTATTGCACTCATCACCGGCCAGGGCGCATACAGCAAATTAAAATATGAAAGCGGTGTCCATCGTGTACAACGGGTCCCGATCACAGAGGCTCAGGGCCGGATTCACACCTCTGCGGTTACGGTTGCCATCCTCCCGGAAGCGGAAGAAGTGGATGTTCATATAGAGCCCAATGATTTACGAATTGATGTTTATCATTCCAGCGGACACGGTGGCCAGAGTGTAAATACAACGGATTCCGCCGTCCGGATTACCCATCTTTCTACCGGTCTGGTGGTTACCTGTCAGGATGAAAAATCGCAACTGAAAAACAAAGGCAAGGCCATGAAGGTGCTCCGGGCCAGATTACTGGCTATGATGGTTGAGAAACAGAATAAGGAAATCTCAGAAACAAGGCGAAGCCAAGTGGGAAGCGGAGACCGCAGCGAGCGGATCAGAACTTATAATTATCCCCAGTCCAGAATGACAGATCACCGGATCAATATGACGCTTTACAATCTGGAAAGCTTTCTTGACGGTAACATTCAGGGCGTCATCGACACCCTGACAACCCATTTTCAGGCAGAGGCATTGCAACAGTCTGCCTAAAGAAATGGTTTCGTGAAAATTCAGGAGTTAATAAACTGGACGACGCTCGATTTTGAGGCAAGGGGCCGCTTTTCGCCACGGCTTGACGCGGAAATTCTTCTGGCTCATTGCTTAAAGAAAGACCGTCTATACCTTTACATGAATCCTGATCTATCCTTGGCGGAATCAGACGTCTGTCATTTCATGCAGCTGGCGTCAAGGCGTCAGCGTGGTGAGCCGGTGGCTTATATCCTCGGCCGGAAAGAATTCTGGTCGGTTGTTTTTGAAGTCAATCATCAGGTTCTGATCCCGAGACCGGAAACAGAACTCCTGGTTGAAGAGTGCCTGAAAATTCACGCCCTTTCGAATTCCGGCCATTTCAGGATTCTTGAGTTAGGAACGGGCAGCGGGGTAATCAGCGTGATCCTGTCGCTGGAACTAAAAAATGCCTCCCTGGTTGCTACAGATATTTCTCAGGAAGCCATGGACGTCGCCCGTCGGAATGCTTGGCAGTATGGGGTTGAAAATCGCATAACTTTCCTGGTGGGAAATTTATTTGACCCCGTATCGGGAAAATTTGATAT
>PMNM01000070.1 GCA_003161855.1 Syntrophaceae bacterium | reverse complement strand
TTGAAGATCCGGACGATCTGGAAAGTGCGGCCGATCCCCATCCGGCAGATGGATTCCGGATTCTTGCGGATGATACTCTGGCCCTTGAAGGTGATCTTTCCGCTGTTTGCGTTGTAGAAGCATGAGATGCAGTTAAACAGTGTGGACTTACCGGCACCGTTCGGGCCGATAAGTCCGATGATCTCCCCTTTATTCATGGAAAAGGAGATATTCGCATTGGCCGTGAGTCCCCCAAAGCGTTTCGTGACATTATCCACCACCAGAATCTTACCGTTCATCGCTCACCTTTTTTAAACAAGGCCCAAAGCCCCTGCGGCCGGGCAATGGCCAGGACAATAATCAGGAGGGAGTAGATGATCATATCAATCCCCTGTCCCTCGCTGCCGAGATACACCCGGGTCAGCTCCGTCAGCGGAATGAACACGAATGCCCCCACGACAGGTCCGAAGAGTTTCCCGATACCACCGATCAACACGATGATGCAAAGCTGGATGGACATCATCAGGTCCATCGTGCTGGACGGATGGATGTACAGGACGTACTGGGCGTAAAACGTGCCGCATATGGAGGTCAGCACCGCCGATATGGAAAAGGCGATCAGCTTGTATCGTTGAATATCGATCCCCAGACTCCGGGCGCCGTCCGGATCATCCTTGATGGCCCGCAGGTAATAGCCCAGCCTGCTTTTTTCGATGGCATAGGAGACCGCGATGGCGAACAGGAGCATGGCCAGGACGATATAGTAGTAAGGGATTTTCGAGGAATGGAACTCAAAGTTTATGAAGGATTCCTCCAGGATGGGTATGTAGATACCCACCGCTGCACCCACATAGTCCCAGTTGGTAAAGATCACCAGCATGATCTCTCCGACGGCAATCGTGGCGATGGCAAAGTAATGTCCCTGCAGGCGGAAACAGGGGTAACCCACAATGATGGCAAGCCCTACGGAAAGCACACAGCCAGCCAGCATGCCGACCCAGGGGGTGATGCCGTAGTTTATCAGGAGAACGGCCGTCGTATAGGCGCCGACACCGAAGAATGCCGCGTTGCCGAAAGAGACCTGTCCCGTGTAGCCGCCGATAATATTCCAGCCGATGCTCATCGTGGCATACAGCATGACCATAATCAGAAGATGCCGGGGGAAGGGGTCGTGAAAGACCAGGGGGAGTGCGGCAAGAACGCCTACAAACAACACAAAAACCCAGAGACTCTTTTTCATGCCCGCCTCACTTCTTCCCCATGAGTCCCTGCGGTCGGATGAAGACCACGGCCAGATACAGAATGAGGACGAACATGAACTTTAGAGAGGGCGCAATGAGATAGCCGCCCAGCACCTCAACCAGTCCGACGATAATACCCGCGATAAAGGCCCCGGCGACACTGCCGAAACCACCCAGTGCCACGACGACAAAGGCGACCAGTCCGAAGTTGGCGCCTACCTCGGGAAAGACATAGTAAAAACTGGTCAACAATGAGCCAGCCACGCCGACGGTGGCAATCCCGATTCCCCAGGCCAGGGCAAACATGCGGTCGCTGTTGATGCCCATGAGCCGGGCCGCTTCCTTGTCCTCCGAGACGGCCTCCAAGGCCATCCCCAGCCGGGTTTTTTTCAGAAACCACAGGATCAGGCCATTGCAGAGAATGGCGCCCCCGGCGGCCGTCAGTTGGGGAATGCCGATATAGACATCGAAGAAATTGATATTACCGCTTAACCAGGTCTGGGGGATCATCCGGTAGTCCGCCTTCCAGAAAAACTGGGCGAGGCCCCGGAGAAAGATCAGCACCCCGAAGGTGACAAAGATCTGGGAGAGCATGGGGGCGTTGATGATGGGTTTGATCAGGATGTAGTAGGTGATGATTCCCAGTCCGAACAGGAGCAGCGTCACCAGGGGAAGGGATTGGAGGGGGTCCATGCCGAAGAGGACGAAAAACCAGTAGGCGAAATACATGGCCACCATGAGGTAATCACCATGGGCAAAATTGACGATATCCATCATGCCGAAGATCATGGTCAGACCCACGGCAATCAGAGCATAGATGAAGCCCATGAGCAGGCCGCTGACCAGGGTTTGGGTGAAGACCCCCTCCATCGTTTATCCTACTTTCTGCCTTCCCACTTCGGGAACGGCCAGATCACGTCTTTCGTCGCCAGATTGAAGGGCCATACGGTATAGCGTTCGCCGTTCTGGATCTGGACGATGATCCCCTTGCCCAGCATGTTCTGATGGCTCTTTGGATCGAATCTCACGCCGTTCCAGGGCATGATCAGCTGGTCAGGTTTGATGTTGGTTTCGAGAAGGGCCTTCTGGATTTTATCCGGTTCCGTGGATTTCGCCCTGTTGATGGCGTCGGCCAGGACGATCATTCCGGTGAATGACCGGGCATAGTCACCCGACATGGGTTTCCCGGCCCGCTTTTCGAACATGTCCGCGATAGTCTTGATCATCGGTTTTTTTGCGGACAAGTCCTTGGCCCAGACTTCGCGGCTGAAGATATAATTTGCATCTTTACCGAGGGATTTAATAAATTCGGGGTCGTTAAAGCCGGCATTGTTCGCAATGAGTGCGCTCGGCGCGAAATTGAGTTCCTTGTAGGTCCTCATGGAAAGGATCGCGTCGGCCGTATAGGACGTCTGCATGACGATATAGGGATTGAAGGTTCTGAGCTTCTGGATTTCCGACGTCAACTGGGTGCTCTTGGCCGGATAGGGAACGACGCCGCTTATTTTGTAGCCGTATTTCTGGGCGTACTTCTCCTGAAATTTCCTTGAGTCCGAACCGAACAGGGTGTTTTCATAGAGCAGCGCAATCGGGCCGACCGTAATATTTTTTTTCTTCTTTAGATCGTTCAGGAAATGGAAAAAATTTTCACTCAGCAGGTCGTCGTTCGGGGTGGTTCTGAAGAACCATTTGAAATTTCTCTCGGTCAGACTGGGTGAGGTGGAGCTGTCGTTCAGAAACGGAATGCCATAACGCTCAGCAGCCTGGGATGCAGTCGCGGTGACTGCGCTGTTGTAGCAGCCAATGATGGCGACCACCTTTTCCTGGGTGATCAGCCGCTCCGCTTCCGCCATGCCGATTTCGGGTTTCCCTTGATGATCCCCGGGAATGATCTTGATCTTGGCGCCTTTCAGATTGGGCAGACCGGCTGTTTTTGCCAGGGGCATATTCAGATTATTTTTTGTATTGACGATGTCCGCTGCTAGTTTTGCCCCTTCCAGTAGTCCCTGTCCTGTGCTGGCCAGAGGCCCCGTCAGGGGAAAGAGAACGCCGATCCGGATTTCATCCTGAGCACAGGCCAGGGATGTAAAAGAAAACAACAACAAGGACAAACAAATGACTTTCAAAAGCTTTTTCATGATAACCTCCTGACTGTTTTATTTAAAGAAGTTATGCTTTTTCGTTTCCCTTCCCAAAGCTTTTCTGCCTCTTCCAGGCTAACCATTTCGAACAGGACATAATCCCCGGGCTTCAGATGTGCCAGGCGGTCATGGTCTGCCTTGACCACCATGGCTATTCTGGCATATCCGCCGATCGTCCTTTCGTAGAGCATGATAATCGGTAATCCATCCCCTGGGATCTGCACCGTTCCCGGCAGGATGCCCTCAGAAATGATGCTCTTTTCTACCTCTTCACGGAAGCTTAACGGCGGTCCTTCCAACCGGATTCCCGTCCGGTTCGTTTTTGAAGAAACGTCGTAAATGATCCTGCTTTCTCTGTCGACGAACCTTTTGACGGATTCATCGGTAAAATAGTGTATTTCCGGTCCTTCCACAACCCGCAGCCGGTGTGGGGAATGCATGACGGGAATTTCACGTTCAGGCAGCGAGCGCCGATCGGTTTCTTTCCATTCACTGAAGTGAAGCAAATCCCCGCAGGCAAGGGTCCGGCCCTGATAGCCGCCAAACTGACATTCGATGTTGGTTGTAAAACTGCCGATAATCTTTTCCAGGGTCATTATTCCCGAAAAACCGACGTAGAACCGAAAACCTTCCATCACCTCCTTTATTTGCAGCAAGCTGCCTGCCGTGGCCCTGAAGGATGTCCAAGGCTTGATCAGTTGCTCGTTGAGGGTTGCCTGGACTTTGGCACCCGTGATGGCACAGAGGACCTCCTCGTGAAATTTCAAGGAAAAGGGGGCCCCCATGACTTCCAGGACGGGCGCATCCTCCTCATGACCGGTTAAAAGATTGAGGGCCTTGTACGCATAAAGGTCCAGCGCGGATGAGGGAGGGATGCCCACCGAGGCATATCCGTATCTCCCCCGATCCACGATACAGGAAAGCCAACCGGGATGGATGATTTCAATCATACCTTCACGAATTTTACCCTGTCGCCGATTTTCAGGAGACTGTATGGTTCTTTTCGATCATTAAACAGGCTGACTTCTGTCAGGCCGATAATACGCCAGCCGGCCGGAGACTGAAAAGGGTATATCCCTGTCTGGCGTTGCGCAATGCCGACAGACCCCTCGGGAATCTGGACGCGGGGGGTCTCCAGTCTGGGGACCTGAATCCTCTGGTCCAGAATGCCCAGGTAGGGAAACCCGGGAATGAAGCCAATGGCAAAAACGGTATAAGTGATGCCGGTATGGATGTCAATAATTTCATTCTCGGACAGCCCCGTATGGGAGGAGACAAACGCCATATCCGGCCCGCATTCGCCGCCGTAGCGGACCGGAATTTCGTGAATGAAGGGATCCGGAACTACCGGGAGGGATGATGACGCCTGCATTTTTTCCATGATCAGGGAAGACAATCGTTCAAACGTCGTCTGCTGGAGATCAAAATAAATCAGACAGGACCTGAAGCTGGGGATAATATCGATGATCTCCTCCCGCTGCAGGGATTTTATGAAAAAAAAGAAATGCCTGACCCTTTCATGAACATCCAGGTCGATGACGTCTCCGAAGAGGATGCGAATTCCGTCTTCACCGTAACGCGAAAGGTTCATCTAAATAAACTCACCCAGCGGCCTGATCTGAAATTTTTCCTTTGCACAAGCGGCGACGATTTTTTTTGCCGCCTCGATGCTCTCCGGGTTGTCTCCATGAATACAGAGGGTGTCAATATCCAGGTCGAGCCAACGGCCATGGATGCTTTCGATCCCTTTTTCCTTGATCATTTTGACAGCCCTTTGGGCGATGAGGTCTGGATCTTTCAGAACGGCGCCCGCCTGTTCCCGGGAAAGCAGATCTCCTGCGTCCGTATACATCCTGTCTGGAAAGGCCTCCAGGGCGATCCTCAAGCCCTCTTTTTTTCCCTTTTTTTTCAATGCGGTTGCTTTTGTTGTGGCCAATGTCAAAAAGATGGGATTATCGAAGGTCTTCCCGACCGTTCTTACGATTTGGAGGGCAAGGTCCGC
>PMNM01000161.1:595-17746 GCA_003161855.1 Syntrophaceae bacterium | reverse complement strand
CAGTTTTACTTCAGGACCACGGATGTGACCGGTGTCTGCACACTGCCCGAAGGTGTTGAAATGGTTATGCCCGGCGATAACGTCAACCTTGAGATTCAACTCATTACACCGATTGCTATGGAGGAACAGCTCCGGTTTGCTATTCGTGAAGGTGGCAGGACCGTCGGAGCAGGTGTGGTCAGCAAGATCATCGAATGAAGCAAAACCTGATGAGATATTAAAATATCATGAAAGAACAAAAAATTAGAATCCGCCTCAAGGCCTACGATTACAAGCTGCTTGATCGTTCTGTGGAAGATATTGTGGAGACGGCAAAAAGGACGGGTGCCCGTGTTGCCGGGCCGATCCCGCTCCCGACAGAAATCAACAAATACTGTGTTAACCGGTCCCCTCATGTGGATAAAAAGTCGAGAGAGCAATTTGAAATCAGAACCCACAAACGGTTGATTGATATTATTGAGCCGACGCAGTCCACGGTAGATGCCTTGATGAAACTGGACCTGTCTGCCGGCGTGGATGTGGAGATAAAACTATAAGATGTCAAACCGTGGGAGATGAACAGATTCGGAAAGTTCATCTCCTGTTTTTCTTGAGAAGACGGGCCTTTATTAAAGACGTGTGAAGATGATGAAAATAGGAATTATTGGTAAAAAACTGGGTATGACGCAGATCTTTTCAGAGAATGGAGAGGCTGTGCCAGTTACGATTATTGAGGCGGAACCCTCCGTCGTGATTCAAAAAAAGACGCGGGAGAAGGATGGATATGACGCCATCCAGCTGGGCTTCGGGCGCGTGAAGCAAAAAAATGTCACCAAACCCCTCCAGGGGCACTTCAAACAAGCGGACAAGGGGATTTTCAGGATTCTGCGGGAATTCAGAACCGCTTCCGATGTTTATGAGTTGGGTCAGGAGTTGAAGGTCGATCTTTTTAAGGCGGGTGATTACGTGGATGTCTCAGGTACCTCAAAGGGTAAAGGTTTCGCCGGCGTTATGAAAAGGCACGGATTCAGTGGAGGCAGGGCGACCCATGGGTCCATGTTTCACCGGGCTCCGGGTTCCATTGGCGCAAGCGCAGATCCTTCCAGAGTATTCAAGGGAAAGAAATTACCGGGGCACATGGGAAGTGAGAGAGTAACCATCCAGAACATGATGGTGTGGGCGGTTAGGCCTGAACAAAATCTGATCCTGGTCAAGGGAGCTGTTCCCGGTGGCCGAAACGGGATCGTGTTGATTAAACGGGCGATAAAAGTAGGATCGCTCAGTTAGGATCGGGAGTCAATATGCCGGTTGCGGATGTATATGATATTGATAAAAAAAAGGTATCGCAGATTGAATTGAACGATGCCGTTTTTGATGCCGAGGCCAATCCCGATGTCATGTACGAAGTCGTAAGGATGCAAATGGCGTCAAAACGGCGGGGGACAGCCTCTACCAAGGAACGAGGCGATATCAGAGGTGGCGGTAAGAAGCCNNTACCCAAGAAAGTCAAAAAGATGGCCTTGGTATCTGCCCTCAGCATGAAATTTAACGAGCAGCGAATCATCATTCTCAAGGAATTTCCCCTCGAAGAAATAAAAACGCGGAAATTTAAGGAAGTCATGGATCGGTTTGGCTTTAAAAAAGCCCTTTTCGTTCTCGACAAGTCGAACCCTGTCCTGGAAAAATCTTCAAGGAATCTCAGTGATATAAAAATGATAAAATCAGAGGGAATCAATGTTTATGATCTGTTAGACCATGAATATATTGTTCTTTTGGAACCCACTGTAAGGATGATTGAAGGGGCATTATTGGCATAATGGAACTGCATCACATCATAAAAAGAGCGCTGATAACTGAAAAGAGCACCCTCGCCAGGGAAGAGGCCAACAAATATGTTTTTGAGGTCAATCGCAATGCCAATAAAATTGAGATTGTCAATGCGATTGAGAAACTCTTCAAAGTCAAGGTCCTGAATGTTCATGTCATGAATGTGCTGGGTAAGAAAAAACGGCTGGGGAAGATTGTTGGACAGAAACGGGCGTGGAAGAAGGCCGTTGTAACCTTGGTTCCCGGTAATCGCATTGAGGTTTACGAAGGGATATAGACGGGAAGGATTAGATTTATGGCGATCAGAAAGTATAAACCCACATCACCCGGGCGACGATTTCAGACGTGTTCAGACTTTGCAGAGATCACGGCAACGAGCCCTGAGGGAAGTCTCTTGCGCCCCGTGAAAAGAACGGGCGGACGCAATTGTTATGGGCGTATCACCAGCCGTCATATCGGGGGTGGTCATAAGAAAAAATACAGACTGATTGATTTCAGACGCGACAAGACAGATGTTCCAGGCAAGGTTGCGTCCATTGAATATGATCCGAACCGAACCTCCAGGATTGCGCTGGTCAATTATCTGGATGGCGAAAAGCGGTATGTGATTGCCCCTCATAAAGTGGTCGTGGGCGATACCATTGTCAGCAGTGAAAATGCGGATATTAAACCCGGTAACACCATACCTCTGAAAAATATCCCTCTCGGCTCGCTGATTCATAACTTGGAACTCAAGATGGGTCGGGGAGCGCAGATGATCAGAAGTGCCGGCACCTATGGACAGTTGATGGCCAAGGAGGAAGGATATGCCCAGGTCAGGCTACCGTCCGGAGAGGTCCGAAAGGTGTTTCTTGAATGCAAGGCGACGATCGGCCAGGTGAGCAATATTGACCATGAGAATTTGAGTATCGGTAAGGCGGGAAGGGCACGATGGCTGGGAAGACGTCCCAAGGTCCGCGGTGTCGCCATGAACCCGGTTGACCATCCCATGGGAGGCGGGGAAGGCAAATCCTCCGGGGGAAGACATCCTTGCACACCTTGGGGGGTTCCGACAAAGGGTCATAAAACGAGAACAAACAAGAACACGGATAAATATATTGTAAAGAGAAGGGGTTAGAAGGTGGCGCGTTCAGTTAAAAAGGGTGCGTATATCGAAGAAAAGCTTCTCGATAAAGTGAGAAAAGCGGAATCTTCAGGAAGCAAAAGCGTGATTAAGACCTGGTCTCGACGTTCTACAGTGGTACCCGAGTTGATTGGACAGACCTTTGCCGTGCATAACGGTAAAAAGTTTGTGCCGGTTTTTGTGACGGAGAACATGGTAGGACACAAACTGGGTGAATTTGCGCCGACGAGGACGTTTTACAGTCATGCCGGTGATCGAAAGTCGAAAGTACGTAAATGATCCATTGCTGAGATCAGTGGTTTGGAGTTTAAAGAGATATGGAAGTAAGAGCGGTTGCCAAGTATATTAGGATCTCTCCACAAAAGGTAAGACTTGTGGCGGATTTGGTGAGAGGGAAAAAGATTCAGGAAGCCGAAAGCACCCTGCTTTTTACCCGGAAATATGCTTCCGGGATCATCGGAAAGGTTTTAAAGTCCGCCATCGCGAATGCCAAGCAGAATCCGAATATCGATGATAGCATTCTTTATGTGAAAGCTGTTTTCGTCGATCAGGGGCCGTCTTTGAAGAGATGGCGGGCCCGGGCACAGGGAAGGGCCGCTTCGATAAAAAAAAGGATGAGTCATATCACAGTTATCCTGGATGAAGAGTAAGCACTGAGGAGGTGACAGGTTGGGGCAGAAGGTTAACCCGGTGGGGTTAAGATTGGGAGGTATCAAAACGTGGCAGTCGCTCTGGTATTCAGACAAGAATTATGGCGAATTGCTCCATGAGGACCTTAAGATCAGGAAGTACCTTAAAAAGAAGCTTTTTCATGCAGGGATTTCCAGAATAGGGATCGAAAGGGCAGCCAATAAGGCCAAAGTCAATATTTACGCCGCCCGCCCCGGCATCATCATTGGCAAGAAAGGTTCTGAAATTGATAAACTCAAGAAAGAACTCGAAGGAAACATTACAAAAAGTGAAGTGATCATTAATATCCTGGAAGTTCGTAAACCAGAAATTGATGCACAGCTCGTTGCTGAAAATATTGCCCTCCAGCTGGAACGGCGCGTCGCCTTCAGAAGGGCGATGAAAAAGTGTGTGACCTCTGCTCTGAAGTTTGGTGCAAAGGGAATCAGAGTCAATTGTGGCGGCAGGCTGGGGGGAGCCGAGATGGCGCGATCCGAATGGTATCGTGAAGGAAGAGTGCCTCTGCATACCCTGAGAGCTGATATTGATTGCGGTTTCACGGAAGCTCATACCGCTTATGGTCTGATCGGTGTGAAAGTATTGATATTTCATGGAGAGATCCTGCCCAGTAAGAAAGAGACGGATAAATAGAGAAACGTTGTCCTGTGAAAAAGAATGTGAGGCAGGAATAGGGGTTGCTAAATTATGTTATCGCCGAAAAGGGTTAAATTCAGAAAGTTGCAGAGAGGGCGCATGGGCGGTAAGGCCGTCCGGGGCAGTCATGTGACTTTCGGTGAATATGGTCTGCAAGCGACGGAATGTGGATGGATCACCGCGAGGCAGATTGAGGCGGCACGTGTTGCCATGACGCGTCATGTCAAAAGGGGAGGTAAGATCTGGATCAGGATATTCCCGCACAAGTCCATTACCCGAAAGCCGGCGGAGACCCGAATGGGGAAAGGAAAGGGAGCCCCTGAAGAGTGGGTGGCCGTCGTCCGGCCTGGTGTGGTGATGTATGAGATGGAAGGTGTTACCAAGGAGATTGCCCGGGAGGCCTTCCGGTTAGCGTCGCATAAGCTGCCCATATCCACAAAGTTTCTTTCAAGGGAGATGTCTGATGAAAATTAGAGAGATCAAGGATCTGGGCGCGGACGAACTGAAGCAGAAATGCAGAGATCTGTCTGAAGAGCTTTTCAGACTTCGTATCCGTCATACTACAGGGCAATTGGATTCTCCTGTTTTGATGGGCCGGGTTCGCAAGGATATTGCCCGTATCAAAACCGTACTCAGGGAGAAGGAGGTTACGGGATAGCCATGGGTGAGCAGAGTAATAAAAGAACGATAAAGGCGATTGTTGTCAGCAGCAAAATGGATAAAACCATTGTCGTCCGGGCACAGAGACTGGTTAAACACCCGGTGTTCCATAAATATGTCCGAAGCTATGTCAAATTTAAGGCTCATGATGAGAAAAATACATGCAACGTGGGCGATCAGGTTCTGATTGTCGAATCCCGTCCGCTAAGCCGGGAAAAACGCTGGCGGATGGTTGAAGTCCTGGAAAAGGCAAAATAGAAGATCAGACGGAAAAAAGCTTTCAGTTCTGTGGAGTTTATATATGATTCAGATGCAAACTGTTTTAAATGTGGCAGACAATTCGGGTGCAAAGAAAGTTGCCTGCATTAAAGTTCTTGGCGGATCAAAAAGAAGATATGCNNGGGGATGTCATGAAGGCTGTCATCGTGAGAACCGCCAAAGAAACGCGCAGACCGGACGGATCGTTTTTGAAATTTGATGATAATTCTGCTGTACTGATCAATAATCAACTGGAGCCTGTAGGAACGAGAATATTCGGGCCCGTAGCCCGCGAGTTGAGAGCAAAGCAGTTCATGAAAATCATTTCTCTAGCACCGGAGGTTTTGTGAGGGCTCCAATATTCGGGGCAGGGGAATTAAGGACATAGGGATAAAGTATGCAGAGTCACAAACTGAAAAAAGGGGATATGGTGAAGGTCTCAGTCGGTAAGGAAAAAGGGAAAACCGGCAAGATTATGAAGATCATCAGCGAAAAAAATAAGGTAGTCATCGAAAAGCTGAACTTCATGAAAAAGCATCAGCGGCCCGATGCCAAAGGTAAAGGGGGTATCGTTGAAAAAGAAGGACCTCTGCAAATGTCTAACGTGATGTTTCTCTGTAGTAAATGTGACAAGGGTGTAAGAGTGGGCTACAAGATATTGGATGACGGCAAGAAGGTCCGCATCTGCAAAAAATGTCGTGAAATATTGGATGCATAGCATAGGGCGGAAAAATGGCGAGATTAAAAGATTATTATGAAAAGGAAGTGGTCTCCGCTTTAATAAAGGCGTTTGATTATAAGAATCGTATGGAGGTTCCGAGACTCGAAAAAATTGTTATCAACATGGGACTCGGCGAAGCGATTCAAAACATTAAGATTCTGGACAGTGCAGTGCAGGAGCTTTCTCTCATTACGGGACAAAAACCAGTTATTACCAAGGCGAGACGATCGATCGCAACCTTTAAACTTCGTCAAGGTATGTCGATTGGATGCTCGGTGACCCTCAGGAAAGAACGAATGTATGAGTTTTTTGATCGACTGGTTAATGTTAATCTTCCTAGGGTTCGTGATTTCAGAGGAATTTCGCCGAAATCCTTTGACGGAAGAGGAAATTTTGCCCTGGGATTGAAGGAACAAATCATCTTTCCAGAAATCGATTATGATAAAATTGATAAAGTGAAAGGGATGAATATCGTTATTGTGACAACAGCAAAAACGGATGATGAGGCACGACAGCTGTTAAAGCTCATGGGCGTGCCGTTCAGAAATTAGAGATCGAAGAAAAAAGAAGATACGGAAACCCTCTGGAGGCGTGGGAGTGGCAAAAAAATCTTTAATTGCAAAAGCAAAGAGATCAGCTAAATTTTCAGTGCGCGCATATAATCGCTGTCCGATTTGCGGCAGGCCGCGGGCTTATTACCGGAAATTTGATATGTGTAGAATATGCCTTAGAAATCTCTCCCTCAAAGGGGAGATACCGGGTGTTATAAAATCGAGTTGGTAAAGAGAATTTTAAGGAGTCGTTTATGGGAATGACCGATCCGATTGCGGATATGTTAACTAGGATCAGGAATGCGAATCGAGGACATTTCAAGAGTACTGATGTTTTAATGTCCCGCATGAACCTTAATATTGCCGATGTATTGAAGAAAGAGGGTTACATCAGCGGTTATGACACCAAGAAAGAGGAGGGTGGCCGCGAAACGCTGCGGATTTATCTTAAATATCCGGATGCAAAAAGTACTGTGATCACGGACATCCAGAGAGTTAGCAAGCCGGGACGTCGTGTCTATGTGAAAGGTGAAAAAATCCCCAAGGTTTTAAATGGCTACGGAACGGCAATTCTTTCCACATCGAAGGGGATCATGACGGATAAAGAGGCAAAAGAACTGAATATCGGTGGCGAAATCCTCTGCAATGTCTGGTAAATGAACGATTTGAGAATTTTAGGTGGAATGGGAGTCATTCATGTCAAGGATTGGTAAAAAACCCATATCGGTGCCAGCCGGTGTTAAGTTTGTTCAAGATCAGACGACCCTCAGCGTTGAAGGACCTAGGGGAAAGCTTTCCATGGAAGTTCCGCCGGATATTGAAGTGACGCTGGAGAAGGAAGCCATTATAGTCAACAGAATTTCCGACAGCAGAAAGGCAAGATCCTATCATGGATTGGTAAGGACGCTAGTCGGTAACATGGTCGCGGGAGTCAGTACTGGTTTTGAAAAGGTCTTGGAAGTGTCTGGCGTCGGCTATCGTGCTGAAACGAGCAGTGATCGGCTTAGATTGGTGATCGGTTATTCCAGCCCCGTGGAATATATCATTCCTAAGGGGATTACCGTAAAGGTTGACAAACTGGTGAATATCGCCGTTTCCGGCATTGATAAGCAGCTCGTTGGCAGAGTAGCTGCGGAAATCAGGGCATTAAGAAAACCAGAACCTTACAAGGGCAAGGGGATTAAATATTCAGGTGAATATGTAAGACGGAAGGTTGGTAAATCCGTAGGGAGCTAATATTTTAAGACGACAAGGGAACAGATATTCAATAGGTTTTCTGAGTGGTGTGACCGCGTGAAAGAGGTAGGACATTGGCATCAAAGAAGATAGAAAAGATCAGAACGAAACGAAAAGCAAGGGTAAGGGCAAAAATATTCGGAACAGAAGCAAAACCGCGGCTCTCTGTATTCAGGAGTACCCTTCATATTTATGTGCAGGCCATCGCTGATGACATGCAAAGGACACTCTTAGAGGCTTCCACGCTGAGTCAGGAATTGAGAGGTACCCTCGGTCAGTTGAAAAAGGTGGATCAGGCCAAAGAAGTCGGCAAACTGGTATCCAAACGTTTGCAGGCCATGGGTATTGAGCAGGTGGTCTTTGATCGGGGACGCTTCCTCTATCATGGACGCGTCAAGGCGCTGGCTGAAGCCGTCCGAGAGGCAGGTTTGAAATTTTAGGCGACTAGATTTATAAAACACGCATTTTGCAGAGAACAGGGGTTGGATAGGGAATATATGGAAGAATTGGAACTTTTTGACAGAGTGATTGCGATCAACAGGACGGCCAAGGTCGTTAAGGGGGGAAGGCGGTTCAGATTCAGCGCTGTTGTTGTTGTGGGAGATGGTCATGGTTCTGTTGGTGCAGGTCTGGGAAAAGCCCATGAGGTCCCTGAAGCGATCAGAAAAGGTACGGAGCAGGCAAAAAAAAATATGACCCAGGTGGCCGTTGTGAACAGGACAATTCCTTATGAAGTGATCGGACATTATGGCGCCGGTAAGGTCCTTTTAAAACCGGCCTCTGAAGGAACCGGTTTGATCGCTGGTGGTGCAGTCCGTGCTGTGCTGGAGGTAGCGGGTGTTCACAATATCCTGACTAAATGTCTTGGTTCGCACAACCCGCATAACTTGGTTAAAGCAACGATTGACGGTCTTTGCAGATTAAAGAATCCGGATCATATTTCAATACTGAGAGGAAAGAGAATTGCGGACATGCCGCTCTCCTCATGAAGGGGTCATCTGTGCATAAGCAACTCAGGATCACACTGGTAAAAAGTTACATTGGCAGGCCGGAAGCACAGCGAAAAGTCCTTACCGGCATGGGACTTGGCAAACTGAATAAGACGGTTTTACTCAACGATACCCCTGAAATTCGCGGAATGGTCAGGAAAGTCAACCACCTGGTTTCTATGGAAGAGTTGAAGGGTAAGGGGAAAGATCTATGAAGCTCAACTCATTAAAACCCCCTGCAGGTTCAAGGAAAAAGAGGAAAAGGGTTGGACGCGGGGATGGGTCAGGGCACGGGGGTACATCCTGCAAGGGTGCCAAAGGCCAGAATGCCCGTTCAGGAGGCGGTGTCAGTCCCGGTTTTGAAGGTGGACAGATGCCGCTGGCCAGGAGATTACCCAAGAGAGGCTTCCGTAACGTCTTCCGAAAAGAGATTATCGCCATCAATATTGAAAAATTGAAAGGATTTCCTGCAGGTTCAGTCATTGATGAGGACAGCCTTATCCAAGCCGGTTTTGTCAAACGAAAAGGCGATGGCATCAAGATTTTGGGGAAGGGTGATCTGGATTATCCCCTCTCGCTGAGGGTGAACATGGTCAGTCGTGGTGCCAGAAGCAAAATTGAAGCTGCCGGTGGTTCGATTATAGAGGTTGTCTGATTTGTTAGATGGCTTAAAAAATATTTCAAAGATTCCAGAGCTTCAGAAAAGGATTCTTTATACCTTTCTGTTGCTCATTGTTTACAGGATCGGGGCACATGTTCCCACGCCGGGGATTGATACAGTAGCCCTGCAAGCGTTCTTTGCACAGGCGAAGGGTTCATTGCTCGGCCTCTTCGATATGTTTGCAGGCGGGGCATTGAGCAATTTATCAGTTTTTGCCCTGGGGATCATGCCTTATATCAGTGCATCCATTATTCTCCAGTTGCTGACCGTTGCTTTCCCATACCTGGAAAAATTGTCCAAAGAAGGGGAGGCGGGCAGAAGAAAAATTACTCAGTACACCCGCTACGGAACAGTGATATTGAGCATCATCCAGGGGTTTGGGATTGCCGTTGGATTGGAAAACATGGCGGGGCCGACAGGTGTATCCATTGTTCTGGATCCCGGCTGGAGTTTCCGCCTGATGACGGTTATTACACTGACTGCCGGTACGGCCTTTATCATGTGGTTGGGCGAACAGATTACGGAAAAAGGGATCGGCAATGGTATTTCGCTGATCATTTTTGCCGGCATTGTCTGTAGAGGGCCTTCCGCTATTTTGAATACCTTCAGCCTGATGTCGACCGGTGAGATGGGCATCTTTTTTATTCTGATTCTCATCATCTTGATGCTGGGGGTGGTGGCGGTGATCGTCTTCGTTGAAAGCGGCCAGAGGCGGATACCTGTACAATATGCAAAGCGGATTGTGGGAAGAAAAATGTATGGCGGACAAACGACGCACCTTCCCCTGAAAGTGAATACGGCAGGGGTGATTCCGCCTATTTTTGCCTCTTCGATTATCATGTTTCCGGCAACCATTGCCAACTTCATTCCACATCCCTGGATGAAGACAGTGGCCAATGCTCTGGTTCCCGGGAGGGCCGGTTACGAACTGCTCTATGTGGCCTTTATCGTCTTCTTCTGCTACTTTTATACGGCGGTCACCTTTAATCCCGTGGATGTAGCTGATAATATGAAAAAATACGGCGGTTATGTGCCGGGTATCCGCCCTGGTAAAAAGACGGCCGATTATATTGATGATGTTCTGACCAAGCTGACCTTCAGCGGGGCCATTTATGTGTCGGCGGTTTGTGTGCTTCCCAGTATTCTGATCAGTTATTTCAACGTGCCTTTTTATTTTGGGGGAACAGCCCTCCTCATTGTGGTCGGTGTGGCTCTCGATACGGCGGGTCAAATCGAAACCCACTTGCTGACCAGGCAGTATGAGGGATTTATGAAGAAAGGACGTATTGCAAAAAGGCGTTGACGGGTTCATCGAGGCAGAAGGTTCAGCATGATGGTCATCCTGAAACGACCTGATGAAATCGAAAAGATGAGGGCGAGCAACCGTATCGTTGCGGAAATTCTCGCAGCGCTTCAGGAAAAGACTAAACCGGGCATCACGACCATTGAACTTGATCGTTATTCCGAGGAAATGGCTAAAAAGAAGGGAGCTAAGCCAGCCTTCAAAGGTTATCGGGGTTATCCTTTTGCTCTTTGTGCTTCCGTGAATGCAGAGGTGGTGCATGGCATGCCATCCAATCGGATTCTGAAATCCGGTGATATCATCAGCCTTGATTTCGGCGTCTATTATAAAGGCTACTACGGGGATGCCGCCATTACGGTTCCGATTGGTGACATCTCCGAGGAGGCCATGAAACTCTTAAAGATAACGGAGCAGAGTTTGTATGATGGCATCCGTCAGGCAGAAGTCGGAAACCGCCTCGGCGATATTTCTTCGGTCGTGCAGAACGGTGTGGAGGCAGCCGGCTTCTCGGTGGTCAGGGATTTCGGGGGCCATGGTATTGGGAAGAGGCTTCATGAGGAACCTCACGTTCCCAATTACGGTATCGGCGGCAGAGGGATCGAGTTGAAAAGCGGCATGGTCCTCGCGATCGAACCGATGGTTAACACGGGGACTTATAAGGTGAATATCCTTGACAACGGCTGGACGGTGGTGACAGAAGATGGAAAGTTGTCCGCCCATTTTGAGCATACGGTGGCTATTACCGAACAGGGTCCGGTCATCTTGAGTTTGAAGAATTAAACAGTAGGATGTGTGTATGGCAAAAGAGGAACCGATAGAGGTTGAGGGTCGTGTCATTGAGCCCTTGCCCAATGCCATGTTCCGCGTTGAACTGGAAAACGGACATCGTGTTCTTGCTCATATTTCGGGGAAAATGCGGATGCACTTTATTAAGATCCTCCCCGGTGACAAAGTGACAGTTGAACTGTCTCCCTATGACCTGACCCGCGGCAGGATTGTGTACAGGACAAAATAGAAAGGCGCTCGGCAATGGATGGCCCGCTTTAAATGAAGGAAGGACCGTCGAAAAGCCGAAAGGAGTAAGCATCGTGAAAGTAAGGTCTTCTGTCAAAAAGATGTGTGATAAATGTAAGATTATTAAGCGCCGGGGTGTATTGCGGGTGATTTGTGAAAATCCCAAGCACAAGCAGCGTCAGGGATAAGAACGGGTATTATCATCAGGAGGTCGGCAGGTGGCAAGAATTTCAGGTGTGGATTTACCCAAGAACAAGCGAATGGAGATTGCCTTAACCTATATCTATGGTATTGGACGGTCAAGGGCAAATGAGATCCTTGAGAAAGCGGGTGTCAGTCCGGATACGAAGACAGACAACCTGGCGGATTCGGAAATCACCTCCATAAGAAATATCATCGATAAGGAGCACAAGGTAGAGGGTGATTTGCGGAGGGAAGTGTCCATGTCCTTAAAGCGGCTAATGGACATCGGAACCTATCGGGGATTACGACATCGTAAAGGCCTCCCGGTCAGAGGCCAAAGGACCAGTACGAACGCACGGACGAGAAAAGGTCCAAGGCGGTCTATTGCGGGTAAAAAGAAGTAATTGTTTTCAACAATCCGGAGGATAAATGGCAAAACCAGTCAGGAAGACAGGAAAGAAAAAGGAAAAGAAGAATATCACCGAGGGGATTGCCCATATTCAATCGACTTTCAACAATACCATTGTGACGATTACGGACTTAAGCGGCAATGTCATCGCTTGGGCTTCTGCCGGAATGCAGGGATTTAAGGGATCAAGGAAAAGTACGCCTTTTGCCGCCCAGCTCGCCGCTGAGGATGCGGTTAAGAAAGCCAAGGAGCATGGCCTGAGGAGTGTTCAGGTTTATGTCAAGGGACCGGGTTCAGGTCGCGAGTCCGCACTGAGATCACTGCAATTGGCCGGGCTCAATATCAGTCTGATCAGAGATGTGACCCCCGTTCCCCATAATGGCTGTCGCCCGCCGAAGCGAAGAAGGGTTTGAAAGGGATTTGAGAGTGGGCATTCGGCAGAGAATGGTTTGTTTATTTTATATTGAATTAAGATAAGATCAGGGAGGTTTTTTTGGCAAGATACAGAGAATCCGTGTGTAGGTTATGCCGAAGGGAAGGCTTAAAACTGTTTCTGAAGGGGGATCGATGTTACAGTGAAAAGTGCGCTTTCGAACGGCGGGGATATGCTCCAGGAGAGCACGGTCAGATGCGGAAAAAGCACTCAGACTATGGTGTTCAGTTGAGAGCGAAACAAAAGCTGAAAAGAATGTATGGCCTTTTGGAAAAACAGTTCAGAGGCTACTTTGAAAAAGCAGATCGGCAAAAGGGAATTACGGGAACAAACTTACTGCTTTTCCTGGAAAGGCGGCTCGATAATATGGTGTTTCGCATGGGTTTTGCCAATTCTCGGACAGAGGCAAGACAACTGGTCAGACATAACCATTTTATGGTTAGCGGAAAACCGGTGAATATCCCATCTTACCTGGTTAAAGTAGGTGATGAAATACAGGTCAGAGAAGGCAGCCGAAAGGTCGAACGGATTCTCGATGCCATGGAATCCGTTGCCAGACGTGGCGTGCCGCAATGGCTCGAACTGGATAAAGATAATTATAAGGGAATTTTAAAGGTCCTTCCCACCAGAGAAGAATTGACCATGCCGGTTCAGGAACAGTTGGTGGTCGAACTTTATTCGAAGTAGAAGGATCAATAATCTGCAAACGCTGCAACAAGACCCGAAGGGTAGGAAATTGTAATTATGCAAAGAAACTGGCGCAGTATTATAAGACCGAAGCGGATCGAGATTGATGAAGCGACTCATACACCTTTCTATGGAGAGTTCAGCGCTCAGCCCTTAGAGAGAGGATTCGGTATTACGTTCGGAAACACGCTCAGAAGAATCCTGATATCATCTATTCAGGGTGCCGCGATCGTTTCTGTCAGGATTGATGGTGTTCTTCATGAATTTTCTACCGTTCCCGGTGTTAAAGAGGATGTGACCGATATTATTCTAAACCTGAAAGGTGTACGTCTGAAACTTCATCAAGATGGGCCGAGAATGGTTTATCTCGATGCCACCAAAGAGGGAATCGTTACTGCAGGTGATATCGTCTGTGATGGGACCGTGGAAATCCTGAATCCTGATCATTATATTGCCACCCTCTCCGGAGAGGCTTCCTTCAAAGCAGAAATGGCTGTAAAGATCGGTAGGGGATATGTGCCAGCCAAAAAGGAAAGGGATTATGATCAGCCCGAAGGAACGATCAATATCGATGCCGTATTTTCTCCTATTAAAAAAGTGAATTATACGATTACCCATGCCAGGGTGGGGCAGATTGTCGATTATGACAGGCTGATTATGGAAGTTTGGACCGACGGCAGTGTCCACCCCGAGGATGCCCTTGCTTATGCTGCTAAAATATTGAAGGATCAGCTCGATATCTTTATTAATTTTAATGAGGCTGAGGAGGAAACGGAGCATCCGGAGATTGAAGAAGAGGAAAACATCAACGGTAACCTGCTGAGGCATGTTGATGATCTGGAGCTTTCCGTAAGGTCAGCCAACTGTTTGAAGAATGCCGGTATTAATCTAATTGGAGAGCTCGTTCAGAAGACTGAGGCGGAAATGCTTAAAACCAAAAATTTTGGCAGGAAGTCTTTGAATGAGATCAAGGATATTTTGCAGGAAATGGGACTGAGTTTCGGGATGAAGCTGGATTTTCCTCCTTGGAATCAAGATGAATAACGGGAAATATCCGGTGAAACGGCAGGAGCAGAACAGACGTTTTTGTTTACTGGAAAGGGAAATGATCAATGCGTCACGGAAAATCTGGAAGTAAACTGGGCCGGACATCAAGTCACAGAAAAGCCATGTTACGGAATATGGTTACTTCCTTTTTAAAATACGAAAAAATCAAGACCACCGATGTCAAGGCCAAAGAGCTGAAAAAGGTTGCTGAGAAAATGATCACCCTTGGAAAAAGGGGTGATCTTCATGCGCGGAGACAGGCGCTGGCATTTGTAAGAGACCCTGATGTGGTGGGAAAGCTTTTCAGTGACCTGTCCGTCCGCTATCGTGACCGAGCGGGTGGTTATACGAGAATCGTCAAGATGGGTTATCGGACGGGTGATAATGCGCCCCTGTCCGTCGTCGAATTTATCGGATCCGTACCCAAGGATAAACCGAAGAAGAAAGCGGCTCCGGCCAAATAGGATAGCCTCTTCGCGAGACAGGCCATATTCATTTCAAATCTTCAAAAAGAAGGCAGGGTGATGACTCCCCTGCCTTTTTTATTGCATTTCTTCTTGTTTTTTTCAGTAAAAAAGATATACTTTTATAAAATTTTGGTTAAAACTGCTTTTTTCCATGATTGCAAGCAAAAGAGAAGGAGGTCGTTATGGCAGAAGAGAAGATTGGTGAGGTGGTTAAATTTTTTGCAAAGCCAAGTGTTGCAGCGGTCAAGGTGACCGAAGGCGAGGTCAATGTTAATGATACGCTCAAGTTTTTCGGCCATACGACTGACTTGACCCAGGTGATTGATTCTATGGAGGTCAATAACCAGAAGGTTGAAAAGGCGGTGGTCGGGGACTATATCGGGATCAAGGTATCGGACCGCGTTCGTCCTGGTGACGAGGTTTTTAAGGTTATTCCCTGACCGGTTCCTGAATGATTGAAAACTTTTAATCTTTTTTGACAAAGTTCTCCTTTTGGAGGTTAGTGCCATGGGTTATACGGTTTTTCAGCCGACCCATGGCTTTTTTTAATCATTCAACGAAAATTATGATTCGCTTTCAACATTAATTTAATGAGATATATCAACTCCCTGGACTATCTTTCAAAATTAAACAGCATGCGTATCCGTCTAGGGCTTGATCGGATTCGTCGTCTTCTGAAGCGATTGAATCATCCCCAGAAACGGTATGCAACGGTTGTTGTTGGAGGCACCAATGGCAAGGGGTCCATTGCGGCGATGACGGCTTCGATGTTGTCCATGGGAGGCTTCAGGACAGGTCTTTATACTTCACCGCATCTGATCGACGTCAGAGAGCGAATCCGCATCGATGGCCACATGATCTCGAGAGAAGAAATGCAAGCGTGTATTGAAGAAGTCAAGCGGCAGGTGACCGATGATGTCACCTATTTCGAATTTCTCACGGCAGCAGCCTTCCTGTATTTTGACCGTCGGCAGGTGGATGTGGCCGTGCTGGAGGTCGGTATGGGGGGGAGGCTGGATGCAATAAATGTGACCGAACCTGTCGTAGCCGTTGTTTCCAATATTGCCTTGGATCACTTAACCTATCTGGGGACTCGTCTGGAGGATATTGCCCGAGAAAAAATCGGTATTATCAAGCCTGGTATTTCCTGTGTGACCGCGGTCCGGCAAAAACATCTTGTCAAGATGTTTGAGGAGGCCTGCCTTGAGAGAAAGACGAGATTGTACAGATTGGGTAAGGACATCAAAGTCCGTAATGAGACGGACGGCATTTTTTCCTTCAAGGGTATCCATAAGGATTATAACCACCTTTCTTGTCCCCTCAAGGGGAGGCATCAGATTGATAACGCCGCGCTGGCCGTGGCAACTGTCACACTTCTATCCGAGAAGGGCTTCCGTCTCGAAAATAACGCTATTTATCAAGGATTGAAGGATACCCACTGGGAGGGGCGCCTGGAAATTCTTCAGAAACGTCCAGTCGTTCTTATTGATGCGGCACATAATCCGGCCGGTATCGGGGCGCTTTGCGATACATTGAAGACACAATTTTCCTATCGAAGATTGATTGTCATTTTTGGGGTCCTGAATGATAAGGATTACAAAAACATGCTGAGAAAAATGGCCCCGTTGGTGCAACGCCTGATCATTACCAGGCCGGATAGCAGCAGATCCTTATCTCCTGAAAAGATATTCATGATTGCACAGCAGTATCATTGCGAAACTGTTATCGTCGAAAAGCCGGATGAAGCTCTGCACCAAGCGTTGGTAGAGGCCGGTCCGGATGATCTCATCTGCATCACCGGTTCCGTCTATCTGATTGGGGAGATTAAAAGGGTTTACCAGAAAGTCCATCGAGAAAAATGAAGTTCAATATTTTTATATCTATCACCCTATCTCTTGCTTTAATGCTGCCTCTCACTCCGGGGTCGGCCGTTGCCGTCTCGGCAGAAACCCCTGCGCTGTCTTCCCCAGCCGAGAAGGGATCATCAGGTCCGGTATCCCCGGGGTCTGTGACCATTGAAGCAGAGAGTATTTCCTATGACCAAGAAACCGATACCTACCACGCGAGCAGACACGTTGTGATTACCTATGACAGCGGTGTTCTGACGGCGGATGATGTCTTTCTCAATAAGACAAAAAATGAAGCTCTTGCCACGGGAAATGTAATCCTCAAAAGTAACAATGATATCCTTGAAGGCGACCGCGTGGATTTTGATATCGAGACAAAGACAGGGGTGGCTTATCAGGGAAAGGTCTTTATCGCCCAGAATCATTTTTATCT
>PMNM01000161.1:0-573 GCA_003161855.1 Syntrophaceae bacterium | reverse complement strand
AGGATTCTTATTTCCTTATCTTGGCTCTTCCAGTACGTTGGGATGGGATATGGGGTTACCCTTTTTCTGGGCTATCTCGGATAGCATGGATGCAACCTTTTATCAGCGATATATGTCCATGCGTGGGTTCCAAGAAGGGGTTGAATTGAGGTACTTTACCAACAAGGATAACTTTGGGACCTTTTACGGAGACTTCCTGAATGATTCGGTCCGTATCAATGAGACGATCGGCGGTGTCGCGAGAAACTGGCAGTCCGACCAGCAGCGCTGGTCCGTCTACCTGAATCACCAGACCACCTTTGATCCGACATTCTCTTTCCGAGCGGATATCCGGCAAGTCTCTGACATCTGGTACTTCCGGGACTTTCAATCACATAACTATTACCTGGATAATTACTCAACAACGGAAAATCAGCAATTCAAAAAAGTGAATTTCTTAGGTGACGCTTCGCTTTCATCTTTGGAGTCGACAGTCCGCTTAGCGAAAAGCTGGCCCTTATACAGCCTGACCATTCTGGGAGATTATACAAATAATTTGGCCACTCAATCAAATGATGCGACCTTGCAGAAATA
>PMNM01000046.1 GCA_003161855.1 Syntrophaceae bacterium | reverse complement strand
AAGGAACTGACGGCGCGGTCCCTCCATCAAATGAGTTCTCGTCGTGAAAAACCTTTTGTGGTGGTTCACTGCGGAGCCATACCGGAAACCTTGCTGGAATCGGAACTCTTCGGTTATGAAAGGGGTGCCTTTACAGGCGCCGACCGCTCCCATCCCGGGCTGATCGAATCTGCCCAGGAGGGTACGATTTTCCTGGATGAAATTACCGAGATGTCTCCCGGTCTTCAGGCGAAGCTCCTTCGCTTCATGCAGGATGGCGAGACCCGCCGTCTCGGCGGGCACGATGTCCGGCATATCGCGGTCCGCGTTGTCGCGGCGGCAAACCGGAATATCGATGATGAAATAAAAAGGGAGAAATTCCGGTCCGATTTACTTTACCGTTTTGTTGTCCGCCTGCATATCCCTCCTCTGCGGGAACACAAGGAGGACCTTCCCCTCCTGGTCGAATCCCTTCTGAAAAAGCTGGGCTACGCGAGTGTCCGCGTGTCTGATGAGGCCATGGAACTCCTTATGGCCTATGACTGGCCCGGTAATGTGCGGGAACTGCAAAATGTCCTTCAGCAGACGATGCTCCTGTCCCCATTCCTGCTGATTCTTCCTGAGAATCTGCCGGAGCGGTTCCGGCAGAAGCCGGATCCTCACCTTCCTCCCCTGATGCCGCTGGAAGGGGCTGAGCGGGGACAGATTCTCCAGGCATTGAAGACCACCTCCTGGAACCAGAGCCGGACGGCGCAGCTCCTGGGTATTGATCGGAAAACCCTGCGGAGTAAAATCCAGCGGTACGGTCTGATCAAGGAAGATCTCTCCCTGTAGCTTTTCTGCAAATGGAGGTAAAGTTGTCCAACGGTCGAATGTGTTGATATTTAAATGGCCAGATATAAGCTGACGCTCGAATATGACGGGACCAGCTATAGCGGCTGGCAGACCCAGAAAAATGCGAGGAGCGTTCAGGGCACGCTGATTCGGGCGGCGCAGGAGATTTTCGGTCAGGCCGTGGACATTCAGGGCGCGGGCCGNNTGAACGACCACCTCCCGTCGAATATCAATGTGCTCAAGGTCGAAAGTGTCCACGCCCGTTTTCATGCCCGTCATCAGGCGGTCGCCAGAACCTATATTTACCTGATTTCAAAGTACCGGACGGCCTTCGGGAAGCGTTATGTCTGGTGGGTCAGAGATTCTCTCAATGTCGAAAAAATGCAGGCGGCAGGTTTTCTTTTCCAGGGGTTTCATGATTTTGCCTCCTTTGCCGACCGGCGGTTCGACAAGGAGGCCTCAACCCTTGTCATGATTAACGGTGCTGAGGTTCTTTCCTTCCAGAACCTGATTATCTTCCGGATCTCCGGGTCTCATTTTCTCTGGAAAATGGTGCGCCGGATCGCAGGCGTTCTGGTGGAAGTGGGAAGAGGAAATCTCACATTGCCGGATGTGGAAAAGATGCTGCAGCAGTTTTCCGATGTTCCGGCGAAATGGACGGCACCGCCGTCAGGACTTTTTCTGATGCAGGTTCTGTATGAAGGCGACCGGGAGGAACCAGTCCGATTACCTTTTATATTAACTCCATGAATCATGAGGAGGTTTAGCTATGGGCGATTTCAGAGAAGTAACACCCGGGGGGAACCCGCTTAAACGGGTTTATGTTGCCATCATGTTGTGGTTTGTCGGCCGGGCGATTCAGGCGGCTGCCGTGGTGGATGACGACGTGAAAAAGGAATTTGAGAATCTGCCGGACGGCTTTACCTTTTCTCTGGGAGTGATGCCGAACGGTCCGACGATGATTGTCGGCAAGAACAGGCGGGGAAAGGTCAAATACCTGGGGTGGAACCCGAAAGGCAGGCTGATCGATCTGAAGATGAAGATCAAAAACCTCGAAGCGGCCATTCTGATGTTCACCTTTCAGGAAAGCACCGCCGTGGCCAATGCCCGGGTCCGCATGATTGTGGACGGCGAAGTCCCGCCGGCCTGCGCCATTGTCCGGGTTCTTGACATTGTGGAAGTGTATCTGCTTGCTAAGATCATTGCCAAACTGGCGGTCAAGCGTTACCCTGTCTGGTCTTTTGGCCGCAAGTGGATTGGCCGGACACGTATCTACTTCCGGGCTGTCCTGGGTTATTGAAAGGAGGATTGGGTTATGTTTCTTCCCGCACAATATGAATTTTTCTGTCCTGTGAAAACAAATTCGGGCAACAGGGCGCTGGAGCATCTTCCCGTGGAACTGGATGCCTTGAATGCCCGGAAACCTCTGATCATTACCAGTAAAGATCTTTCCGGCAGAGGATTGGCTGATGTCATGGCAGATGCCTTCAAAGATTCGGGATTGACCCTCGGGATTTTTGATGGGACGTCCCCGGCTCCTGATCTGAAACTGATCAGGGAATTGACCAAAATCTACCGTCATAAGGGTTATGACGCCATCATCGCCCTCGGCGGCGGTTCCGTAATGGACGCCGCCAAGGCCCTGAATATCGTCGTTTCCGGTAGGCCTGAAGACTTGGAGCGTGCTG
>PMNM01000103.1:5719-18130 GCA_003161855.1 Syntrophaceae bacterium | reverse complement strand
CCGGCGGATGCGCCATCGGCGCCAGGCCGGTGAACCTTCATATCAAGGCCCTGCAGGATATGGGAGCGGACGTGGAACTGAAGGAAGGCTATGTTGAAGCCCGCGCCAAGCGACTGAAAGGTGCAAACATTTACTTTGATATTTCCACAGTGACCGGTACGGAAAATATCATGATGGCGGCCTGTCTGGCAAAAGGAACGACGATCCTGAGAAATGCTGCCCGGGAACCGGAAGTGGTGAATCTGGCCGATGTGCTCATGGATATGGGGGCTAAGATCACCGGTGCCGGTACGGATGTGATCACCGTTGAGGGAGTGGATCGGCTCTATCCGGTGGAAGCAACCATCATTCCGGATCGGATCGAGGCTGGGACCTTTATGATTGCGGCAGGCATTACGGGCGGTGATGTCCGATTGAAAGGATGCAATCCCCTGCATCTGGAAGCTTTGATCAGCAAACTCAGGGACACCGGTATGGACATTATGCCCATCGAAGGGGGGCTCCGGGCGATCGGTCATGGAAAAATCCGAAGTATCGATGTGAAGACCCAGCCTTACCCGGGATTCGCCACGGACCTGCAAGCCCAGATGATGGCACTCATGACCGTGGGCAATGGACTCAGCGTGATTACGGAAACCATTTTTGAAAACCGGTTTATGCATGTCAGTGAGCTCACACGGATGGGCGCGGATATTGTTATCCAGGGACACAGTGCCATGGTGAAAGGCATCTCCAAGCTGCGAGGAGCACCGGTTATGGCAACCGATCTGCGTGCCTCGGCATCACTCATCCTGGCCGGCCTGGCGGCGAAAGGAAAGACGGAATTGTCGAGAGTTTATCACATCGACCGTGGTTATCAAACCATTGAAAAAAAACTATCAGCCCTGGGGGCTGACATAAAAAGGGTTCGTGCATAAAGATGAAAATTATTTTTACGAGTGAAAAAATATTTGAGGAAACGCTTCAACGGATCACCCAGCGCGGAAGGGTCTTCGAAGAAGCGATCTGGACTGCGGTTAAGACGATCGTGAATGATGTGGCCCTCAGGGGAAATGCCGCCCTGTTTGAATATACACAAAAATTCGATCAATGCGATCTTCGTACTAACGGCATTGAAGTCTCCGGTCGGGAACTGGATCAAGCCATTTCGAAAGTCACTCCGAAGGATATGGACATCCTGGCCTTGGCGGCCGGCCGTATTGAGGCCTTTCATCGGAAACAGGAAGTGACCAGCTGGATCTCCAGCGATGAGAATGGGATTGAACTGGGCCAGCGCGTATTACCTCTTGAAAGGATCGGTATTTACGCACCGGGCGGTCTTGCCGTTTACCCCTCTACCGTTTTAATGGCAGCCATTCCTGCAAAAATCGCCGGTGTTGCGGAGATCATTCTTGTTTCACCCGCAAAACAGGGAGGCTTGAATCCCCTGATTGCCGCCGCGGCAAAATTAAGCGGGGTGACCCGTATTTTTAAAATCGGCGGTGCACAGGCCATTGCGGCCCTGGCCTACGGAACCGAATCCGTTCCCAAGGTTGATAAAATAGTCGGTCCCGGAAACGCCTATGTCACCGCAGCAAAAAAAATGGTCTATGGAATCGTGGCCATTGATATGATCGCCGGTCCCAGTGAAGTCCTAATCATTGCCGACGGAACGGCGGATGCTTCCTTCGCGGCCGCTGATCTGATCGCCCAGGCAGAGCATGATGAAATGGCCAGCGCAATCCTCTTAACCCCGGATGAAAAATTTGCCCGCCAGGTTATCTCGGAGGTCAATGCACAGCTCGTCCTTTTACCGAAAAAATCTATTGCTGTCTCCGCCTTAGAGTCTTTCGGGGCTGTCATTGTCACCAAGGATTTCGACGAAGCCGTTACGATAGCCAATCGCTTTGCTCCGGAGCATCTTGAGTTGCTCGTTGATCAGCCGAAGCAGCTCCTGGATCGGATCAGGCATGCCGGCGCAGCCTTTTTAGGAAACTTTACGCCAGAAGCCATCGGGGATTATATGGCGGGTCCCAACCATATCCTGCCCACCGGAGGAACGGCAAGATTTTCATCACCGCTCGGCGTTTATGATTTTGTCAAAAGGACCAGCATTGTCTCTTTTTCTGAAGCAGCGTTGGGCACCTATGGCAGACAGGCCGCACGGTTTGCCGGCATGGAAGGTCTGGAGGGTCACGGACACTCCATCTCGATTCGCTTGTCAGGAAAAAAGCCTTGACAAAGGAACGGCATCGTTTAAGATGCCGTTGTCGTTTTTCGGCTTTGTCATAAAGGTTTTGAGTGAAAGCAGAAACTCTCACTGCGTTTTTTCATGCACCTTCTTTCCACATGGTTTCTCTGAGCGGGCGTAATTCAGTGGTAGAATGCCAGCTTCCCAAGCTGGACGTCGTGGGTTCGAATCCCATCGTCCGCTCCATTTCTTAAATATCCTTTACCNNTACAAGGATACGGAGAAACAATCCGAAAGCTTGCCGAACCTGTTCTTGAGGCTGAGGGTATGGAATTGATCGATGTGGAATGCATCAAAATGAAATCTCGATGGCTGGTTCGGATTTATCTGGATAAAGAGGGCGGGGTTACTCTCGATGACTGCACGGAGGCCAGTAACCAGATGGGGGACATTCTGGATGTGCATGACGTCCCGCCTGGTGCATATACCCTTGAGGTCTCTTCACCCGGTCTGGATCGACCGCTGGTCAGAGACAAAGATTTTATGAAGTACAAAGGATGTAAGGTCGACATCCGTCTGCATGAAAAGATAGAGGGTATCAGACATTTTAAGGGCAGGTTGACNNTGGTGGTCAAAGCACACCTCGAATATGAATTTACGGATCGTTAATGGATTTTCGCTATTACAAGACGGGAGGATGATTGAATGTTTCCGGAACTTAAACGTCTGATTGAACAGATGGGTAAGGATAGAGGGATCGACAAGAACATTATCATTGAGGCTCTGGAAGCGGCCATGTTAAATGCTGCCCGCAAAAAGCTGGGGATGCTCGTTGACATCGAGGCCCACTATAATGAAGAAGCGGGGGAAATCGAGGTTTTCCAGTTCAAGACTGTTGAAGAAAAAGTGGTAGACCCCGAGATGCAGTTATCCCTCGAAGAAGCAAGACGAACTCTTGATGAAGAAGCAGAACCGGGGGACAGCCTTGGTATCAAGATAGATACCAGTACGTTTGGCCGGATTGCCGTCCAGACGGCCAAACAGATCATTATCCAGCGCGTCAAAGACGCAGAGCGCGATAATATCTACGAAGAATACAAAGATCGCATTGGAGAACTCGTGAATGGATTTGTACAGCGATTTGAGGGAGGCAGCATTATTGTTAACTTGGGACGCGCAGAAGGGGTTATTCCCGTATCTGAACAAATTTTCAGAGAAACATACAAACGGGGAGAAAGAATCCGGGGATTTATCTTTGATGTTAAAAAAATAACCAAGGGATCCCAAATTTTCCTCTCCAGAACTCATCCGGGCTTTCTCAAGGCACTTTTTGAAGTGGAAGTTCCTGAAATTTCTGAAGGGCTCATTGAAATTGTCAATGTCGCCCGGGAACCGGGTAAAAGATCCAAGATTGCCGTGAGGACAAAGGATAAGGACATCGATCCGGTTGGTGCCTGTGTTGGCATGCGCGGAAGCCGTGTGCAAAGCGTAGTCCAGGAACTGCGGGGTGAAAAGATCGATATCGTTCCCCATGCGGAGGATCAGGCCAAATATGTCTGTTCCGCCCTTTCCCCGGCCAAGGTCAACCGTGTATTTATGGATGAGGAAAACCGGGCCATGGAGGTGATTGTTCCTGATGACCAGTTATCTCTGGCGATTGGTAAAAATGGACAGAATGTCAGGCTAGCCGTTAAATTGACCGGTTGGAAGATTGATGTCAAAAGTGAATCCATCGCGGCAACCCAAGAGGAAGAAGGACACCGGGCGCTGATGAAAATTCCGAATATTGATGAGGCAACAGCTGAACATTTGTTCAACCAGGGGTTAAAAAGTATCGCGGCCATCGCTGCGGCGGATGTGGAGTCACTGTCATCTATTCCAGGGATCAATGGGCAGAAGGCATCTGTCTGGATTGAAGAGGCCGGNNCGACTCGCTAATCCGGTGGGGGTTCAAGCATGTCTAAAAAAAGAGTTTATGAATTAGCCAAGGAATTAGGCATCGAAAATAAGGAGTTGATTGCTCGTTTGGATAAACTGGGCATTTCGGTGAAATCTCACTCCAGTACATTAGAAGATAGCGATGTGGAACGGGTACAAAGAAACATGCTGTCCAGTGAACCCCACGAAACGGTTGAAAAAAGAATAAAATCAACCGTCATCCGGAGGAGGGTTGTCCGCCCGGTGGTAGAGGAGGAAGAACCGTCGGTCCCCGAACTAAAGGCTGTTGCTGAACCAATCAAAGAGGAGAAACCGGAGCAGAAAGGCGTTACCGCCAAAACCGCCGTAAAGTCTGAAAAGAAGCAACCTGTCGCAGCAGTAACCAAANNGTCATAAAAAAACATGACCAGGAAAAGATGGTTGATGAAAGAAAAGCGATCCTTTCTCCTGATCATCCCTCACCCTCAAAAACTGAAGCAAAAAAAGAAACCTTTAAAGCGGCAGCGGGAAGAAGAACGGCTCCTCAGGAAATGAAAGAAAGCCTGGCCGAGGATAAAAAGG
The DNA here is from genome assembly GCA_003161855.1 of Syntrophaceae bacterium. Classification (GTDB taxonomy): domain Bacteria; phylum Desulfobacterota; class Syntrophia; order Syntrophales; family Fen-1087; genus Fen-1087. The sequence continues at coordinate 13,461 of PMNM01000103.1, read as the reverse complement.
AAGTCCCAAAAAGACCTGAACTCAAAATTGTCAAAGATCTCATTTCATCGAAGCTGGGACCGCCCGCTCGCAAAGAAGTCGAAAAACCAAAGAAAAAAGGAGCAAAAGCGCCTGTCGAGGTGCTCATCGGAGATAAACTGGCGGTTCGCAAAAAGATACTGATAAAAAAGGTTTTTGATAAAAAAGGCAGATTTGACACGCTTGAACGAGAAGATCGGCCCGCCAAATGGAAAGAGGAAAGAAAAGCCACCGTCCCCAAAATGAAAAAGACGGAGATCACCGTTCCGAAAGCGATCAAAAGGCGAATCCGAGTGGCTGAAGCCATTGCGGTCGGTGAACTGGCAAAAAAAATGGGGATCAAGGCGAGCGAAGTGATTGCCAAGCTGATCGGACTGGGTTTGATGGCAACCATCAACCAGGCCATTGATTTTGACACGGCGATGCTCATTGCCAGCGAATTCGGATACCAGGTTGAATCGTCCACGACCGAATATGAGGAACCAGTTCAGAAAATAGAGGCATCTCCCGAAAATCTCAGACCCCGGGCGCCAGTCGTCACGATCATGGGACATGTGGATCATGGCAAAACATCCCTTTTGGACGCCATTCGGCAAACCAATGTTATCGATGGTGAGGCCGGAGGGATTACCCAGGCTATCGGCGCCTATCATGTTCATATCAAAAATCGCGATATTGTCTTTTTGGATACACCGGGTCACGAAGCTTTCACGGCCATGCGGGCCAGGGGGGCGCAGGTAACAGATATTGTTGTCCTCGTTGTCGCGGCGGATGATGGGGTCATGGATCAGACCGTGGAAGCCATCAACCATTCCCGGGTTGCCGGGGTGCCGATCATGGTGGCGATTAACAAAATGGATAAACCCGGTGCCGATCCGGAGAAAATAAAACAGGCGCTGACCGAGTATCGTCTTATTCCGGAAGCATGGGGCGGCGATACGATTTTCGCAGAAGTATCGGCAAAAAAGAAACAGGGCATTGAAGAGCTCCTGGAACTGATTCTCCTTCAGGCAGATATTATGGAGTTAAAGGCTGATCCGGAACGACCGGCACGCGGTGTTGTCATCGAGGCAAAGTTAGACAGAGGACGCGGACCGGTAGCCACAGTCCTCATTCAGGAGGGGATACTGAGAGAAGGGGATGCCTTTGTCTGCAAAACCGAATCCGGAAGGGTTCGGGCCATGATCAATGACCAGGGACATCGGGTTAAAGAGGCGGGTCCTTCCATGCCGGTGGAGGTCATCGGATTTTCCAAGGTCCCCCAGGTGAGCGCGGAATTTGTCTGTGTGGATGATGAAAAGATAGCCCGCAATATTGCGGATTACTGGATTAGAAAAGAGCGTGAGCGTGAGCTTTCCGCTTCTTCAAAGATTACCCTGGAACAGTTGTATGAGAAAATCAAAGAAGGGACTAAGGACCTGAATATCATTATCAAAGGGGATGTTCAGGGATCTATCGAAGCCATGGCGGAGGCCCTCAATAAACTGAGCACACCCGATATTAAACTAAAAATCATTCACAGTTCGACGGGGACCATTACAGAAACGGATGTGATGCTGGCATCGGCATCGAATGCGATCATCATCGGTTTCAACGTCAGACCGGACAGCCGGGTCTCTGAAATCGCCGAACAGGAAGGTGTGGATGTCAAACTTTATGATATCATTTACAACGTCATCGCAGATGTCAAAGCGGCCATGGAAGGGCTACTGGAACCTGTCTATCGAGAAGTAGTGCAGGGAAGAGCGGAAGTACGTGATTTATTTAAGATATCAAAGATCGGTACGATCGCCGGTAGTCATGTTCTTGATGGTAAAATTACAAGAAATTCAAATCTTAAAGTGGTCCGCGACGGTGTTGTCGCCTACGACGGAAAAATCGCCTCTTTGAAAAGACTGAAGGATGATGTTCGAGAAGTGGCCGCGGGATTGGAATGTGGTATTGGGATAGAGAATTTCAATGATATCCACGTGGGGGATATCATTGAAGCCTATACCCAGGAAAAGGTTGAACGTAAATTATAACTTGCTGCTTTTTCAAATCTTTCAAGGTTACTGATGGATGGTTGTGGGATCGGGAATTATCGATTTGTGGATTTCAGAAAGCGCTTCTCTCAAGGAAAAAAGAGCTGTTCTCCGGAGGCTTTTAAAAAAAACGCAAAATGAGTTTAATGTCTCGATCGCCGAAGTTGGAGATAATGATCATTGGCGACGAGCAAAAATAGGTTTTTCCGTTGTCGGAAATGACCAGCGATTCATCAATGCCAAAATTGATCATATTCTGAACTTTATTGACCGGCTGCAACTTGCCGAGGTGGTCCGTTCGAAATTTGAAATCACCGTCCTTTCCGACCTGACAGGTTCTGCCGAGATGGAAACGGGAAAATATGACGACTTTTAAAAGGGCTGACCGGGTGGCTGATCTCATCAAGATTGAAATCTCAGATATCCTGTTAAAACAGATCCGGGACCCAAGAATTGGATTGGTAACGATTACCGGTGTGAAGGTCACCGACGATCTACGTCTGGCCAAGATTTTTTTTGTAGAAATGGGAAAAGAGACCATTGATCCTGAAACCATGACAGGTCTGGAGAAAGCAACGGGGTTTCTGAAGCGGGAAATGGGAAAGCGGTTGCAGCTTCGCTTTGTACCCGATCTCATCTTCAAGATTGATCACTCCTTTGCCTATGGAAGCCGTATCGACCGGTTGCTGTCCCAAATACACGAGGAAGTAGAGGAAAATGATAAAAAGGATCAATGATATTATAAACAGGAACAGGAGTTTCCTCATTGTATCCCATGAGCGGCTGGACGGAGACGCATTGGGCTCCGAACTGGCCCTTTATCAAATGCTGATAAACCTGGGGAAAAAGGCCGTTGTTTACAATCAGGACAAGACCCCCGGCCATTTTCAATTCCTTCCGGGTTCCGAAGTGATCATTCACCAGTTACCCGATATTGAAAATTTTGACGTTGCCTTTGTTTTAGACTGCAGCGAACTGGAACGGGTTGGTGAAGAAGCCCAACGGATCGTGAAGATTAAACCGATGATCAATATCGATCACCACGTCTCAAACGGCGGGTTTTGCGAAGTGGCGCTCATTGATCCCCGGGCAAGCTCCACCGGAGAACTGCTTTTCAAAATCATGGTCGCACTGGACATCGAACTGACCCAAGAGATGGCCACCAATCTTTATGCCGCCATTCTCACAGATACGGGCGGATTTTGTTACGGCAACACAACCACGGACAGTTTCATCGCGGCAGGCCGGCTGGTAGAAAAGGGGGCCAGTCCACAGTGGATTTCTGAGAATATCTATGAAAACAATCCCCTGGTAAAAATCAGGCTCCTGACCAAAGTCCTTGAAACACTGACATTTGATTGTAATGGAAAAGTAGGTTCGATGGTCGTATTCAAGGGAAGTCTTGAAAATACCGGTGCGCTGCCGGAACACACAGATGGTTTTGTGGATCTACCTCGAACCGTTCAAGGCGTGGAGGTATCCATCCTTTTCAGTGAGTTGTCGGAACAGGATTTTAAACTCAGCATGCGATCAAAAGGGCGTTTCAACGTGGAACGCATTGCGAAAAGATTTGGCGGAGGCGGCCATATCAATGCGGCAGCTTGTCGGATTAAAGGGGATGTATCGGCTGTCAAGCGTCTTGTCCTCGCTGAAATCGAGGCTTCCTGCAAACAATGAATGGTGTGGTGATTATAGATAAACCGTCCGGAAAGACATCTCACGATGTCGTCGCAGAGATCAGAAAGGTTCTGGGTATCAAAAAGGTGGGGCACACAGGAACCCTCGACCCTCTGGCAACGGGAGTTCTTCCTGTCTGCATTAACGAAGCTACCAAGATGGTGCCGTTCTTTGAAAATCACAGCAAGGATTACCGGGCAACGATGCTTCTGGGAGTCAAAACGGATACCCTGGATATAGAAGGCACGATCGTCGATCGGCAGGATCCCCAGGTGCAGCCTGGCGATATTGAAAGGGTATTTAAGGAGTTTGTGGGAGAAATAGAACAGATTCCTCCACAATACTCAGCGGTTAAGTTTCGGGGGAAACCTCTGTACAAATGGGCCAGAAAAGGGATTACCGTTGTGCCACTTCGCAGGAAGATCGAAATTTTCAGAATAGCCATTCATGAGATGACCCTCCCCTATGTGACATTCGGTGTATCCTGTTCCAAGGGGACCTATATCCGCTCCCTCTGTGCCGATATCGGGGACAGGCTGGGGTGTGGTGCATGTCTCTCCGCCCTTCGCAGAACGAGGAGCGGCTCTTTTGACGAAAAATCGGCTTTAGCGCTTGACGGAATAGACCCTGAGCTGAAACAAAGTCTCCTGAAAAGGCGCATGATTCGCATGACGGATACCCTGCCGGATATGCCTTCCATTCAGGTAGACGAATTATTAGCAAAAAAAATACAATCTGGCTATCAACCGACAGCAGATATCATGAAAACACATGATATTCCTTTTCTTGCCAAGGGAGATATGGTAAAGTTTCTCTACAGAGAGAGTGGTCTCGTGGCCGTTGTCAGGGCACTTCACCCCTCTGATTTCTTAGCATCCATGGATGGAAAAGAGCAAATGTTCGAAATTCTGAGGGTCTTTAACAGCGGGTTGTGAGCCATAACCAGCCATTGCTGTTAAGCGGCAGATGAACGGACAGAATGTTTAAACTTAAGAAGGAATTTATTAAAGGGAGGATAGATAGCGGTGTTAGATGCTGAAAAAAGAAAAGGAATTATTAACAATTTCCAGTTACATGCTGGAGATACAGGATCACCATTCCCGCAGGGGTCTTCTGAAACTTGTCGGGCAGAGGAGGCGGCTTCTCGATTATCTGAAAAAGAAGGATGTCGAGCGTTACCGAAACGTCATTCAACGTCTCGGACTCAGAAAATAACCTGGACGAGTGGCTAACGGCTAATGGTTGAAGGCAAAGGGTAAAAAATTATTTGATCCCTGCTTTTGTTGCGCTGTTTTGCGATTTTGCCCTTAGCCATGCGCCTTTAGCCTTTCGTCATTAACTATTTTGGAAGGAAAAATAAAATGAATAACGTATTCAGTACGGAATTTTCAGGGAGAACCATCTCCCTGAAAGCAAACTATGTTGCCGCCCAAGCGGACGGCGCCATTCTTGCCACCTATGGGGATACCGTTGTATTGGTAACGGCGGTGTCTTTGAAAAGCGGACGGGAAGGGATTGATTTCATGCCCCTGACGGTGGATTACCAGGAAATGACCTACGCGGCGGGCAAGTTTCCCGGCGGGTTCTTTAAACGGGAAGGACGTCTCAATGAACGGGAAGTCCTGATGTCCCGGATGATCGACCGGTCCATCCGTCCCCTCTTTCCCAAGGGCTATATTTTTGAGACCCAGCTCGTGGCGACGCTGCTGTCCATGGACAACGAAAACGATGGAGGCGTGGCGGCCATGCTGGCTGCTTCGGCCGCCCTCGAGATCTCCAATATTCCCTTCAAGGGGCCGATCGCCGGTATCCGCGTCGGGCGCCTGGAGGGTCAGTTGATCTGTAATCCCTCTCAAGAGGCCATGAAACAGAGCGACTTTAATCTTTTCCTCGTGGGGCGGAAAGTTCCTTCTCCCACCAACACCGGCGGCTATGACGTCAACCTGGTGATGCTGGAAGGGGAGGCCCGGGAAGTNNCAGGAGCGGTACAGCCGGCTTGATCAGATCCGCGAACAGGTAATCGCCGCACAGACCGCCGAAGATTCCGCTTTGAAGGGGACGGTCGCCGCGATTTTAGAAAATCTGGAACGACGCGTAATCCGGACCATGATCCTCAAGGAAAAGAAAAGGATTGACGGCAGATCCTCTGCGGAGATCCGTCCAATCAGCGCGGAAGTAGGCATCCTGCCCCGCGCCCATGGGTCTGCGCTCTTCAACCGGGGCGAAACACAGGCCCTGGCTGCCCTGACGCTGGGGACTTCCTCGGACGAACAGCGGATGGATTTTGTGAGCGGCGAAGAAAGGCGATCCTTTCTGCTGCACTATAACTTCCCGCCATACTGCGTAGGCGAAGCAAAGCCCCTGCGCAGCCCCGGCCGGCGGGAAATCGGCCACGGCAATCTGGCCCGTAAGGCCCTGGTTCCCATCCTGCCTGCCCCAGAGGTGTTCCCCTATACGATCCGGATTGTCTCTGAGATCCTCTCCTCCAACGGCTCCTCATCCATGGCCACGGTATGCGGCGGCAGCCTCTCTCTCATGGATGCCGGCGTTCCGGTGAAAGCCGCAGTGGCGGGCATCGCCATGGGGCTGCTGAAGGAGGGCGGCGAGGTGGTGGTCCTGTCGGATATTCTGGGTGATGAGGATCATGCCGGAGATATGGACTTCAAGGTCTGCGGCACCCGAAAGGGCGTCACGGCCATGCAGATGGATATCAAGATCGACGGGTTGACGGAAAGTATTCTGAGAAAGGCTCTTGCACAGGCCAGGGAAGGAAGATTATTTATTATTGGAAAGCTTGAGGAGACCTTGAACGAGCCCAGGCCGGATATTTCCATTTATGCTCCGCGGATCACCACCGTCAAGGTCCGGCCGGAAAAGGTGAGAGACGTCATCGGATCCGGCGGCAAGAATATCCGCCAGATTGTGAGTGAAACCGGCGTCACCATCGATGTGGAGGATGACGGCACGGTGACCATTGCCTCCAGCGATGCCGATGCGGCCGCACGGGCCGTGGCCATGGTAAAGTGGCTGACGGAAGACGCCGAGATCGGCAAGATCTATGTGGGAACCGTGAAGAAAGTCGTTGATTTCGGGGCCTTCGTGGAGATCCTGCCCGGCACGGAAGGGCTGGTGCATATCTCGCAACTGGCCAAGGAGCGGGTCAATAAGGTGACCGATATCCTCCAGGAGGGTGATGAAGTGGTGGTCAAGGTCCTTGAGATTGACAAACAGGGAAAAATCCGTTTGAGCAGGAAGGAAGCGCTGGGTGCCACTGTACAGAAAGACGGTCCTCGATAACGGAGTCCGGGTCATTTCTGAAGAAATTGACCATGTCCGGTCCATCTCCATCGGAATCTGGGTGCAATGCGGTTCCCGCCATGAGGACCGCCAGACGAACGGCATGGCTCATTTCATTGAGCACATGCTGTTCAAAGGCACCCGGAACCGGTCGGCCTTTGATATCGCCTCAGCCATCGATTCTGTCGGAGGTGTGATGAATGCCTTTACCGGCAAAGAATTGACCTCTTTTTACATCAAGATACCCGACTATCATCTGGCCATGGCCATCGACCTGCTGTCGGATATCTTTAAAAACTCTCTCTTTGACCCCGAGGAAATCAGCAAGGAAAAGTCGGTGGTGCTCCAGGAAATCCATATGCTGGACGATTCGCCGGATGATTACATTCATGACTTCTTTGAAGAAATATTCTGGAAAGATCACCCCCTCGGTTACCCCGTGCTGGGTACAAAAGAAGGGGTGGAGGGATTCAGCCGGGATGCGATCGTCCGTTTCGTCAACGATCGTTACCGGGGGCAGAATGTCGTACTGACGGCAGCCGGCAACCTGAAACATGAGGTCCTGGTGGAATTGGTCGGCCAGGCCTTCGGTTCCATAGCCCGCGACGTAAATCAGGACAGCATCGGAGCGCCGGAGGTTTCCGCCGGGATCGCCGTCCTCCCTAAGGATCTAGAGCAGGTCCATCTGGTCATGGGCTGTCCCGCCCCGTCTTCCCTCAGCCCCGA
>PMNM01000103.1:323-5711 GCA_003161855.1 Syntrophaceae bacterium | reverse complement strand
TTGACCCATGTGGCCCTGACGGAACGTGAATTACATTCGGCCCAGGAACTGATTAAGGGGAATTTTCTGCTCAGCATGGAAAGCACGGATAACCACATGACCCGCTTGGCCAAAAACGAGATCTGTTTCCGGGATCACGTTTCCACGGAAGAGGTAATCCGGCAAATCGATGCCGTCACCAGTGAAGATATCCGGTCGCTGGCTGCTGAAATTTTCAATCCCAGCACCATCGGCGTGGCCGCTATCGGGCGGGTCTCCGAAAAGGATCTGACGCTGGATATCCTGAAGTGCTGAGTAACTGCCGTATGGAGAAAGTTACCGTGACGATCCAGAGACTGCCGGGGAATGAGGATCTGCCGCTTCCCCGGTATATGACAGAGCATGCGGCCGGCTTGGATGTTTTTGCAGCAGTAGGCCAGGAGGTTTCGATATTTCCGGGCCAGCGGGAGATGATACCCACCGGTCTGGCGATCGCCCTCCCTGAAGGTTATGAGGCCCAGATACGGCCCCGCAGCGGGATCGCCTGGAAGCATGGCGTGACGCTGGTGAATGCGCCGGGCACCATCGACGCCGATTACCGAGGTGAAATCGGCATCCTGCTGATCAATCATGGTGACCAGCCTTTTGTCGTCCGCAGGGGGGACCGGATTGCACAGATGATNNACAGGGCGCGGCGACGGGGGGTTCGGGCATACGAAAAAATGAGAGTTGAGTGCTAAGTGCTGAGTTTTGAGTGAGAAAACAACCCAACGCGCAGCACTTTAAATCCGACACTTTATCCTAGGGGTTAGGTCCCATGAAAAAAAATAAAGTCACTAAAACCATCCGGGAAATCAACGAAAAGATCAAACAGGGGAAGGCCGTCGTGGTCACGGCGGAAGAGATCATCGACATCGTGGAACGGCATGGAGATGTGGAGGCCGCCCGCCGGGTTGATGTTGTTACCACAGGAACTTTTGNNAGCGTCTATCCGGGGGAATTTAATTATGGCGGCGGTCATGTCATTCAGGATCTCGTGGCCGGCAATGTTATCCGGCTGCGGATGGAGGGATACGGCACAGACTGCTATCCCGCACGCAAACATGAAAAGAATATCACCATCCATGACCTGCGGGACGCCATCCTGTTTAATCCGCGCAANNTTTGTTGCCTGGCCGGGCACTCAGCACAACCCGAATGTCCCCCGAAGTAAAAACGGAGTCCCCAAGGAGGGGGCGGGAACAATTGCCACCATCGGCAATCTAAAAGAAATGAGCCCGGAATGGCTCGTGGGCGCCAGTATGCTGGGGTATGGGGTATCCCTCTATGTGGGCATCGGCATCCCCATTCCTGTTCTCAATGAAGAAATGGCACGCTACACCTCGGTCAAAGACGAAGATATCGTTACGCAGATCTATGACTACAGCATGGACTATCCGAAAGGTTCACCCAAAAGTCTGGGGGAAGTCACTTACAAGGAACTTCACAGCGGGACAATCCTTCTGAACGGGAAAAAGGTAGCCACCGCACCGCTCTCCAGTTATTTCAAAGCAAGAGAAATCGCCAACATCCTGAAAGAATGGATTGAGCGTGGGGATTTCTTGCTGGGAGAGCCCCAGATGCTGCTTCCCTCTACCCTTAATGAATAAAAAAATGAAAGACATTCATTTTTTTGTTGTAAAATCATGAGATTTGATGTATACACTTTAAAAGTGGGGGCGGGTGAGTCGTAATGCAGGGGGTGGTAACTGTTGATTTTTATCCCCTGTAGAAACTTCAAATCCTTTATCAGGGTGTGATCTTGAAATGAAAGTGGGACGGTATCTCTCAGTTTTTGTTCTTGTCATGGGGTTTTTAATCACCTTTGGCAATAGAGGGATCGTAGACAATTTCATGATGAGAGAGAAATTAACCGCGCTAAAAAAGACAAATCGAGAAATCGCCAGAGAGAATAGAGAACTAAAAAAAACGATTATACTCTTGAGGAGTGAGTTACCCTATATCGAAATGGTCGCGAGAAATGAACTCGGTATGGTCAGGAAGGGAGATCTGGTTTATCGGTTTTCCCAGTAACATGACCCGCTTTAGTTTTTCACCTGTGAATTTGGTGGCTCTATGTCCAAGATGAAGGATTTATTTTCAGGCCTCAAGCTGCCCGCGAAGTTCAGCACCTCGCTGGCTTCCCTCCCCTTAGATGATATATTCTCAGGTAAGAAACAGCTCGTAGGACTGGATATCGGATCAAGCTCATTGAAACTTGCCGAAATCCTGGAAAACAAGGATGGGTTCATCCTCAACCATTTTTCTCAAATTCCCTTAGAAAAAGGCATCATCGAAGATGGTGTTCTGATTGAACCGGGATCCTTAACAGAAAAAATCAAGGATCTCTTTAAAGGAACCGCCTTCAATCGCAAAGGGATTGTCACCTCCCTTTCTGGACATTCTGCCATTATCAAAAAAGTCACCCTGCCTTCCATGGAAGATGCAGAACTGCGTGACCTAATTCGCGACGAAGCAAGTAAATATCTCCCCTTTGATAATATGGACGATGTCAACTTCGATTTTCAGGTTCTGGGTCCCAATGAATTCAACCCCCATCAAATGGAGATTATTCTTGTCGCTGCAAAAAAAGAGGTGATTGAAGGTTTCACCGATGCCATCGTGAGTGCCGGGCTATCTCCCTTCATCATGGATGTGGACACCTTTGCTTTGGAAACCATGTACGAAGCCAATTATGACTTTGAAGAAAACCACATCGTGGCCATGATCAATATCGGAGCAAGTATCACAAACATCAATGTGGTCAAGGGCAGTATTTCTCTTTTTACAAGAGACTTCACACTGGCCGGCAATTCTTTGACGGAGGCCGTCCAAGCGAACCATGGCCTGACTTTTGAAGCAGCAGAAAAAATGAAAATCGAAGGCCCCGAAGGAGATGACCTGACTAAAAAGACCTTCAGAGAGAGTCTGCTCAGTTATGCCGATCCCATTTGTACGGAAATTGAAAGATCCATTGATTATTTCAGATCCATCTCCGGAGGAGAAAATATTAAAAAGGTCCTTTTGTCCGGCGGTGTGGCCAATGCTCCGGGTCTTGCCGAGACTCTGGCTCAGAGACTCAACATCGAAACGGAAATTATTGATCCTTTCAGGAAAATTGACTATAATAAGAAGAAACTAACGCCGGAGGAAATCAAGGCCATTGGATCTACAGCCGCTGTTGCGGTCGGTTTGGCCCTACGCAGAATAGGTGATAAATGATCAAGATCAATCTTCTTCCTTATAAGGAGAAAGAAAAACAGGCGACCATGGCCCGTCAGGCCGTGATCATTCTTTTCACCTCTTTGATCTTTTTATTCATCATCGCTTCGGTACACATTTATGTCAGCCGGAGCATCAGTAATCTTCAAAGAGATATTAAAATCAAGGAAAGCCGTCTTGCCGATTTGAAGAAAATCATCGGCGAGATTGATAATATCAAAACCGAGAAGAATATCCTTGAAAAGAAACTGGCCGTTATTAAGCGTCTTGATGAAGACCGCCTTTACCCGGTCCGTCTGCTGGATGAGATCAATCAGCTGACTCCCACCAAGAACCTCTGGCTTAATAAAATATCGGAAACCGGCATGAACCTGAACATCGAAGGAATCGGGCGGGATAACATCACGGTAGCGCTCTTCATGAAAAGCCTCGAATTGTCCAAATATATTCAATCGGTTGATCTGATTTCTTCGAAGCAAGTGGACATAGCCGGTTCAAAGCTGCAGCAGTTTACCTTATCCTGTGTGAAAAAGAGGTCTTAACGCATGGCCATCTCGTTAGAAGACTTAAAAAAAATGTCCCCCAAGGTGATGGCATTACTTATCCTGGTGGCCTATGGACTGATCGGATATTTTTATTACTTTTTCTTTTTACAGTCCGCTCTTCATGAGAAGGCGACGCTTCAGACCAAATTGTCCGAACTTCAGCGAGAGGTCACTGAGAAGGAACGTATCGCCTCCCAGAAAACCAGATTCCTGCAGGAAGTGGCTGCCCTCAAGACGGCTTTCCAGGAGGCCCTGAACAAGCTTCCCGATAAACGGGAAATACAGCCGCTCTTCCAGACGGTTGCCTCTCTGGGCAAATCAGCCGGCTTGGATTTTCTCCTCTTTCAACCAAAGCCACCGGAGCCCCCCCCTCAGCGAAGTTCAGAACAAAAACCTGCGACAGGGAAGGCACCTCCTCCGCAGGCACTTGAACCCGATAAGTTCTATGAGGAAATTCCCGTTACGGTCTCGCTCAGTGGTCGTTTTCATAGCACCCTGTCTTTTTTTGAAAAGGTGGCAACACTCCCCCGCATTATTAATATCGAGAATATTTCCATGGGGGAAGGTAAAGATGTCAAGGGATACGGGCGGTTGATTAAAATCGATTGTGTGATCAAAACCTATATGTTTGTCGACAAACCACGATGAGAAAAGAACAAGGCATCCTAAGAGAGAAAATTGGAATCTCGATCCTATGGACAGGCCTCGTGTTGGTGGGATCTTTGCCGATGGGACCTCAGGACGTACAGGGGATGGGTCCGCCAGAAGCGGCGGCGACAGCATCGACGACGACTGTAGCAAAGATCGAGGAAACTTACCATTATAATCCGACAGGAAAAGCTGACCCATTCAAACCTTTTATCGATGTGGAACTGGTCAAGAAAAAAACGGTTGAGCAATCAAGCCCCCTTTCTTTAAATCCGTTGCAAAGACAGACGGTTGAACAATTCANNGCGCAGGGAAATTTTACTCTCTTTTACCGGGTGCCTACATCGGTCTGAATAATGGACGCATTTCAAAAATACTGGCCGATCGAATAATCGTCGATGAAAAAATCAGGACAGATGAAGGGAAAATAGAGTCAAGAAAAATAATCATCAAGCTTCGCCAGGGTGAGGGAAAACCATGAAAAACAACCGGCCACGGGCAGGAATTGTCATGTTAATTGGTTTCGTCATGCTTATGGGCAGCGTGGGAACGGTGAAAGCTGCACCACCGAATCCGGCCATGACGGAGACATCCAAGATTCAGGAAAACCAGGCAGGATATCTTGAAAACATCCTCTTTGAAAAATTCAGGGGGAAAGAGCGGGTGGTCCTAATGCTTTCAGGACAGTCGGGGGCTCTCGCTGAAGATCAGCCTGGCAATATTGTCTTGATCAAAATGGATAATCTCTTCGTTCCACAGACATTGCGGCGACCCATGGGTGAGGGGGCTCTCGATAATCTCATCCGGGTCGTACCGGTTCAAAAGGTAAATGACAGCAATCAGCAAGCCGTCATCAGGATCGAATTAAACAAGCTGGTCCCTTATCGTATCGGACAGGATGGTCATAATATCGTCATTGATTTTAATGTGGCATCGCTGCCGGAGAAAGCCATTG
>PMNM01000103.1:0-208 GCA_003161855.1 Syntrophaceae bacterium | reverse complement strand
ACAGGAAGGTGACATCATTACCGTCATGACGACAAAAAGATGGAGAGATATACAGAATGAGGGCGAAGCTGCCGAAAAGCGTCAACGGGCCGCAACGGAGGAGCGAGAAAAGCAAGAGCAGCAAAAAAAGGCGGACACGGGGAAATTACGACAGATCTCTATCGAGGCGAAGATTGTCGAGGCATCTTCGAACTTTGTCAGACAACTG
>PMNM01000130.1 GCA_003161855.1 Syntrophaceae bacterium | reverse complement strand
TCCTTCTCAAGCGCTGCAATCCGATGTTGAAGCATCTCTAATTCTTCGCTCAGTTGCTTTGGGGTCAGATTTTTTTCTTCCATATCCTAAATCTCCGTAATTCACCTCTAAACAAGCAAACATCGTCCTGCAATCATAGACAAGGCTTCAACAATGAGTTCATACTTTACTGAAAGCAATTACAGAATTAACATTTTGGCCCTCCACCCCACGGATGCCATATCATACCGATAAATCATAAACATTCAAGCGCATAGAATAAAATCTTTCCGTCGGTAATCTTTTTATGCTGAAGTAGTCCCTCCATTCGACCGATCATGATAAAAAATCGCAGAAATCTAATTAAAAATGTGGTATGTGTATCTGGTATCGTGATAGACATATCTAATGTTCCTTAAATACGACGATAGACCCTTTTATCGTCTTATTTGATGCTGTGCCACCCGGTGGCGACCGTGAAAATGAACGATGAAAAAATATTTTAGAAAGGAGATACGAGCATGGAGTCTATTTTTTCATCAGAAATAACCATACCTCTTTTCGAGGTTATCCTCCTATTAGTTCTGACCACTCTCGCCTTCCTTTTTGGTCGTTTGAAATTAGCAATCCTCATCAATTATTGTTTTACGGTGTACTGGGGTTACATACTGAACTTCAATATTTTTACTGATAGTGGAGTTCTCCTTCCCAATACTTTCACCTATATTTATCTGGGAGCCGGTTTTTTAATCATACTTCTGGCCATCTTAGGTTTCTGGACCCAACATGATTAAGAATCTATTATCATTTATTGTAAATCAGAGAGCAAAGAGATTGACCTGACCACGCAGATCATATCGGGAGAAACAGATCCGCCCGAATAAACAGAACTGACTCTACTTTTACTGACCATGCCGAATATGCAAGTGAATTCCATCTATCACGTACAGCTATCACAGCTCATGGGCGATCCTGCCCCAAAAACAATTATCACTGAGGTTAAGAAAATCTTCTGTTATCATTATCCAAGCGGAAGTTTCGGCGATATATATAAGAATTTTTCACTTATCAAAAAGCTGTTCGAAGGGAAATTCCCTGGCTATAAGGCATGCAACACCGAATATCACAATTTTACACACACGATCGATATCCTGCTCGTCACCGCCCGCTTAATTGATGGATACAACATCAAGAACGTACCCCTTCCGGCTCAACTTGCTATCAATCTTCTTAACGCCGCTCTTTTTCATGATACAGGATATATTCAGGAAAAATCGGATGATGAAGGTACCGGCGCAAAGTATACCTCCATTCATGTGAAAAGAAGCATTCAATTCCTCGATAAACACCAGGCTGCTTTTAAAATTGATCCGGATCAAATTATGACCATGAGCAATCTGATTCTATGTACGGATCTAAATGTCAGATTTGAAACCATAACGTTTTCCTCACCGGAAGAGCAATTAGCTGGATGCATACTGGGCACGTCCGATCTTTTATCTCAAATGTCCGACAGGGAATATTTGGAGAAATTATTGTTTTTATACTATGAATTCAAGGAAGCGGGTATTGAAGGATTTAATATCGAATTTGACATCATTAAAAAGACGTTAGGTTTTTATGAATTCATGAAAAAGCGGTTTTCTGAATCATACGTAAATACATATATGTACGCACTTTACCATTTCAAAAAGAGATTCATGACTGATCAGAACCTTTACATTGAAGCCATTGAACGCCATATCGAATATCTGCGGAGGATTATTGATGACGATAGCACTAATTTCCGTCATAAACTCCGACGTAAGACCCGGGTGCATACCTATCCGAAAACTAAATCATGATTCTTTTAATCATAGCATCAGCACCGTAGTTATTCTTCCAGCGGGCCAGTTTTGCTATGAAGGCCTGTGCTTTTCCCCAAATCAAAACAATGTGCCAATCCACAAGCTTCTAAAGCCTCTTCTGCAAAGTTACAGCAATTGTGGATAGGCGGATTATACTCGAATACTTTTGCTGGATTCCCAGCTTTTCGCGCATTTTCAGGATTGTAACTTCCAGCATAGCGACTTAGGCAATCCTGATACCACTGGGTTGTTTTCTTGGTGGCTTTTTTGTCAATGCAAATTGGCATGGTTGCATAATGGGGTTCTAAATTATCCATTTTTTTTCGTTCATTGTTGTCGGTAAATTCCACAACATCAAATTGATCTTCGGCCACACCTAATAAATTTATTGCCGCCCCAATTTTATGAAAATCTTTCAGGCCTGCTTTTTTTAAATCAGGCAAAGTTTGTAACTCAAGCTGATAAAATGAATGTGGATTTGTTTCAATACGAATGGCACAGTGAGAAAAGATCCCCCTCCACATTACATAAAGTTCCAGCGTAGGCCCTTCAACTATTTTTGAAGAATAGGATGCGACTCCCTGTTTTTCCTTGAAAGATTTAATCTTTGCATCAATTGTTTCTTGATTTACTATAGAAAATCCGCCTTTAGGAAGGTCTGAATCTTCAAAAAAAGAGCATAAACTATTCCGGATTACATTAGTTTCAATGTGGGTTTCGGCTCTACGGTTCTTTTGTCTTCCTTCCGCCGTTTTGTTGCTTGCGATGGGTTTTTGGTAATCATAGCCCATCCCCTTCATGCGTGAACTGTCGATACCAAACTTCTCAGCAAGATATACTTTTATATTATCGGCACGTCGCTGAGATAGTTTAACATTGACCACCTCTTTGCCGACATTGTCTGTATGTCCTTCGATGACCGCCGACGTTGAGGGATATTTGCTCATAAAGTCGGCAACTCTCTTCATGTCATTGTGATACTTTGATTTGATGTTTGCTTTGCCGGTGTCAAATTGTACACTCAGGGTAATGGAAACGTTTTCTGGCACAGGTTCCACTTTAGAAACCGGTGGCTGCTCTATTGCTGAGCCGGTTTCTTTTACAGGCTTCACCTCTTTTTCAACTTCACCAGGTTGAGATGGGGGAACCGATATCGGTTTTTCAGCTATCAGGTTATCGACCTTCTGGGTGGGCTGGCCTGAATTCAATTCTGGATTGACGTCTGCGACGTTAAATGGGGTTATTGATTTTTGAGAAGCACAACTGACAAGCAATAAACTCACTATCAAAAATGAAAACTTTCTTAAGAAATTTCTTAACATGATTTATCTCCTGTAGGATGTTTTAAGCTGATTTTACCATATGCTTCCCTTCTGCTCTCCAAGGGCTACCCATAATTACATATAATCTGCAGTCACAGTTAGCCACCGAATACAGAATTGTGCCGTGATTTACAATAGGGAATATCCCTATTTATGACTTCGAAAATCCTGATAATAAACTTCGAAAATGCTGATGGATGATGAGGGGGATATCGTTAGAGAAAGGTAAGTCCTTAACAAATGGCGTATTTTGTCAACTCCGGCCTGCTGTCTAAGCAGGCTTATCCTCGATGATATGGCCTACATATGTCTATGACTGACTAATATTTGCACACATTTCTGCAGGGAATCATCAAACGGCCTGCTGATATGTTTCTGAGGACTTTCAGGTGATATCAATAAACGACATTTACTGAACTCTTTAAATTTCCAGCATGCAAGACTTTAAACAGCAGATAAAAAAATATTAATCGACCAGCAGCAGACAATAAATGTTTTGTGTTTCCGCCTTTTCCCGGAGCGTACGGATAAAAAAACCGTTATTCCTCGCCGTTTGAAAGACATCGATTCCGCAAGCTTCCATCGAAGGTCTTGCCTTAGCCGGGAAGCGGCAGGGAATGCCCTGAACTTTCCCGCACTCCTTACAGAGCGCACAGGGACCGGCCAGCATGGCAAAGGCCTTGTAATAGCCGTCTTTGAAGAGGTCACCCTCCATCGTAACCAGAGTATCAAATAATTTTATGAATTTTTCTCCTCGGTCCTTGGTTCTGGGAGCTTCTCGATGGAAGAGGATCGCGCGATGGTAGGAATCCAGAATTGCCCTTGTCTGCTCCGGTGCTGGTGTCTGGGGAGGACAGCNNCCATCCTGAATGGCTTTTTCACAATATTTTTCCAGATCCGATTTTTCCATGCTGATCTCCTTAAGAGAAATTGATAATGATGGCAGACTGTAAATGGGAAGGATGAAAATGTCAATTCGCACTTGAAAAATTATATTTCAAGCAGTCATCGTCAACTCTGTAACGTTCTTCACAGGTTTTGTACTTCAAAGAGATTCTTTCTTCTTTTACCCTGTAATTCGATATTTGAAGCCGTAACATCAGAAAGTCTTTTATTTCCTGCCATTTCTTTGGTATATTTTGTAATCATCCGATGTCCTGTGGGACAATGGAAATGGCTAATCGAGAACGTCCATCAGACACTTCTCTGAAGCGTCATAAATGTTCAGCTTATAGAGAGTAGGTCTAATTTTTTTAGGGAGAATCCTGTACGATGAAATCGAGAAGCCTGCGCAATGATAACCCGTCCCCCAAATGGAGGTAGTTATGATCGAAGATTGGCTTGCAAATGCATATGAAGGTATGTCCAGGAGGCAGTTTATTGCACGGATGAGCATTACGGGCATCAGCCTCGCGGGTTTCGCAATGGCTGCGAATTCAGTGGCAGGCGAGGTCATCACCACCCCTGTCACTGGTCTCGCGGTGGCTGATGGCAAAATATCCTCCGGAGATTTCCGGATCCCGATTTACGAGGCACGACCCTCCGCCACAGGGAAATATCCGGTTGTGCTGGTAATTCCAGAAATTTTTGGTATGCACGAGCACATTAAAGATGTTACTCGCCGCTTTGCCAGGGAAGGTTTTCTGAGTGTCACCTTTGAGCCCTATGCACGGGAAGGAGGTGTCCTGCATTTACCCGACATAGAATCAGTGCGGAAGGTGGCCGACTCGGTTCCCGATGAACGGGTTATGGGGGACCTTGACGCCCTTATGGCCTATGTTAAACAGCATCCGGCGGGGCAGGTTGATCGAATCGGCGTAACAGGATTCTGTCGGGGTGGGATGTACACTCTCCTTTTTGCTGCCCATACCCATGTGGTGAAGGCGGCCGTTGCATGGTATGGCCAGCTTCGGCCTGCCAAGACACCCGGCGTCCGCACAGCCGGTCCGCTCGACATCGCCGCGCAGATCGATGCACCCATCCTCGGCCTTTATGGCGGGGCGGATTTGGGCATCCCCGTGGCCGACGTCAAGGAGATGGCAGCTGCCCTCAAGGCAGCAGGCAAGACGAGTGACTTCGTTCTTTACCCCAGGGCGCCACACGCATTCTATGCGGACTACCGGCCTAGTTTCAGACCCGAGGCAGCCCAAGACGCCTGGGGCCGTTGCATAGCGTGGTTTAACAAGTACCTTAAAGTGTAGCACTGACTACTGTTTCAAAAGCAGTAGACGAGGAGGTTGTAAAATGACTGCAAAAAGCGCGGGTCAGGACCAGATGAATATTTGTACGGTGGTCAAGGTGGTGCCTGAAAACTATGATATTAATTCACTTTATCTCGAAGGATCTGATGAGAAGTTCGCAAGTAGAAAGGCCGGACAGTTTGTATCCGTCAGAATCATGAGGCCTGACGGATGGAGTGAACCGCACCCGTTCACAATGGCTGGCGCTCCTGAGGATCCTATCCTACATCTGACTATTAAGAAGGAAGGTCAGTTCACTTCCGCCATTCCTGATTTGAAGCCGGGAACTCCGGTAAAATGTATGGGTCCGCTCGGTATCTTCTGTAGAGACATTGATACAAAGCCCGTAATCGTTATGATGGCCGGGGGCGTGGGTATAACACCATTCCTGAGCGTGCTGAGGCACTTCAAAAATATTAAAGCAGGCAATAAAGTAACCCTTTTCTGGGCGAATAAAGCCATCGCAGATGTCTTCTCTGCAAATGAGATCGAGGAAATGACCCAGGAGCTCAGCCTCACGGTTGTTCACTGCTTGAGCCGTGAAGACGATGTGCAGCGTCACTTTCAGCAACAATACCCCCATATCCGCTACGAGAAGGGACGTTTGAGCGGAGATATCTTGAAAAGGCACGGGGTTGCTCAGGATGCTGCCTTCTTCCTCTGCGGTCCGCCTCCCATGATGGAGGCGGCCCTAAAGGAACTGGACAACCTTCATGTGGATCCATCTGCAGTGAAGCAGGAAAATTTCACCTGGCAGGAAAGCTCACAAAAGGTTTAAAGATACTCAGAAGCTTAATGATGTGTCCACTTTTCCGAGGGAGGATCAACATCTAACTTTTCGGTGTGTCCATCCAATCAGGGGAAGATCACCTCCATAACAGATCATTTTTATTTCTAATAATATTTCTTGCTATTCATCGGCCATAGGTGTAGAGAGTTCTACGTGATAGCGATTGTCATTTGCCTTCCTAACCTTTCTTCTTGAGAAACTTCGGCAGGAAAATCCCGCTAATCTAAACAGAATCCAAATTTAATGCCGTGTTCGTGACCTGTCTTTCGGGCGCCCAACCAGCGTGTGGAATATCGTGTCTTTACCAGCCGTAACGGTTCGAAATGGGTTCAAATCTCTCAACCGCTGGTAAATAAAAACAAGAAGGATAAAGAATGAGTTTTAAAAGTTTCAAGTTGGACGACCGTGTTGCGCAAGGGCTGCAAGCGGCCGGGTATCAGAAAGCAACGCCNNGCCCAGACCGGCACCGGCAAAACGGCCGCTTTTGTGCTTCCGATTCTGCACAACCTGCTGGCTGTGAAAAAGCCGGGCGGCCGCAGGACGCGCGCCCTGATCGTCACACCGACGCGTGAACTGGCCGAACAGATCAACGACGTGGTGAATGCGCTGGGGAAATTTACGTCCCTGCGATCCGCCACGGTTTACGGCGGCGTGGGCATGCAGCCGCAGGAAAAGGCCTTGCAGCAGGGCGTCGAGGTGATCGTCGCCTGTCCGGGCCGCCTGCTGGATCATCTGAATCGGGGAAACGCCAGACTGGATCGTGTAGAAGTCCTGGTGATCGATGAAGCGGACCGCATGCTGGACATGGGGTTTCTGCCTTCCATCCAGCAGATCATGAAAGCGGTGTCGCCCGAACGGCAGACGCTTCTCTTCTCGGCGACCTTCGATGCCGCCGTGGAAAAACTGGCTGCGAAGACATTGCGCTCGCCGCAGCGATTCTCCATGGGAAACGATGCGCCTTCCAGCATGGTGTCCCATATGCTCTACCCCGTACCGCAGCATTTGAAGCCCGGGCTGTTGCAGAAGCTGCTGGATAATATGAACGTTGATTCCGTGCTGGTTTTTACCCGGACCAAGCACCGCGCGGACCGTGTCGCAGAAAAAGTGACGCGGGCCGGTTATGCGGCTTCGGCGCTGCACGCCAATAAATCCCAGAGCCAGCGCAAGCAGGCCATGGACCGTTTCCGGGCAGGCAAAATCAACGTCCTGGTCGCAACGGACATCGCGGCCCGGGGGTTGGACATTGCCAGCATCTCCCATGTCATCAATTTTGACATTCCCGGTACTGCGACCGACTACATTCACCGGATTGGCCGGACGGGCAGAGCCGAACGTACGGGCGACGCCCTGACGCTGGTGACCAGCGACGATAAAGCCACGATCCGGGACATTGAGAAGATTCTGGGGACGCCCATCGAGAGACGGGTGTTGGCAGGATTCAATTATAGCGAACCTACGGAAAAAAGCCATGTGGCTTCTCCCCGGCGTCAGAGCTTTAATCGGACTCGTCCGGTGAAAGCTTGCTCAGCCTGACGATATAAACCCTTATCCGTGCTATAGAGGCCGTGAGATATTCGGCTTCTTGCGGCAAGATATCGGAGCTCCCGGTGGACACCGGCACGATGGCATGGCTGACTCATGACTTCGTGTACTCGTGATTGTCATAACTCTCTATTTCATGCATCATGGAAAGTCCTAATTGACATCAACATTCCATCCGGGTAAGAATGAGTTTCTGAAAAAAGAAACGGCGTTTTTACCAGAGATGAAACGATGAAAGACGTAATGCCCATTCTGTTTATCGGCCATGGTTCCCCCATGAATGTCGTTCAGGAAAATGAATTCACCTCAAGCCTCAAGAACATCGCAGCCCATATCCCTCGACCACAGGCTATTGTTGTCATTTCCGCCCATTGGTTGACAGAAGGTACCTTTGTAACGGGTACAGTTAATCCGGAACAAATTTATGATTTCTACGGCTTCCCCATGGAACTATATCAGGTTTCCTACAGACCGCCCGGTTCAACCCGAACAACAGACCGGATCATCGATCTCGGAAAGTCCATACCTGTCATCAAAGACTATTCCTGGGGGATTGATCATGGGGCATGGGCGATTCTCAAACACCTCTATGCGGAAGCAAATATACCGGTGATTCAGATCAGTATTGATTTTACTAAGGACGCAGAGACCCATTATGAAATCGGCAAGATTTTATCTGCCCTGCGGGATGAGAAAATTCTTATCATCGGCAGTGGGAATATCGTACACAATCTGTCCAGGATGTCCCATGAACAGTTTGATGAGAATCCCTATCCATGGGCCGTCGAATTTGATGGCTATGTGGAGGAAAGTTTAAAAAATGCAGACGCTGAAAGTCTGATTCATGATGACAGGTTCCTGTACAAAGCGGCTTCTTTATCCGTGCCGACGAATGATCATTATCTTCCATTGCTTTATATCGAAGCCATCAGAAGAAATGAGGATAAGCTTCATTTTTTCCACAAAGGGTTCCAGCATAAATCCATATCCATGCGGAGTTTTACCTTGAGTTGATGAACGCTTGACTTATGATTGCTTTTANNAAAGCTGATATCGAGATGCACTTCCTCGACCAATTGGACGAGGATGAACTCAGGACCCTGGTTGATTCCATCCAGGAAAGGGTTGACCAGCTAATGAAAAAAAATTGAGACGGTAATGATTAGGATTCTTGTGGCAACCTCTATCTTAGAACGGTTCCATTATTTCATGCCTTCTTAACCCTGACTTTGCCAACCGATGCAAGGTAAATGGCAAATTCATCCTGCCCATCAATCTTTAAAAGACGATCCATGGACTCTTGGTTATAAGCGGCGATGGCACAGGTTCCGGCCCCAATCGCCTCACATGCCAGATAGAGATTCTGACAGACATGCCCGGCATCGATGGTGATGACTTTGTGCGACGCGAGGCCATAACGCCATTCCATCCGGTAGGGTATGGCCGTCCAGATGAAGGTCACCGCTGCCTCACCCGGATAGGGTTGTCCAAAAACAGCATGAACCAGCTTTTCAGCAAGCCGCTCTTCGGTGAACTCGAAAAGCAGTTGGTGCTCACCGGGAAGATACCGGTATACAGACGGACTCAATCCCTGAACGTTGAGCACACAGAGATATGTTTCCAGAGCATGTCTGCATCCCGCAGAAGGCACCGTACGATACGCATGGCCGGCATCGATTTTCTTTCGCATGCCCTGGGTCGCCCAGAGCAGGAAAGAGAGCTCATCCAAAGTCAGAGGCTGATCAAGATAGCTTCTGCGGCTCTGACGGTTGATGATTGCTTTTGCCAGATCCACCTCCAGGATATCTTTCCAATGACCGATTATGGGAAGGTCGATCTTTACGGCCTTGTCCGGACAGGGCTTTTCGATGGGAGGGGGATCAACGCCCAGATTCTGGTCGGTTTGTGAAAAATCAATCTGTTTCCGAATGGTGTCCTTGAGAAAATAACGGTATTGTTCAATAAGATTTTTTTTCATCGGAGATTCTCTTTATCCCAAGAGGATACTGATCAACGCCAAAATAATCCGGCGAAAGAATGCGATGAGGGGATCCAAAGCCCCGAGATACAGCAGGCCGATGATCATGAAAAATCCGTAAGGTTCAAGGCGGGAGAGGAAATATTGAAATCTTGCCGGCGCGAATCCCATGAGAATTTTTGAACCATCGAGGGGCGGAATCGGTATTAAGTTGAACGCGGCCAGGATGATATTGATTTGCGCCAGGTAATAGAGGAATGTCATCAGAACACTTGAAGGCGGCGGCGATAAAAGGCGATACAGGNNTGTTGTGCAGATAGTTGAAATTGACTGGGACCGGCTTGGCCCATCCAAAACCAAAAATAAAAAGCATGATGGTACCAACAGGATCGAGATGCTTTAACGGATTGAGGCTTAGCCTGCCGAGCGACTTGGCCGTCGGATCGCCCATCCGGTAAGCCACCCATCCGTGAGCCAGTTCATGAATGATGATGGAATACAAAAGGGGTATGACCAGCAGAATGAAGGTAAAAGGATCGTTAATCAGCAGATGGAGGAGTCCCATTTATTCGACCTTCATCCTTTATACACTTCTGAAAGAAATGGACGCCTCTGACATTTCCATTTCCTCCGAAGGATAGGGTTTCAATATAGACAGCAGATCCTTCTGATTCTGATTGTCAGGATCAATCCAGAATGCTTCACGTTCTTTCGGCACCATAACAGGCATCCGGTCATGGATGGGCTTTATCAATTCGTTGGGCTCTGTGGTAATGATCGTACAGGTATGGATGGGTTGATGATCCGGTGATACCCAGGTTTCATGGAGTCCGGCAAATCCGAAGGGTCTTCCCGATTTGAGACTGAAATACAGAGGTTTCTTCACCTTCCCCAGTTTCTGCCACTCATAGAATCCGTCAGCGATAATCAGGCACCGGCGCTTTTTGAATGCGTTCTTGAAACTCGGTTTTTCGGATAGGGTCTCCGCCCGTGCATTAAACATCCTGTTTCCCATGGATGGGTCCTTTGCCCAGGATGGAATAAGCCCCCAGCGGAAATTGACCAGACGATTTTTCTCATCATGGATGACGGCAGCGACCTGTTGTCCGGGAGATATACGGCTGCCCGGTCTATATTCACAGGCCACGTCCTGAACATTAAACGATTCAGTGATCAGCGATAAATCAGTTAATAGAATAAAGAGACCGCACATAGATCGACTCTCTCTGGTCCGGTTATATCAAGTTTTCTACCACAAGTTTGGGCGACAGGATTTCATTGGCCTGAAGGAGCCTGTCTTCGGAGGCATATACGGCAATGACCGCAGACTCCGCAGCAGGAATAAAATAGCGGGCGGCCGTTTCCTGAATGGCATCCGCCGTGACACCCAGAACTCCGTCCCGGAAGTTCTGACGATCCTCATCGGTCAGGCCGGCAAACGCCCGGATCATNNGGGACACGCTCATGGGCGAGAAAATTCACCGCATCACGATAAACATGGAGGGTTTCCACAAGATGAGGATCCCGGTAGGACAGGAAAGCAAAAAGACCGTTCATGGGATCATACTGGCACATCCCTCCGTAAGCGCCGCCCTGGACGCGAATATGTTTATAGAGATAGCCACTGGATAACTGTCTTGCGGCAACGAATAAAGAGGCCGCCATGGGATCAGCGTAGGTTGGAGCTTTCATCGCCTTTGCCACATAACAGACCTGGGCGGGGATGGCCACACCGGCATCTTGCCGATAAAGGTCCGGCATCGCGGCAATGCCCGGTGCTCCCCCTCCCGGCAAATGCGAGATCAATCCGTCCACCGCGTCAGCGAGCGGGGAGAGACCCTCGCCGTCAGCTGTCAGATTGAGCGTAAGCCTTTCCCGTCTGAAAATCAGCTCTTTGAGTTGACTAAACTTCTCCTGAAACTCATTTTCCCGATCCTGAAATCGTTCGGCCACCTCCGTCAAAAGCCGGATCTGCGTTTTTCCGCGCCACTGCTCGTCACGATAGGCAGGCAGGGAAAGCGCAGCCGCGGCCAGCCGTTTCGCAAAGAGGTGACCGGAGGGAACCACCGAGGCATGGAGTCGGTTTTTCTTTTCCACAATCAGGTCCCGCATGCGGATCTCATGAGACAGGTCACCTGCCGTGAGAATATCGGAAAGAATCCGGACGGCATCCCCGGTATTGCGGTGCAGGGCTCTGACCTGGACGATCATTTTCTGCCAGGGCGTCCGTTCTTTGGCTGTCAGCCCAGCAGCCAGGCTGCAACTCAGCCCCCCCGTCTTGAGGGCTACCCGTTTGGCCATCTCCTCATAACTGAAACCGGCGGCCCCCATATTGGTCATCAGCTTTCCCAGCAGGGGAAGATAAGGCTGGAGAGCTTCCGGTATGTCCGATATATCAAAAGCCAGATCAAGATAGGCAATCCCGTTGGTGAAAAGATCATGGGTCATGGCCGGAACGCTATGGATGAAATTTCTCTCAGTGGGAATCGTTTCCACGGTTCTCTGGATGTCCCGGAGATTCAGTTTGGGCAGTGTTGCCAAGGCCTCCGGGTGATCCGCTTCGGACTGAAACATTTTCAGGGTTTCCGCGTCATGGCGGATATGCTCAATCTTTTCCGCCGACAGCCCGGCCTTGATTCCGGCCATTTGCTTATGAAAAGCGGCATCGCGTTCATCGTTATAAGCGGGATCAGGCTCCATAACGGACAGCAGGCGGTGAGGATTGTCCAGAAACCAGATTTTAAGCATATCCTGAAAGAGTGTCGGATTTTCAGCCCATTTACAGCGAAGGATTTCTATCAGACGGGGAAAGTTGAGGCCCGCCAGGGGATCGCCGTCATAGATCCAGGTGTGGAAGACCCGGCCCATGAGGATAATTCCATAGGGATAGGCATCGCGCTTGATTTCCTTGCCTTGGAATTCCACCTGATGCAGGGTCCCTTCGATCAGATCCCGTTCAAATCCCGACGCAGCCAGGCGAGCGAGTGTCTCCAGAATCAAGGTCTCAATCTGCGGGGCTTTCTCCGGATCGGTACCGCGAAGACCCACGGCAAAAAGGATCTGCTTCAGATCGCGTTCCAGGCCGGTCACCGGCGACAGATCTTCCCCCAGACCTGAATCGATAAGGGCTTTCCGCAGCGGACCGGCGGCACTCCCAATTAGAATCCCCGAGATAATCTGCAGGAGCAAAGCTGTTTCATCATCGGTATTTTCCGTCAGCATCCAGGCCAGATTCACCGTCGTTTTTTTCTTCAGATCCTCATCCTTCCCCACGGGATAGCGGCCGTTGACGACAGCGGAGTGCGACCACCGGAGCTGGCTCTTAATGGACGAATCGACCTTGACCCGGTTACAGCCGGACAGCATTTCTTCCAGAAAAGTAAGGTGTTCGGTTGTGGGGATATCCCCATAGAGGAACCAGCGGGCGTTCGTGGGGGAGTAATAAGCCTGATGAAAGGCCCTGAATTGCTCATAGGTCAGTGAAGGGATCGCCTCGGGGTTCCCTCCGGAATCATTCGCGTAGGCGGTTTCCGGGTAGAGGTGTTCCTGGATGGCCTTATACATCAGGTTGTCCGGCGAGGAGTAGGCCCCCTTCATCTCATTATAGACGATTCCGGAAATGATGAGGTCGCTGTCCGGATCTTCCGGATCGGCCAGCTCGAAATGATGGCCCTCCTGCGCAAAAGTCTGCTTCAGCAGCCGGGGTCTCAGCACCAGATCGGTATAAACGCGGGCCAGATTGAAAAAATCAGCGCGAACTTGGCTGGCCACAGGATAGATGGTTTTGTCCGGATAGGTAAAGGCATTGATAAAGGTCTGCAGAGTCCCTTTCATTAATTCATTGAAGGCATCCTTCAGAGGAAAACGGTCCGAACCGGCCAGGACCGAATGCTCCAGGATATGCGGCACACCCGTGGAGTCAGCGGGCGGCGTGCGAAAGCCGATGGCATAAAGGTTTTCGCGGTCGTCACAATGAAGGTGCAGAATTCGGGCGCCGGTCTTTTCGTGTTCGATTTCATAGGCCGTTACGCGGATATCGGGAATCTGTTCCACCCGCAGCACCCTGAATCCATGTAATTGCTCTCCGGCCGCAAGGGTGACGGCCGGACAGTTACCAATCGTTGTCATGATTTCTCTTTCATTGATGAGTTTTGATATTTTCGTAATCAGTCTGAAAATATCATTGCGGGCAGGAACTGCAAAAGTTCCTTTTCTGAATCACCCCGCGAACATGATCGGGATCTGCTCCTCGCAATGATGGAATAGAGATGATGCAAAGCGCTGGATTTATGAGGGTGTTGAATCCGTGTAGTCCCCCCGGAAGAAGGCGGTCACCACCGCCAAATATTCTGCGAGCAGGACCTTGCTGACGACGAACACATGCCCCACATGTTTTTCGATGGTACGGTTCAATCCACTGCGGCTGATACTGATGTTGTTATTCGCGGTCTTCCCCCAGATATCACTGGATACGCAGGAAGCGGATGGGGCGATGGGATCCCGGTCACCCCGGTAACTGAAAATGGCCACCCCGGCTTTTTTGAGTGCCCCCATATTGACCGGCTTGCCGTCGAGCGCCGGGACGGTCGAAGGCAGGCAAAAGGTCCCCTCGTAAATCTGATTGTCCATATATATTTTCTGCAGCCACTCCCGGTGGGCCTGTGAGGGAAATTTGGTGCCATGGGTCAGCCAGTAGAGGAATGGCGCTGAATCCTCCAGGGAACCAGGTCTGATGGCGCGGCTGTAAAAACCGTTGGTCATATAATAGGACACACCGGCCTGAATCTCGTTCATGCCGAATTCAATCACCTGGGACGGGATATTGACATCTCCAAACAGGGCTTCAATCACGTCCAGATCGTATTGTGTGCGGATGATCTCCCGCATTTTCGCATGACCGCTTTCCTGGTCGTCAAATTTTACGGGAGCCACGACGACGGCCACTTTTTTGATATCCATCTGTTTTTTCTGAGCCATCCGTTCTTCCGCGCGTCTGGCCAGATAAGGCAGGATCAGCGTCCCCCCCATGCAGTAGCCCATCACATAGATATCTTTTTTCGGATGACGTTTGCCGATCAACTCCAGATAATGATCATGGACCACCTTACCGTAAAAATCCAGTCCCAGCCGCGAGCTCTCAAAACCGGCATCGCCGTATTCAACCAGATAGACTTCATAACCCTCCTTCAACATGCCTTCGACAATGGATTTGCCCCGGGCCATATCATAAATTTCCGGTTTGTTGATCAGAGGCGTATTCAGATAAAGGATTTTCCCGTTGAGCTTGACATCCACCATCGGCAGGTAATGGCGCAGCACCACCGAATGAAGATTGGACCCTTCCACATATTCATAGGGACAGTAACCGATTTTCCCGCCCGTGGCGCGTTCCGCGT
Source organism: Syntrophaceae bacterium (assembly GCA_003161855.1). Lineage (GTDB taxonomy): Bacteria > Desulfobacterota > Syntrophia > Syntrophales > Fen-1087 > Fen-1087. The sequence goes on along the minus strand of PMNM01000130.1, from coordinate 14,276 downwards.
ATTCTTTGATATCAAAGGCGTTTACCCGATAAAGACATTCAAAACGGAGTCTCCCCTCTTCAAGATAAGTCGAGAAAGGCATCGCATCGGAACCGTCGGCCTGCTTCGGCATATAGGGAAGGTTATCATCTTTCAGTGGCGTTTCCGTAATGACGACCAGCAGGGATATCAACAGTTCCTTCATCGCCTTCAGCCGCGTGAGACCGAGTGAATTGAAGTTCTTTTCCAGAAAGGCAAATTCTCCAATACACTCCTTTAGAAAAGCCTTGCCTTCTTCCGTTGTGGTGAGCTGCCGCGCTTTTTCGACATCGAAGTGACCGTCCGTTATAAAATTTCCGCAGAGGCTGTAAAGGAGGCGGGCATGACTGAGATAAATCCAGCTGTTTATCTCACCAAACATATCCGGATTCCGTCCTGTCAGGGTTAGAAATCGGGCAAACTGTTTCACCGGATCAAGGAACATTTTATCGAGGATCTCCTTTTGCCAGAGGGCAACCAGCCCATAGGGTCCGTAATATGGGCTGGTACTGATCAACTCCAGCACTTTATCCAATTTTACCATTGACTTGACCACTCCCCCGGCCATTTGACTTTTCCAGGGAACTACAAAACTGTAACCTTCGCGGTTATCGGCCGGGGTGTCGCCCATCACGGCCAGTAATTCATCCGGCGTTATTCTCTTGGATGCCTGCTTTTTTTTGTCAGCCATACCTCTGCTCCTTTCTGTATTCCAGTGAAGATGATCAGCGGTTATATTACCGCATGGTGAATGCGGCTTCAGTAAACCCCGGGGAATATCTGTCCTGCTGATTCGTTTTACCGATGCGGCCCACGCGGTGCATGGGAAAACCTGTATCACTATCAGGAAACAAATGTAGGACAAAGGTCAACCATCCGTCAAGGAAAAAGAAGGGGGGTATGATTTTACAAATTTGCAGGGATACAGCGGATATCGAATGAACCGTGATTTTTAACGTTTGAGAAGATTGAGAATTTCCTCACCGAAACGGGCGGCTCTTTCAGTGGAGAGAGCGCCTTCGGTTTTAAGACCGGTGCGGGTGAGATTTTCGATCTTTGTCAGATGGACCAGCTCCTGATCGGACAGAATCATAAAAATGGCCCGGTTAAGATCCCGGGCTTTTTGAAACCGCCAGATCCAGAGAAGTTTCAGAGACTTTTTTTGATCGGCAGACAGAAAAGCGTAAGGTTTGATTTTCTTGTGTCCCTGAATATCCAGCGTTTTTTCCTGCCAGGTCACCGCCGCGATATCAGCAAAGGCACGCAAAACTTCTTTTCCCAGTCCCTTAGCGTAAATCTCCGCCACCAGTTTTTCATAGAGAGGTCTCAGGTAGGCCGTATCCAGAACAGCATACTGCAATTGCTCTTCAGTCAGTGGCCGTTTATCCCACTGGGAGCGCTGGATTTTTTTCTTTTTCTCCAGATCGATCCCCAGGTACTGACCGATCAGCGTTGAAAGAGAGAGATAGTGACAACCCAGAATGGCAGCGGCCCGGTGTGTATCAAAGATGTTTTTAAACGCAAAGCCATAGTCTCGCTTCAGTAGCCGGATATCATTGTCTCCGGCGTGCAGGATTTTCAGGATGGCCGAATTGGCGAATGGTTCGGCCAGAAAGGAAATATCCAGGTCATTGAGCGGATCGAAAAGATAGGTCCTCTTTTCCGCNNTTTGATTTCCTTTTCGGCATAACGCCGTTTGACCAGCGTGTCGACCCAGGTCCACTGACGTTTATTCAATCATGATGTCCTTTTCAGTGAGATCTTTTCAAGATGCTTCTTCGACATTTCGCTAATTCACATAAACTCTCGAGATCGCCAGCAGAGCAATAAAAATCAGCATCCAGGCCAGCGCGGCAAAATCCTGACCGTCGATCCGGAGTTCCCGGAGGGCTGTTCGGGGTCCCCGATGATAGCCCCGGGCTTCCATCGCTTCGGCCAGTTCGTCGGCGCGGCGGAAGGCGCTCATCATGAGCGGTACGGCCATCAACGCGGTCGTTTTCGCCCGTTGTGTCAGTTTACCCGTATGGAGATCAGCACCACGGGCTAACTGCGCCATTCTGATCCGGTCAAATTCCTCCAGCAGGGTGGGCACAAAGCGCAGGGCCATGGAGACCATGACGGCAATATCCTGTGTTGGAAGGCCTAGATATTTTAATGGATAAAGCAGTTTTTCAAGGCCGCTGATCAGTTCCGAAGGTGGTGTCGTCATCGTCAGAATGGCACCACTCAACACCAGAGCGATAAACTGCCAAGCGACAAAAGCCCCCCGGTAGAGCCCTTCCTGGGTGATCTGGATGTGTAAAAGAGGCACAGACAGGAGCCTTGTACCATCGGTGAAGAAAAGATGCAATAAAAAGAAAAGGGCGGCAAATAAAACCAGCGGTTTGATTGCGCTCAGCATCTGTCTGAATTTTAAATGGGCCATCCGCATCACGATCATGAGAAACAGGCTGATCAGATAAACCTCCAGCCAGTTTGCCGTAAACGTGAGAATACTCAGGGCAACCATCGAGACAATCTTGATCCTCGGATCCACCCGGCAGATCATCGAATCACTGGCAATGAATTGACCGAGATTAACCATGTTCATCCACCGCCGGAGAATCAGAATCGGAAAGAATCTCCTTTACAGGACCGATACGTGACGATATTTCCATACAGGCTTCATCAATCGTCAGGATATTCGTATTCAGATCCCATCCCTTTTCCCTTAATCTGCGCATCAGGAGGGTCACCTGGGGAACCTGAAGGCCGAGATCCTTCATCGCTTCGATTCGGCTGAAAATATCCTGGGGCGTTCCGTCCAGAACAATGGACCCCTGGTCCATGACCAGCAGCCGGTTTGCACCCGCAAGATCATTCATATCGTGGGTGATGTGGATGATGGCGATCCCCTCCCGATGCAGCTTATGAATCATGTTGAGGACCCGTTCCCGGCTTGACGGATCGAGATAAGCCGTCGGTTCGTCAAAGGCAATATACCGGGGGGCCATGGCCAGGACACCAGCGATGGAAACCAGCCGTTTTTCGCCGCCGGAAAGCGTATGGGGGGCGCGTTTGGCAAAGGCCTCCATCCCCACCATGACGAGCGACTTATCAACACGCTGACGGATCTCCGCAGGGGGCAGCCCGAGGTTTGCCGGGCCGAAGGCCACATCCTCTTCAACGGTCATGCCAACAATCTGATTATCGGGGTTCTGAAAAACCATTCCCACCCGGCACCGGATCTCTTTGAGGTTTTTGTGATCCCTGGTATCCATTCCGTCAACGACAACAGTCCCCCCGCCAGGGGAAAACAGCGCATTCAACTGCTTGATCAGCGTGGTCTTACCGCAGCCATTGGGACCGATCAAGGCGACATGCTCCCCTTCGTGAATTTCCATATGGATATTCTTCAGAACCGGCATGTTCTGATCATCATAACTATAAAAAAGTTGATGGACTTTAATCATGACAACTTCTCAGAGTTCTGACATGATGAAACACTTCCCTACAAGCGGATATGATCCCGCACTTTCCGGCAGATGAGGGCGGCAACGATGACCTTCAGAATATCGCCCGGCAGGGGCGGGAGCAGTCCTACGGCGATCACCTTTTCGAAGTCCAGTTTCGCCACGATCATCAGTTGCGTGATGCCCAGTATGTAAACCACGGCGATCCCCATGGACATGGCGCAGATCAGCCAGATCAGCCCGGGCTTCTTCCGGATGGCAGTCAGTTTTCCGATGACAAAGGCCCCGACGACAAATCCGATAAGGTAGCCGCCCGTCGGACCGAGGAGGACCCCTGCCCCGGCCTTGCCGCCGGCAAAAACGGGAAGACCGATGACACCAAGCAGAATATAAACGACCTGACTCAGGGCACCCAGATAGCCACCCAGCAGGGCGCCGGCCAGATTGACAAAAAGCGTCTGCAGGGTGATGGGGACGGGCGGCAGCGGGATCATGATATAGGCCCCCACAGCTGTCAGCGCTCCGAACATGGAGGCATAAACCATCCCGCGCAAAGACGTTTCTTTCTGAGACAATGTTCCCCTCCCGATGACATTGAATACCATAAAAATGGGATCGCCGCCTGCGACCCCTATTTCATAGAAGGGTCACATCTCCGGAAAAGATCCGGATGGATTCCCCCCGGTCATCCCGGAGAATCAGGAAACCATCCTGATCGAAATCGAAGACTTCCCCCACATGCTGCCGGCCGACCATCTGGACCATGATACGGCGGCCCATCATATTTGTCAGGGATTTCCAGCGGTTCATTACAGGATCAAACCCCTTTATTTTAAAAATATCATAATAAGATTCGTAATATTCCAAGTAACGGCGCAGGAGCACGACCCGTGGAAAGGGGGCACCCGTCTCGGCCAGGATGCTGGTCGCCTGATGACGAATCTCACGGGGAAAGCAATCCGCCGGGATATTGACGTTCAGGCCCAGACCGACAATCATATAATCGACGGTGTCCATGCCCGTACTGATCTCGGTGAGAATCCCTGCGATCTTCATGCTGTTGACGAGGATATCATTGGGCCATTTGATTTTCACATCCAGCGATGTGAGAGCAAGCAGGGCCTCTGCCGCGGCGACAGAGGACAGGAGTGTCATCCGGGGCGCCTCATTAGGTGGAATCGAAGGTCTCAGAATCAAGGAGGCATAAATGCCCTGCAGTGGCGGGGAAAACCAGCTTCTGTCGCGCCGACCCCTCCCCTGCGTCTGTTCCTCGGCAACAACCAGCGTTCCTTCCGGGGCGCCCTGCGTGGCTAATGCTTTGGCCCGTAGATTTGTGGAGTCGGTCTGCCGGTAATATCGGGCTTCTGTCTGACCGAGCGCGTGGGTCGCCAGGCCATCACGGATTTCCCGAATCAGCAGGAGGTCGGGAACCTCGCAAAGCCGGTAACCTTTGCGGGAAGAGGATTCAATGACATACCCCTCTTCTTTCAGGGCACCGACTTGTTTCCAGACGGCGGACCGGGTCATGACCAGTCGTTCGCCGAGAAATTGACCGGAGATCCACGTTCCCGGGCCTTCTTTCAGATAATTCAGTAAGACCTCTCTGGTTTTCTTGGATGGAGTAGGTGCTTTCATGATCGGCAACGGCCTTTTTTACCGCTCATACAGGAACAGACCGGCAAGGGTTCCCTTGTGGCATGGAGTCCAAGATCCCGAATCATTTCCGCATCAAGACGGGTATCCCGTCCCAAGGTGGTCAGATAATTTCCCGTCATGAGTGAATTGGCGCCCGCCACCAGTCCCAGCGGCAACAGTTGACGGAGATTCTTCTCTTTTCCCCCGCAGAGTTTGATGTCCCTGTCCGGAAGGAGAAACCGGAAGACAGCAATGGTCATCAGAATTTCCAGGGGCGGCAGCGGCGGTGTCCGGCTCAACGGCGTGCCCTTGATGGGGTTGAGAATGTTGACCGGCACTGAATCCACACCCAGATCTCTCAATGTCAGCGCCAGCTCAATCCGGTGCCGGATGCTTTCCCCCAAGCCGATCAGACCGCCGCAACAGACAGAGAGCCCCACTGCCTTAGCGACCCGCACCGTCTCCACATCCTCATCATAGGCATGGGTGGTACAGATTTCCTTAAAAAAGCTCCGGGATGTCTCGAGGTTATGATGGTAGCGGTAAAGTCCGGCTGCTTTTAAAGCCGCTGCCTTCCCACGATCGATCATGCCCAGAGATGCGCAGGCCTTCATCCCCAGCTTATTAATACCCTGAACCGCCTTGAAAATTTCCGTCCATTCCTTTTGGGCTTTGACGCGTTTTCCGCTGGTCACAATGCCGAACATCTCGGCGCCGGCCCTGCCGGCCTTCTGTGCCTCTTCAATGATTTCTTTTGCCTTTTTCAAAGGATAGGACGGCACATCTGTCCCGTAATGGGCGGACTGGGCGCAGAATTTGCAATTTTCGGGGCATTTGCCCGACTTCGCGTTGATGATCCCGCAAAGGCTGATGGCGCTGCCCCTGAAATGCTCCCGGATCTCCGATGCGGCGGCCATCAGATGAAAGGGGCGGGCGGCACCTTCTTCAAAAAGCCTCAGAGCATCACCAGCACTGATATCCTTCTCTCTGATAGCCCTTTTTTTAAGTTTTTCAATGATATCCATAAGATTAACTTCTGGAAAAGGATTTTGAGGTCTATTATGAGAAAATAAGAAAATTGTCAACCGGTTTATCCACGCTGGTTGATAATCAAGGGTGTCTCTGAAAAAATAAAATTTTTTCTTGACAAAGATATTTAAATCGTTTAATTACTACTAAAATAATAATAATTGTAGTGATTAAGTTCCGGTTGAAATTATGAAGCTTTCCACACGGGCGAGATATGGGGTAAGGTTGATGCTGGCCTTGGCAAAAAATTATGGTCAGGGGAGCGTCTTTCTAAGGGAGGTGGCAAAAAGCGAAGAGATTTCAGAAAAATATCTGAGTCAGATCATCATTCCGCTGCGTGGAGCCGGTCTGGTGAGTTCCAGTCGCGGTGTGCATGGCGGCTATACACTATCCAAATCACCCTCTGAGATCACTCTGCAACAAATTGTGGAGCCTTTGGAAGGGGATTGTCTGGTCGACTGCGTGAAAAATCCTGCGACCTGTGCAAGGGTACCGACCTGTGCAAGCCGCGATGTCTGGGCATTGTTGGGAGGGAAGATCTCCGAAACCCTCAATGCCATTACACTGGAGCAACTGGTACAAATGAACCGGGAAAAGNNCACGCCTTCGGGCAGGAGGCCAAACGGGCCATCGAAGCGGCGCGGGATGGTATCGCATCCTTTCTGGGCGCAAAACCGGAGGAAATCATCTTTACCAGTGGCGGAACGGAAAGCAACAATTTCATCCTAAAAGGTATCGCTGCTTCTGCCGGAAACCGGGGGAACCATATCATTACCTCAGCCATTGAGCATCACGCGATCCTGGAATCCTGCCATTACCTGGAAAAACAAGGTTTTCATGTGACCTATCTTCCCGTAGACCGGTTCGGGCTGGTCGACCCTGATGATGTGAAAAGAAACATTACTGACAAGACCATTTTAATTTCTGTCATGCACGCCAACAATGAAATCGGCACAATCGAACCGATTGCCGAGATCGGCCGGATCGCCCGGAAAAGGGGTGTACCCTTCCATACGGATGCCGTCCAGACTTTCGGTCACCTTCCGATCAATGTCGATGAGTTGAACATCGACGCCCTCAGTGCGTCCGCCCATAAATTTTATGGACCGAAAGGAGTGGGCATTCTCTATCTGCGGAGAGGAACTCGGATCCAGTCCTTCATGCACGGGGGAGAGCAGGAAAGAAAACGCCGGGCATCAACCCACAATGTCACGGGCATCGTCGGTTTTGGCAAAGCCGTGGAACTGGCGGCAGAAGGAATGGAGAAGGAAACCAGGCAGGAGATCTTTTTAAGGGATAAACTGATCAGCGGCATCCTGGAACNNTTTCGGTGGCCTATATCGAAGGGGAGTCCATGATCCTCAATCTGGACATGGAAGGAATCGCTGTTTCTACCGGTTCCGCCTGCACATCGGCCAGCCTGGAGTCTTCCCATGTCCTGACAGCCATCGGCCTTCCTCATGAGCTGGCTCACGGATCGCTGCGGTTGACCCCGGGCAGAGCGACAACGGAGGCGGATATCGACCGTACGCTCGACGTACTGCCCGGAATCGTCAAAAAATTACGAGCGATTTCACCGCTCTATAAAAAGGGGAAAATAAATAATGGAAAGCTACAGTGAAAAAGTCATGGATCATTTCCGCAACCCGCGGAATGTCGGGGAGATCGAAAACCCCGACGGCGTGGGAAGGGTCGGCAACCCTGTGTGCGGAGACATCATGGAACTCTATATCAAGGTGCACAACAATATTATCACCGATGCCAAGTTCAAGACTTTCGGCTGCGGTGCAGCCATTGCCACCAGTTCCATGGTGACCGAACTGATCAAGAGCAAAAGCATCGATGAGGCGGAGAAGATCTCCAACAAGGCCGTTGCTGAGGCTCTGGGAGGATTGCCGCCCATCAAGATGCATTGTTCCGTCCTGGCCGAGGAGGCCTTGAAAAAAGCTCTGGAAGATTATAGGAGCCGGAATTGAGAAAAAAAGTTTTGGTGGCCATGAGCGGCGGGGTGGACTCCGCCGTCGCGGCCTTAATATTAACCGAACAGGAGGGCTATCAACCTGCGGGGGTTACGATGTGCCTGGGTGTGAAGGAGGCGGAGGGTGAAAAGCCGCGTTGCTGCGGACCCGATGCCATCGAGGATGCCAGGCGGGTCTGTGAACGTCTTGGCATACCGCACTATGCCATCGATTATGCCAATGACTTGGAAGAAAAAGTCATCCGGCCGTTTATCGCCGAGTATGCCCGCGGCCGGACACCCAATCCCTGTGTGGAATGCAACCGTTACCTGAAATTCGGTACACTGCTGGATAAGGCCCGTGCGCTCGGGTTTGATTACCTGGCTACCGGCCATTATGCCGGAATCGAAAAAACCGAAACGGGCTACATTCTGAAGCGGCCGAAGGATAAACGTAAGGATCAGACCTACTTCCTGTATCATATGGCCCCGGAAAGGTTGGCGTCGATCCTCTTCCCGCTGGCACCCTATCTCAAAGAGCAGGTGCGCGAAATGGCACTTAAGGCGCATCTGCCCGTAGCGGCCAAGCCGGAAAGTCAGGACATCTGCTTCGTGACGCAAAAGAATTATCAGGCTTTTGTCGCCGGACGCCTGCCTGAGATCAGACCGGGCCTGATCCTGGATAAAAAGGGAACTCCACTCGGAGAGCATCGGGGAGTCGTTTTTTATACCGTCGGTCAGCGGGGCGGCCTGGGCATCAGCCATAAAGTACCCCTCTATGTGGTGTCCATCGATGCGACGGAAAACCGGATTATCGTGGGCGAAAAAAAGGACCTGCAGGCGAAGGGGCTGATCGCCGACGATCTCAATATTCTGGTCAGGGACTGGCCTCAGACGGTTTATGCCAAGATCCGTTACCGGAAAAAGGAGACNNAAGAGGTTTTAAGTGCAACTTGTTAAAGAAATTGAAAAATTGAAGAAGGAAAGAAACGCTGTCATCTTGGCTCATAATTATCAGATCCCGGAGGTGCAGGATATTGCCGATTTTGTGGGGGATTCCCTGGGATTAAGCATTGCGGCGGCCAGAACGGATGCCGATGTGATTGTCTTTTGCGGAGTTTACTTTATGGCAGAAACGGCCAAGATCCTCTCACCGAAAAAAACAGTCCTCATTCCCGATCTTAAGGCAGGCTGTCCCATGGCGGACATGATCAACGCCGGGCAACTCCGGACCTTGAAGGCAAAGCATCCGCAGGCAAAGGTCCTCTGCTATGTGAACACGACGGCGGAAGTCAAAGCCGAATGCGACCTGTGCTGTACCTCGGCCAACGCCATCCGGATGGTCACAGAGGTTCTGAAGGACGAAAGGGAGATTATTTTCGTACCCGATCAATACCTNNGAGCAGATCCTGGAGCAGAAACGGCTCCATCCCGCTGCCAGGGTGATCGCCCATCCCGAATGCACCCGGCCGGTTCGCCACCTGGCCGATCAGGTCCTGTCGACGGAGGGGATGTGCCGCTATGTGAAGGAAAGCGGCAGCGACGAAATTATCGTGGCGACGGAACTCGGCATCATCCATCGCCTGGAGAAGGAAAACCCGGGGAAAACCTTTTATCCCGTATCCGCCCAAGCCCTGTGCCCGAACATGAAACGGATAAACCTGGAGAAGGTTCTGTGGTCTCTGGATGATATGGAATATCCCGTTGAGGTTCCCGAAGATATCGCCCGTCAGGCCAGANNGGAAAGAGCTGGCTACGCTTCTGGCCAGCCCCTTTGATTTTAAGCAGCTCACCCTGGGATTTCTTTTTACCTCCGGGCTGATCGAAGGAATCTCAGAGGTAAAATCATTGGTCATCGATGAGGAACGCTGGAAGGCCAATGTGGAACTGAACCATGAAGGGTTTTCCGACGAGCTGTTTTTCAAGCGGGTCTATACCTCCGGCTGCGGGAAAGGGGTCATTTTTCATAATCCGCTGGACCTGATTCAGCGGGTAAAGCTTCCGGCGGGGTTTGAGATCAAATCGGAAAAAATTCTGGAGATCATGAAAATTTTTCTGAGCAGCTCAGCGGAGCACCGTGAGACAAGAGGTGTGCACAGCGCCGCCCTAGCGGGTCAGGACGGGATCCTCATTTTCATGGATGATATCGGCCGGCACAATGCCCTGGATAAAGTCGTCGGTGAGGCCATGATGAGAAAAATCGATTTTGGGGAGGTTATGGTATTGACGACCGGCCGGATTTCTTCCGAGATCGTCGCCAAGGTCATGCGTTGCGGAATTCCTGTGGTTGTATCCAGAGGAGTTCCGACCAATCAGGCGATCAAAATGGCAAAGGAAATCGGCATGACCCTCGTGGGTTACGCAAGGGGTCATCGCATGAATGTTTACACGATTGAGGAAAGAATCAAATAAGGAGAAAGAAATGAGAAAAATCGATAATCAATTAAAGATAGAGACCCTGGCCCTCCATGGCGGACAGGAAGCGGACCCGACGACAGGATCCCGTGCCGTCCCCATCTATCAGACCACATCCTATCAGTTCAAGGATACGGAACACGCCGCAAACCTGTTCGGCCTGAAGGAATTTGGAAACATCTATACCCGTCTGATGAACCCGACGACGGATGTTCTGGAAAAGAGAATGGCCCTATTGGAGGGCGGGGTGGGAGCGCTGGCCGTGGCCAGCGGACAGTCGGCCATCACACTGGCCCTGCTCAATATCGCCCAGTCGGGTGATGAGATTGTTTCCGCGGACAATCTCTACGGCGGAACCTATAACCTCTATCATCACACTTTTCCCCGTCTCGGCATCAAGGTGAACTTCGTCAAATCAAATGACCTGAAGGCTCTGGAAAAAGCGATTACCCCGAAAACCAAGGCCGTCTACGCGGAATCCATCGGAAATCCCAAACTTGACGTAGCCGATCTGGAGGGCATTGCGGCCGTTGCCCATCGAAAGGGCATTCCCTTCGTCCTGGATAACACCGTATCGCCTTACATTTTGAGACCCATCGATTTCGGCGTGGATATCGTCGTCTATTCGGCAACGAAATTCATCGGCGGCCATGGAACATCCATCGGCGGCATCATTGTGGATTCCGGAAAATTCGACTGGACGAACGGCAAGTTTCCCCTCATTACCGCACCCGATCCCAGCTACCACGGCATTGAATTTGTCGAAGCCCTGAAGCCCATGGGGAATATCGCCTATATCATCAAAGCCCGCGTAACCCTCCTGCGGGATCTGGGACCGGCCCTGTCGCCTTTCAATGCCTTCCTCTTCCTCCAGGGACTGGAAACGCTGCATCTGCGGATGCCAAGGCACTGCGAAAATGCCCTGGCCGTGGCGCAGGTTCTTGAGAAACACCCCCGGGTAAACTGGGTGAATTATCCCGGCCTGGCTGCGAGTCCTGAAAACGCGCGGTGTCGGAAATATCTGCCCAAGGGGGCCGGTGCGATCATCGGTTTCGGCATCAAGGGGGGTGTCACAGCAGGAAAACGATTCATCGAATCTCTTAAACTTATTTCACACCTGGCCAATGTGGGCGACGCCAAGACATTGGCCATCCACCCCGCGACGACGACACATCAGCAACTCTCACCGGAAGAGCAGTTGGCCACGGGGGTTTCACCTGATTTTATCAGGCTGTCCATAGGCTTGGAACACATCGACGACATTATCGCCGATATTGAACAGGCTTTAGAGAAATTAAAGATTTAACATTTGTTGAATCCTGCCTTATCTCATTGAACCTACTAGATAGGGCAGGATTTCATATTATAAAGAGAAACATACTGAAAGGAGATCTACATGAAAACTGCTTTAACTTATGAAAAGTTTGTTTATGACAATTACGAGTATCTGAAAACATTCTGTGACAAGCATGTATACGTCGCCTATGCGGGTGGAAAGGATGCTTCGGTAATACTACATTTTTTCACTCGGGCAAAAGAGGAATTCGGTTTTGAATTTGAAACACACGCAGGAATGTATCCTTTGCATGTATACACAAATGATGATGTAGACAAACTTGATTCGTATTGGAAAGGGAGAGGCATACGGATAACCTGGCATCCTATCAATAAGAATGAAGACGCTTTCCAGACAGCCCTGCAACAGGGAACGAATCCATGCGAGGTCTGTCATGCGGCAAAAAGAGAATATTTTCTTGAATATTTAATTCGCACTGTGACGGACTGGAATTCCACGGCACTGATTCTAGGATGGTCACTTTGGGATATTGTCAGCTATACATTGGAATATATATTGGGCAGCGTCTATGCAGACCGAGAAGCTTTGTACCAGGGGAAAACCATTAGGGAAAGGTTTTTCAGAACCGCCCAGCGCTTTTATCCCATGCTGAAGATGAAAGAGGGTTACACCCTATACAAACCATTACTCAGGTACAATGATCAAGATATCGTGAAGGTGGTTCGCGAAAATGAAATACCGATACTAACGACCGATTGTAAGTTCAAGGTTTATAGGCCAAAGCGATATCTTGCAGATAGTTATATAAAAATGAATATGTATTTTGACTACGATAAGTTAATGAAATTCGCCCGGGAAGCACTTAACTTGGAAAAGCCATCCTCATACACCTCTATGGATAAAAACGATTTTATCAAATCGATAATTTAATCATGGGCAAGTGGGGATTCCAAGTGAGAAATAATAAACGAACATGGTGTTCCTTTGCCACAATCACTAATAAAGGGTTGCATCCACTCAATTAAGGAGATGAATATGTCAAAAATATTTGAGGATATTACAAAAACAATCGGGCGGACGCCCCTGGTGAGAATCAACAAACTCAACAGAGGATCAAAATCGATGATCCTAGCCAAGATAGAATCCTTCAACCCCTTATCCAGTGTCAAGGACCGGATCGGTGTGGCCATGATTGAGGCTGCAGAACGCGACGGCCTGCTGACGAAAAACTCCGTAATTATTGAGCCCACCAGCGGCAATACCGGCATTGCACTGGCTTTTGTCTGCGCGGCCAAGGGATACCGTCTGATTCTGACCATGCCCGATACGATGAGTATAGAGCGGCGTCATCTTCTGGTCATCCTGGGAGCGGAATTGGTGTTGACGGAAGGGGCCAAGGGGATGAAAGGGGCTGTGGAAAAAGCCGAGGAGTTGGCGAAAAGCACTGAACACAGCTTTGTCCCCCAGCAGTTCAACAATCCTGCCAATCCGGAGATCCACCGCAAAACAACGGCGGAGGAAATCTGGCAGGATACGGACGGCAAGGTCGATATCTTTATCGCCGGCATTGGAACGGGCGGCACAATTACCGGCGTGGGAGAAGTTCTAAAAAACCGGAATCCCGCGGTGAAGGTGATCGGCGTGGAACCGGCTGATTCTCCCGTTCTGTCCGGCGGAAAGGCGGGGCCGCATAAGATCCAGGGAATCGGCGCGGGTTTCGTGCCGAAAATTCTGAACCGTTCGGTCATTGATGAGATCATGACTGTTACCAATGAGGACGCCGGTGAGACGGCACGTCGCCTGGCAAGAGAGGAAGGGATTCTCGCCGGGATCTCCTGCGGCGCCAACCTCTGGGCTGCCCTGAAAGTAGGAGAAAGACCAGAGGCGGATGGCAAGACGATCGTGACGGTGCTACCGGACACGGGGGAAAGGTATCTGTCGACATGGCTGTTCCAGAAATAACATAACTAATTGAATCATTGAGAGATTAAATGATTGAAAATAACACCATGAGCTGCGTTGAAACCAAATATTTTACCTTTTCAGCACCGCCGAACGAACTCCCGTTGGAATCAGGCAAAAAGCTGGGACCGATAACGCTGGCCTATGAAACCTACGGGCAATTGAACCTGGAAAAGAGCAACGCCATACTCGTCGTCCATGCCCTGTCCGCCGACGCCCATGCTGCCGGTTATCATAAAGGCGATCAGGAACCCGGCTGGTGGGACAACATGATCGGACCGGGCAAGGCCTTCGATACGGATCAGTATTTCGTCATCTGTTCCAACGTGATCGGCGGTTGCAAGGGCAGCACGGGGCCGTCGTCTGTGAATCCGCAGACCGGAAAGCCCTATGCCCTGGATTTTCCGATGATCACCATAGCCGACATGGTGAATGCCCAGCGTCGTCTGGTGAATCATCTGGACATCGAAAAGCTGCTTACCGTAGTGGGCGGTTCCATGGGCGGGATGCA
>PMNM01000085.1 GCA_003161855.1 Syntrophaceae bacterium | reverse complement strand
TTATACCATGAAGAAATGAAATGTAAAGGACGCTTTAACCATAACTTTTTCTATTGTCCGATCACCAAATATGTTATAGAAGGCCGCAATTGTCATCATGAAAGGAGCAAACCATGAAAGGTGTTGTCTTAGCAGGAGGCTTGGGAACCCGCATGCATCCCTTGACGAAAGTGACGAATAAACATCTCCTGCCGGTTTACAACGAACCCATGATCTACTATCCAATCAAGACCCTGGTCAATGCCGGCATCGATGAAATCCTGATCGTGACGGGCGGCAACAACGCCGGTGATTTTCTCAGACTGATGGGGAACGGGAAGGATTTTGGTCTTAAACATATCAATTATACCTACCAGGAAGGGGAGGGCGGTATTGCCGCGGCGCTCAGCCTGGCCGAGTTCTTTGCTGATCAGGACCAGATCGTCGTCATGCTGGGCGACAATATCATTGAGAAGAACATTCGCAGCGCCGTTGAGGCATTCCGGAATCAGAAAGATGGAGCCCGTATCCTTTTGAAGGAGGTTTCTGATCCGCATCGTTTCGGCGTGCCGACCTTTGAGGATGAGCGAGTTGTCCGGATTGATGAAAAGCCCGTTCATCCGGCTTCGATGTACGCTGTGATCGGCATCTACATGTATGATAAAACAGTCTTTGATTTCATCAAAACCCTGAAACCCTCTCAGCGGGGTGAACTGGAAATTACAGATGTTAATAATTTCTACATCCGTGAGGGTAGAATGGCCTGGGACGTGTTGGATGGCTGGTGGAGCGATGCAGGGACTTTCGAATCCCTGTTGTCTGCGAGCAATAGGGTCGCAAAAACCGGCGCGAACAAACTGTAAGAACGTTTTGAAAAATGGGTTCGCCGCCGCTCAAAAGTATTTTCCATTTCATTCGCTGCTTGTGGGCCAGTTTTCATAAACATGAATAGATTCAATAGAGGAGGTTGTCGATGATCGAAGGGGTGATGATGAAGAAGCTGAAAGTCATTCCCGATGAGCGGGGCCGCCTGATGGAGATCCTGCGGGCTGATGATGAGATGTTCAAGGGGTTTGGTCAGGTTTATATGACGACGGCTTATCCGGGAGTTGTCAAAGGCTGGCATTACCATAAGAAACAACATGACAATATGGCGGTGGTTCGAGGGATGATGAAAATTGTCCTTTATGA
This sequence comes from Syntrophaceae bacterium, assembly GCA_003161855.1. GTDB lineage: Bacteria > Desulfobacterota > Syntrophia > Syntrophales > Fen-1087 > Fen-1087. The sequence goes on along the minus strand of PMNM01000085.1, from coordinate 14,643 downwards.
TGGAAGAAAGCATTCGACGACCTTTGGACAGATCAACGAGATATTTGCCGGCGAGCATAACCCGGTCCTGATTCATATCCCGGCCTATGTCTATCATGGATTCAAATGTATTTCGTCTGAAGAGGCCATTGTCGTGAATACCCCCTCAGAGCTTTATGATTATCAGGAGCCCGATGAATTCAGGGTTCATCCCCATGATAACGACATTCCTTATGACTGGCACGGGAAAGACGGATAAGGATGATCGGCCGCCTGTCGTGAACATGCAGCAGGAAAAGCCATCGGGAGGAATGAGAGAAAAATCCAGGCATGACATTATTTATGAATATCTTTATAACGGTCCTGGGAGCCGCTTTGGGGAGTTTTCTCAATGTCCTGATCTACCGGCTGCCTGAAGAGACGTCCATTATCCTCCCCGCTTCCCATTGCCCCCACTGTCGAAAAGCCATACGGTTCTATGATAACATTCCCGTGATCAGTTATATCCTGCTCAAGGGCCGGTGCCGGGAATGCCATGAGAAGATCTCCTTCCGGTATCCTCTAGTGGAGCTGATCACCGCCATCCTTTCTCTGCTGCTGTTCTTGAAATTCGGGCTCACATTCCAGTATCTGTTTTCATTTATTTTTGTTTGTGCACTGATGGTCATTACCTTTATTGATCTGGACCATCAGATCATTCCTGATGTCATCACCCTGCCCGGTATCCCGATTTTTTTTCTGGCAGCGGTCTTCGCCATGAATCTTCGCTTCTTGGATGCCTTTCTCGGGTTTCTCATCGGAGGCGGATGTCTCTATGGGATTGCTGTTATTTATGAGTGGGTCACCAAAAGAGAAGGGATGGGCGGAGGGGATATCAAACTGCTGGCCATGATTGGGGCTTTTCTGGGCTGGCAATCCCTGCTTTTTGTTCTTCTCGTGAGTTCATTGCTGGGTGCCGTGGTGGGTATTTCGGTGATGATGGTCAAAGGACAGGATATGAAATATGCTGTCCCCTTCGGCCCTTTTCTCTCTTTTGCTGCGGTTGCTTATATTTTTTTCGGTGACTATGCCATCCGTCTGTTTCTCTTTATGCCTTAATTCCCTTGCTTTCTTTGAAAAACAACGGCCTTCTATTTGATGCAGCGCTTGAGAAGCTCCAGATTATGAATGGTAATCAGATTTCTGGAGGTACTGACGATTCCCCGATCCCGCAGGATTTTCAATTCCCTGTTGATGGTTTCTCGCGTGGTCCCGAGAAGACTGGCCAGGTCTTTCTGGGTCAATTTCAATTCCATAGATGACCCAGGCTTGTTCTCATGGATGAGTGACTCTGACATCTCCAAAAGTCTTCTTGCCAGTCTCGCAGAGATGTTGAGAAAACAAACTTCTGTCAGAAAATCATCCGTTTTACGCAGCCTTGAGGAAAGGGCATAAAGGATAGACCGGACGGCGTTCTCATTGTGAATTAAAAAAGACAGGAAGTCGCTTCGATTGAGCACATAGAGCAGGGTTTCTTCCACTGCCGTTGCATCGGCCGAACGGGGGAGGCTGTCCAGAAGGGCCATTTCACCAAAAAAATTACCCGGGCTTAATATCGCCAGCGTAATTTCATCGCCCAGCTTTGACGGGACCGTAATCTTCATGCGACCTTTGATAATGATATAAAGGGCGGTCCCCTCATCTCCTTTCCGAAAAAGGACGTCGCCTTTTTTCAGGTTTCGACGTCTGAGCAAATCAGCCAGTTGCTCGTGATCGGCCGGTTGAAAGGTTCCAAACAGGGGAATTTGCTTCAGCAGGGCAAGAGGATTCATGACAGGATCCTTCCTTGTTTTTCACATCTCTATAGGATATAAAACAAAAAGTCAAAATACATCTGCTTTCCGCATTCAGGTTCTGTGATNNGCATGTCAATTCCTATTGACAATCCAATCCTAATGTCGTTATTATGATCACCAGACAGAGGGTATTTTCCTGTCAGATCGTTGATGCTGGTCTCACTTGAAAAAGGATATCGGTAAAGATATTTAAGAAAACGGAGATCGTTTGTGATCGTCATGATCAGGCAGCTTGTGAATCAGCAGAAGGGTTTTACTTTGATCGAGCTCATCATCGTGATGGGCATTATGGGAATCCTTGCGACGATTGCGGCACCCCACTTCCAAAATTATATTGGAAATCAGAATCTCAAGACTGCGGCCCGGGGCATCACCTCCGACTTTTTTGCCACCCGGGAGAAAGCGCTTTCAGAAAACGTGATGTATCGTATCCACTTTGATCAGGCCGGCAACAGTTACACCATCGCCCGGGGCACGTATTCGGGGACTCCTTATGTTGATCAGCAGACCAAGTTAATGACATCCTATGCCTCCTACATCAAGGTCGATGGCGATCAAGATGTTTTTTTTCAAACCCGGGGTACCGTCGGCTGCCCCAGCACGTCATGCAATTTTACGATATCCAATACCAATAACGGGTCTGTGGCCAACATTATCGTCAACTTTCCGAGCAGGACATATGCGACGTTCACTCTTCAATAATCAGAGGGGCTTCACCCTTGTGGAAGGGATTATTGCCATCTTCCTTGTTTCGGTGGGAATGATGGCTCTCCTCTCCACGCTGTCTCCCGCGTGGCGTCTGTCGAGCAAATCGGATTACCTGGGGAGGGCGGCAGGCATCATGTATCGGGAGCTGGATGCCTGGGAGCTGTATATCATGAATCCCTGTAATGGTATGGCCGCCCAGACGAACAACTGGGATAGTTTTAAGCCGGGGGGTAGTACGGCGTCCTGGACGGTGAATAGCAGCCTTCTGGCGGCACAGCCCGGTGATGCAGCCTATACGGTAACGACGGTCATTACGGACATTTCGCCCGTAACACCGGGGACGGTCTGGCAGGTCAGGGTAACGGTAACCTGGCCACCCCTGAACAACACGGGCGTTACAGAGACCGTTATCGTCACGCGGCAGGAACCTTTTAAATTCGGATGTTAACCATGATGAAAAACAACAGGGGATTTACACTGCCGGAGGTGCTGGTGGCCATGGTGGTGGGAATGATTATCCTGACGGCTATTTATGCAGCGGTCATATCCGGGCAGCGGTCTTCCGGGGCGATTCAAAGAAAGGTCACGACCTTTCAGGATGCCCGGGCCGCATTGGAATTGATGGCCGCGGAAATTCAGATGGCTTCTTATAATCCGAATTTGACNNATCCTAATTTCATCACCATTGAAATGGATATCGACGGTACGGGCGCTCTCATGGACCACGCCGATGAAATTATTACCTATACCTATCTAGGTGGAGCTAATCTCAGCATCACGCGGGAAACGAACTGTCTCGGGGCGCAGCCTTTTTTAGGGGGCGCCTTGGCAGACGGATCGATAACCACCAGAGTGATGAATGATATCAATATGAATGGGAGTTTTGATGGGGGTGACATTCCCGTTTTCAGATACTTTAATGGGAGCGGGGCCGAGATTTTACCGGCCAGTCTGTCGACCCACATCGCGGATATCGCCAGGATTGAAATTGCCCTGGTGGTGGAGACACANNGAAAGAGGGTTTTGCCCTGGTAGCGGCCATCATGGCCTGTCTGATCCTTCTGGCTGTGGGCCTGGTCGCCTACCTCATGACCACCCAGGATTCAAGGACCAGTCTCCGCGTGATGGGTGACAAGAAGGCCATGATGGCGACGGAATCGGGAATTCACCGGATCATGACGAATTTTGACGCAGCCAACATCATCCCGCAGACTTTTGATGCGGCACAAACGAGCTGGCCGGTCTGCCTTCAGGTCAACGCGGCAGCAGATCCTTCTTCCCAGTATTGCTTTGGGCAGCCGGTCCGTCCTCCTTCAGGCGATATCGTACCCTTGTCAGGTTACGCGATTGCGGGAGGGCAGATGTGGGGGCAGATCAGATANNGGATTTGGTTACGGACCGGTCGAGATTGATACAACCTACCGATAAGCAAAAGGAGTGCTGAATCATGTCCATAAAAAATGTGATGAAATCTTTTGTCATGATCCTGGTTCTGCTGAACGCTTCGACCGCCCTGGCGGCGGTGGCGGTATCGAAAGACACGTCGCAGAGAAGGCCGGGGGTCACCAGCCAGAATCAGATGAGGCGGCTCACCGGTTTTATGAAAAAAATGGAAAATAATGTCCTGTATCTGGAGGATAACAGCCGCTACAACCTGGCGGGGGTCGTGGTCATTACCCGTCCGAGAAATCCGAATGAGCAAGCCGCCGCGGGAAAGAAAACAATGGTCGAAATGATATTTCTGAAGAGCCAGCTGAAGCAGGTGGTTATTCATCAGTGATCTCTAAAGCATCAAGGAGGATCGATATGAAAAAAGTAAATCTGCCCGGGGTAGCGGTTTTTATCTTCTGCCTTTTCCTGCATTGTTTTTTTTCACNNAACAGTATGGATGAGGATTTTTATGGAAACTGTGTCTGTTCCTGGCGGACGGGCAGCCGGTCGGTGGAAAGCAGAAGGTCGTTGACCAATCTAGTCAATACCTATTCCGATTCGATGCGGTTGGGCCTGATGACCTTTCGACTGCCTGGTGCAAGCCAATATCAGCTCCACAACGGCGAATATTTCGTATCCTACGATCCAAGAACCTACTGCCCCAATCCGCCGGCAGATTGTTCCAACTATTGCTACACAGACGATCCGGGTAGCAAGAATGCCTGCAATGCGGCCTGTGTGGCCCAGAATCCTTCCTTTGACGCCACCTACACAAAAAACGATGATGCAATTCTCAGCATAGCTCGACCAACGCGAGACCGTTACTGCGATCTCATCTACCCTAAAACCCAGGCGATCATAAACCCCACCGATCCGACCCGTTTTATCTATTACAAGACGCCGGGAACTTTTTACGACCCGAGTAATTACGGGAATGCCTTTTGTTATTCAGGAGGGGGGTATAGCACAGGTGATTATCCTGTTACGAATAACTATGGTTGTTATCAGGTCAAAACAGGAACATCCGATGTGGATGGTATTGGATACTCATCCTATTGGTTTGGAGGTGGCTTTCAACCCACCGATGAGGATTTTGCGCTGGGGTTCTACAATTTTGGAGATAGGCAGGACTGGCAGTATTCAGGAAGGACGTGGTTTGCCAATACTTCACCCGGTGATGGCTTTCTGCAGGTGGCGGTCGCGGATAATCCTTCGGATAATACCCAGAGAGACGCCCTCCGGGCCAAGCTGGCCCTGAATGAAAATAATGAAAACGCCTATATGGCCTGTGGCAATACAGGCAATCCCAATAACTGCACTTATGTCGTGAATGCCGGACTGACGCCGACCGCAGGAACCTTCCAGAGCGCCGTCAATTACCTGCAGGGCGGCTCCAGCCCGATTCAGTACTGGTGCCAGAAAAACTTTGTTGTCTTCGTGACGGACGGGCTTCCCAGTGTCAATGAATCAGGCGGAGCCGACACGGCAACGAATTTAATGCCGGCGGTCCTATCGAAAATCACGGCGTTGCGCACCCTGACGAAATCGCTCGGCGGGACGGCCTACAACTTTGATATTCAGACCTATGTGCTGGGGATGGGATTATCTTCAACGGCGAAAACGCAGCTGGATGCCATGGCTGTTGCCGGAGGTACGGCCGTGAACACGCATGCCTACTATGCGGACAATCCCACCCAGTTGGCCACGGAAATGAATAATATCCTCCAGGATATCGTTGAGAAGACCTATTCCTTCTCCACGGCCTCCGTGGCTTCCAACCGGGTGTCGGGCGATAACTTCCTCTATGAGGCAGCCTTCGATCCCAAGAATAACCAGTCCTACTGGCCCGGCCATGTGATTAAATACGCATTGGGCAGTGATGGCAGCGTTACCGGGATTGACACGAGTTGGTGCGGCACAGCGGGTGATGCCGCAGTATGCCTGGCAAGCCGGAGTGCCGGTACACGGACCATACAGACATTTAAAGCGGGAAGTTTTGTGCCTTTTACCACGGCATATATAACAGCGTCTGATTTGGGTTTGGCTATTCCGGACATTACGAACCAGGCGGCAGCAACGATCGGTTATATTCGCGGAGAGTCGGCCTATAAAACGGACGGGTTAAAGCTGGGCGACGTCTTTCATTCCAATCCCATCCACATCGGCCAACCCTCTCCTTATTACGATGCCCCGGGATTTGCCGGTTTCCGTTCTTCCTCCACGGTGTCCAACCGCCCGGCTGTCGTTGTCGTCGGCGCAAATGATGGGCAGCTTCATGCTTTCCGGTCCTCGGACGCCTACGAGCTGTGGAGCATTCTCCCGACCAACCTGTTACCTGAGTTAAACGCGTTCCTTACGACGACCACCCACCATTACCTTCTGGATGGTCAAATCTCTGTNNATTGGAGAAGGGAGAGGCGGCCAGGCGGAGCGATGGAGCTCATCCCCCTCCTGTGATTCAGGTTTCAGTTCAACCTATGCAACGACGAACCCCTATTATTGCGGATACTGGGCCTTCAATTTGACGGATACCGCCAATCCTGCCGTCATTTCGTCTTCCGTCACTTCAACGGGCTGGACCTACCCCGTGATCAAGCCGACCGCCGCCAATGCCCCTTATCTGGGAGAGCCCTGGAGCAGAATGACCGTCGGAAAGGTCAGGACCGACAACAGCGGCACGGATAAGTGGGTTGCTTTTGTCGGAGGCGGCTACGGTTCTGCCGATTGTAACGGCGGGGGCGGTTGTGACACGGCTGAGAAGAAGAAGGGGAAGGGATTTTATGTAATCGATCTGGCAGACGGCAGTGTGCTCTGGAGTTATACCAATAGCAATGATTCAAGCATGCAATTCAGTTTTCCGGCGCATCCGGGCATTGTCGATTACGACAGTGACGGTTATATAGACACCGCCTATATCGGGGATATGGGCGGCAACATGTGGCGGTTTAAATTCTGCGCGAAGACCGACATTGATGCCGGTAGTTGCGCGACGTCGATGTGGACAGGAGGAAAACTGCTGAATGCACCCTCAGGCGGGCCATGGGCGGCACCATTGTATAATTATCCCTCCGTCACCAAGGATAAGGCGGGTAATTTATGGATTTTCTGGGCAACCGGTGACAAGTCCGATCCGACCAATCACTCAGGCAACACGGCTGGAAAAATCATCGGCCTCAAGGATAATGACCGGACTACAACCTACAATAACGGCGATTTACAGGATGTAACGAACCCCAGCCAGGCATGCGACAACGCCAGCAAAGATGGATGGTATATCAGCTTCAGCGGAGACGAAAAGGCGATCAGCGACATCACGGTCTTCGGGGGTATCGTATATTTTACCACCTACGTTCCCTCCTCAAGTACGAATCCATGTGATGTCTCCGGATACTCCAACATATACGCCATTAACTACCTCACCTGCGGCGGTATGCTGGATCCAACGAACTCGGGCACCTTGGTGCGATCGATGTTTGTCAGCTATGGTATCGCGTCCGCGCCGATCGTTTCGATGAGGCCGGGGGGCGGTGTTGGCGTGGATCTCTATATAACCCAAAGCGGGGGAGGAGGGCAGAATGCGGGTACGGTCCGGGTAAACTTCAACCCGCCGACGCTGGCCAATAAAACGAATATGCTCTTCTGGCGCGATCTGAGGCTGCAGTAAACAAAATGGCTTGACTTCGACAGGGTCTGAAGATATAGGATACCCAACAGCCGTGGGCGCTTCAATGTAGGGGGTTAACTTATGGGATCCGGCAGAAAATACTGTGCGATTTGTGCATGGCGGGCCAACTGCCAGAAGAAGTTCAGCGTCTCAACCGATGCGACGGGCCAGGTTCATTGCCCTGATTATTCGCGGGATCTGATGATTAAGGATCTGGATATCGACGAGGTGCTCCGGAAAGAACAAAGCGGATAATCCTTGACCAGAATCATGAAAAAGTGTGACAAGTGATCATGTTCATTCATCATCACTTGTCATTTTTTTTATTATGGATATGAAAAGCAGAATCATCGCATTGCTTGAAAATGCACTGGCATCCTGCCGGCAGAAGGGATTGCTGGCGGTGGACGGGCTACCCTTCATCGAGGTAGAGTTGACGAAAGAACCGGCTCACGGTGATTACGCCTCGAATGTCGCCATGATCCTGGCTTCCCGCGCGAAAAAGAGTCCCCGTCTGATTGCCGATATGCTCTCCAAGGAGATCAGCGACCCGGACCGGATTCTGGAGAAAATCGAAATCGCCGGTCCCGGATTTATGAACTTCTTCATCCGGGAGGGGATATGGGTCACCCTGCTGGAAGCCGTTCACCGGCTGAAAGAGCGATATGGAACGCAGCATACAGGGCAGGGCAGGCGGGTTCAGGTTGAGTTTGTCAGTGCCAACCCGACCGGACCGCTTCATATCGGTCACGCCCGGGGAGCTGTTGTAGGTGACGTGATCGCCAATATCTTGGCGGCGTCGGGATACGCCGTCTCCCGGGAGTACTACATCAACGACGCAGGCAACCAGATGTATAACCTTGGAAAATCACTATGGTTTCGTTATCTGGAACAACTGGGGCAGCCGATCGAATTTCCAGAAGGCTGTTACCGGGGGGACTACCTGAAGGATCTGGCCGGTCAGATGGTATTAAAAAACGGCCAGACCTGGGCTGCAAAAAGCCAGGAAGAAGTCATTCCCCTGTTTACCGACTATGCTGCCGGAGCGATCCTGGAGGAGATCAAGGAGGATCTGAGGAACTTCGGCGTTGTGTTCGATGTCTATTTCAGCGAGCGGGAACTGTATAAAGATGACGGGGTGGGCAAACTCCTGTCCGCGCTTCAGGCGAAAGAGTTCATCTACCGGGAAGGGGAAACCCTCTGGTTNNTTTGACAGGGTGATCGATGTCTGGGGTGCCGACCATCACGGCTATATCTCCCGGCTGTATGCGGGAATTCAGGCTCTGGGCTACGATAAGGAATCCCTGAAAATTGTTCTGGTTCAGCTGGTCAATCTGTTGCGGGATGGCAAACCGGTGGCCATGTCTACCCGGGCGGGAGAGTTTGTGACGCTGAAAGAAGTTGTGAATGAAGTCGGCCGGGATGCGGCCCGGTATAATTTCCTGATGCGGCGTTCCGACAGCCACCTGGATTTTGATCTGGAACTGGCGAAAAAACAATCCAATGAGAATCCGGTGTATTACGTGCAGTATGCCCATGCACGGATCTGCAGTATTCTGCGGATGGCTGCTGATAAAGGATATCAGATCCCCGGGTATGACGATGCAAAACTGCATCTGTTGAAACTTTCCGAAGAGGTGGATCTGATTAAAGCCATCACCCGTTTCCCGGAAGTTGTTGAGGGTGCGGCAAAATCTCTCGAGCCCCATCGTCTGACCTTTTATCTGAGCGATGTCGCTGCCCTGCTTCACAGTTATTATAACAAATACAAAGTCCTTTCCGAAGATGAGGGCATGAGCGGGGCGAGGCTCTTTCTCGTTGAATCCGTTCAAATTGTTTTACAAAATGCGCTGAAATTATTAGGGGTATCGACGCCAGATCACATGTAGGGAAAAAAAGGAAACATCAAAGGCTTTCATGGCAGCCAAGAATACCCACAGATTCGAATTAAGAATGGGCAAGCTGGGATTGGCCCTGTTTATTTTGGGCATGTCTGCGCTGCTGTTTGCTGTTTTTCTGTTTGGCGTCAATGTGGGCAAAAATATCGATACCTACCCCGATAAAATTGCCCGTTTTATTCCGGATACGATCAGAGGTCGGATGGGCTGGCCGTCAGGCAGTACGGAACCTATGGTCAGCCCGAAGGAAGAAAAAAAACAGGAGACCGCTGAATCCGATAAAGATATGAATCTGACCTTCTACGACACACTGGCCAAAAAGAAGGGGGATGCCAGGGGGCTGATCGTGGAAACCCCTAAAGAGAAAAAGACAGAAGCCGAGAGACTCAGGGAACCATCGCTGCCGGTTGCACCGGCTGCAAACCTGAAAATGCCGGCAGAAAAGGCCGCAGCGGCGAATCAGCAAAAACCGGCCGCATTACCGCCGGCGCCTCCGCCGGCAGCGGTGCAGAAAAAGGAAGCGCCTGTCGCTAAGGATAAGTTTCTGATTCAGGTGGTCTCTTATCAGAAAAAAAGCAAGGCGGATGACCTCATCGGAAAATTAAAATCTCTGGGGTATGCTTCCAGGATCGAAGTGATGGAACTGCCGGACAAAGGGAAGTGGTTCCGTGTGGTCATGGGTGGTTTTCAGAGCAAACAGGATGCCCAGAAAGCAGTCGATAAAGTGTCTAAAAGAATTAAAGGCGTTCATTGTGTCATCCGGTCGGCGGAAAGCAAAAAGAATCCATAAAAGAAGAGGAAATATTCAATAATTTTTTCAAAGCGATTATCTCATCAACTATGTTCGAAAATTTAACGGAAAAACTGGATGGTATTTTTAAACGGCTGAAGGGCAGGGGTCGTCTGGATGAGGAGAATATCCAGGGGGCGCTCAGGGAAATCCGTATGGCCCTGCTCGAGGCCGATGTGAATTTCAAGGTTGTCAAGGACTTCATCGAAGACGTGCGTGTCCGTGCCGTGGGACAGGAGGTGCTGGAGAGCATCACGCCGGGCCAGCAGGTNNAACAACGGCCGTCAAACTGGCCCGTCTGGTGGCCGGTCAGAACAAAAAAGTTTATCTGGTTTCTGCGGATGTCTACCGGCCTGCGGCGATTGAACAGTTACGTGTTCTCGGTCAGAAAATCGATGCCGGGATTTTCGACTCCAAAGGATTGAATGATCCCGTTACGATCTGTGTTCAAGCCGTCGAAGAGGCAAGACGCAACGGGTACGAGGTCATCATTGTGGATACAGCGGGGCGCCTGCATATTGACAGCGAAATGATGGCGGAGCTCCAGCAGATCAAAGATAGGATCCATCCCTCCGAAATTCTGTTTGTCGCCGATGCCATGACAGGGCAGGATGCCGTGAACGTGGCGGCTAAATTCAATGAGCAGCTGGGCATTGACGGAGTGATTATGACGAAGATGGACGGTGATGCCCGTGGCGGTGCCGCCCTGTCCCTGAAGGCGGTCATGGGAAAGCCGATCAAATTTGTCGGCGTGGGTGAGAAAATCGACGCGCTGGAGGTTTTTCATCCCGAGCGGATGACCTCACGGATCCTCGGCATGGGAGACGTCCTGAGCCTTGTGGAAAAGGCGCAGGCAACCGTTGATGAAAAAGAGGCCCGTGAGCTTGAGAAAAAGTTCCGGAAAAATGAATTTACACTGGAGGATTTCCGGAATCAACTCAAACAGATCCGGAAAATGGGTTCCCTGCAGGATATTATCGGCATGATTCCCGGNNCCCGGATTAGGTAAAGTCAAGGCTCTCAAGGGGGTGGTGCCGGATGAGCAGGAACTGGTCAGAATTTCCGCAATGATTGATTCCATGACGAACAAGGAACGGCTGAATTACCTGATCATTGACGGGCAACGGCGTAAAAGGATCGCCCTGGGCAGCGGTACCACGGTTCAGGATGTCAACCGCCTGCTGAAGAACTATATGGAAATGAGAAAAATCATGAAGAAAATGACCTCGAAAGAGGGAATGAAAGCCTTGAGAAGAGGAAATTTTCCTTTTAATCGTTGAAAAAATATGATAAATTGAACGTTCATAGGTAAATTAACAGGATCCTACTATAATTTCAGGAGGTTATTCAAAACAGGATGGCGGTAAAAATCAGATTGACGAGGATGGGTGCGAAGGGCAAACCTTTTTACAGGATTGTTGCTGCAGATACGTCATCTCCGCGGGACGGGAAGTTCCTGGAGATACTGGGAAATTATGATCCGAGAAAAGATCCGCCTGAGATCTTTGTGAAAGAGGATCTATTAAAGAGCTGGCTTGCTAAAGGTGCCAAGCCGACTTTGACCGTATCTCAACTGCTTGCGAAAAAGGGCATCTCTGCCCGGGCATAATCCTTTCGGCAAAGGTCATTGCGAACAATGTAAAGCAATCTCAAGATCGATGGTAAGGTTGAATGACGAGAAATCCCTGGAGGTTGTGACGATGAAAGAGTTGATCAAATTTATGGCGCAAGCGTTAGTGGATTTTCCTGATCAAGTTGAAGTGTCCGAAGTGACCGGTGAGCAGACCTCTGTGATCGAATTGAGAGTAGCTAAGGAAGATCTGGGTAAGGTTATCGGCAAACAGGGAAGGACGGCGAAGGCCATGAGGACCATTCTGAGCGCGGCCTCAACAAAGATTCGTAAAAGGACAGTGCTGGAGATTATAGAATAAACAAAGCGAAATGAATGATCTCCTGGAAATTGGGGAAGTTGTGAAACCCCAGGGTCTCAGAGGCCAGATGAAGGCCGTGTCCTATCTGGATTCAGGAGATATTCTTCACCAAATGGATGAAGTTTTTATCCAGAAAGCCGGGCAGCCGGCAGCCTCTTTCAGAGTAAAGAAGATTCAAACAAAGAAGAACACATTTTTCTTTGAACTGGAAGGCATCCAGGATGTGGATGCCGCTGTAAAGCTGGTCGGCGGCCGGGTTTTCATTCCGGCTGATCGATTAAAGAAACTGCCGGAGGGGGAATATTACTGGCATGATCTGATCGGGCTTCAGGTCATCACAGAGACGGGCGACGCTCTGGGCAGGATCGAAACAATTTTTCCCACGGGAAGTAACGATGTTTACGTCTGCAAGAGCGAACATCGAGAAATTCTTCTACCGGCGATCGGGGATGTGATCCGGGAGATCGATCTCAAGAAGGGGATCATGGTGGTCAGACTGCTGGAAGGGTTGTAAAAAGGCATGATCCGGTTTGATATTCTTACCGTCTTTCCCGGGATGTTTGTTTCGCCATTTGACTGCAGCCTTCTGAAAAAAGCCCGTGACCATACCCTGATTGACATCCAGGTGCATGACATCCGCCTTTATGCGGAAGACAGGCACCGGATGACGGACGATGCGCCCTTTGGTGGCGGGGGCGGTATGGTCATGAAAGTGGAGCCCATCGACCGGGCCTTGGACGCCATCATCACGGATAGAAATGACGTCCTGATTGTTCTTTTAACCCCGCAGGGGGAAACTTTCAACCAGAAGACAGCGGGCGAACTGGCCGCTCGCTCACGTATCGTGCTGATCTGTGGGCATTATGAAGGAGTGGATGAACGGGTCAGGACTTATCTGGTGGACCGCGAAATTTCCATCGGGGATTACGTCCTGACGGGTGGTGAATTGCCGGCCATGGTAGTCGTCGATGCCATTGCCCGGCTGGTGCCGGGGGTATTGGGCAATGTGGAATCGGCTTCGCTTGATTCCTATGCCACCGGTCTGCTGGAGTATCCGCATTACACACGGCCTGCCGAGTACAGAGGCTGGCGGGTGCCGGATGTTCTGTTGTCGGGCAATCACCGGGAAATCGACCAATGGCGGCGAAAGGAATCGCTGAGACGGACGCAGTTTAGAAGACCGGATTTGCTGGAAAGGATGAACTTGACGGAGGGAGACCGGAAGATCCTGGCGGCGTTGAAGGCGGAAAAAAACAAGGAATAAGAATAAATAACCGAAATGATTTATGCGAAGTTAGCGTATTTTATAGATAAAAAAACGGGTAGAACGGGGAGTAATGTTATATGAATGTAGTTGAAATGATTGAAAAAGAACAGATGAGGTCCGATATNNCCCGATTTTCAGTCGGGCGATACGGTACGGGTGAATGTGAGAATTATTGAAGGTCAGAAACAGCGAATACAGGCCTTCGAAGGTGTGGTCATCCGGAAAAAAAGAGGAGACTGCCGTTCCAGCTTTACGGTCAGGAAGGTGTCTTATGGTGTCGGTGTAGAAAGAACATTTCCGCTGCACTCACCGGTCATTGACAGTATAGAAGTGGTGACGAGGGGCCGGGTGCGGCGTTCCCGCCTGTATTACCTGAGAGGCTTGAGAGGCAAGAAGGCAAGAATCCGGGAAAAGGGAAGAATATAAAACACTTTCCAACGAACCGTTTTGAACGGCAGGCCCGTCAAAGTGGCTATCAGTGCATCGCGGGCGTTGATGAGGCGGGCAGAGGGCCCCTGGCAGGGCCGGTCGTAGCTGCCGCCGTTGTTTTCCACCCGGATTATGAAAATAGTGAAATAAACGATTCAAAACAACTTTCCCCTCAAAAGAGGGAAAGATTATATGAGCTCATCAAGGCAGAAGCCCTCGCGATCGGAATCGGTGTGATCGAAGCCTATGTCATTGATGANNGACGGACGCCACAAGATTCCCCTCATCATTCCCCAGGAAACCATTATCAAAGGCGACTCACGAAGTCTTTCCATTGCTGCCGCGTCCATCATTGCCAAAGTGTCACGGGACAGGATCATGGAAATCTACCACCGTCAGTTTCCCCAGTATAATTTTTTGAAAAATAAAGGTTACGGAACACGCGAACATCGTCAAGCGATCCGGACATGCGGACACTGCAAGATTCACCGACGCTCATTCAGGTTGAAAGANNTCGAATGATGCCCAGGGGCGGCTATTGTAGTCTGTAACGGAAGTTTGTATCATGAAAAATGATTTGCCGCTTTTAAACGCATTTTTCATAATGTAAGCAATTTGGAAAAGGGTGGGATAAACCATGAAGGACATGCGGCGGATCAAAACAGGAAAGCAGGGAGAAACCCTGGCTGCCGCCTATCTCGAAAAAGCGGG
>PMNM01000041.1 GCA_003161855.1 Syntrophaceae bacterium | reverse complement strand
ATGACAACAAACTTAACCTTTGGTGAATGGCCTCAAGTGTTTGGTGATGCCAAAATGACTACCGCAATGCTGGATCGCCTTACTCATCATTGTGAAATCATAGAAACCGGGAATGAAAGCTGGAGGATGAAACACAGGTCTTCATAAACATATATTTTTTACTCAGGGGTGGGTCAGTTTTGGACGCCGATACTGGGTCAATTTTCAATGCCTATTGACAACTGGAATCAAAATTTTATGTTGGGTTGCTTCTGAGCTGAAATGAGCGAGCATGATCAAGGGAAAAATGAAATGTGCCGGTTATTGACGTTACCTACGAGTCAAGCATACAAGATTTAATGAAATGTTGAGAATTACTATTTGAAAGCAAGTAACGAAAAAATAAGGCGTGGGGGCAAGCGCGCTTGAATGAAAACGAAAAAGCGTTATTCCCCGTCGCCTTGATTGGCGTGTTAGAACTGTCTCTCAGTGTTTTTTCCATGGGCCGCATTCAGGTTCGGATTTTACATCTCTGTTCTTTACGTAATTTTCATAGTCGGAATCAAGTGCACCGCTACTAATCCAAAAATAAAAATGGTGCTCCCTTTGACCTTGGATTTCTGTTGAGTAGCCGCCTCCGTGTTGCAGTTCTTTAGCCTTTCTCATCCCTTTTTCATTGTAGTAGAAGTACTCGTCAGCTTTAGGAGATAAGCGCGGGGCCGACGATGTTGCCAAAATACCGTTATCAGGTATTTTATGAACAAGAAAACCATCCTCTACAGCAAGCGGCGGAGCGCCATCAACGTTATAGCTTTCGCAAATCCAACCGGCATATTTTTCAGGTAAATAGTATCTATCACCCTTAGGCGGGGTCAATGCGTAGATTATGAATGCTATAATGCCGGCAACCAATAAAAGAAGCGATATTAATCTGATTTTAATTGTCTTCATTGTGTTCTAACATTGTTTATATGGATCGGTGTTAATATTGCAAACGCCGACACCGTTGTCGGCATGACACCCCTCATCAAAAACTGCATTTTCAAGTGTAATGACTAAATATAAAACAATAATTAAACAATAATCAATCTATTTCCGGTTTTTTCGCTTGGGATGTTATGCCGATCCATATAACATCCCAACTCATTTACTAGAGATTCTCAATTCCACTCATTTTAAGGATTACCATTCGAAACCTTCGACTTGCTATGGAAGCTTGATTTTGACACTTACAGGAAGATATGATTTATCAGAAGCGAGTGGTCGAGCTTGCCACTACACAAGGTCTGGCAAGGTATTTCCCGCAAGATCCATGTCGCAACGGCGCAGCAGTTATTCCATGCAGGAAGGTCATCGCGGGGTCTCGCTAAGAGAAGCCGGGGAAAATAGGGGTTGACAANNACCCTGACGGAAAAACTCCTGCTCTTTGGCGGGGCCATCCAGATGGCCGGGGCGGTCAAGGCCCGCAAGGCGGGGCGTTACGCGGCCAGCGACTGGATGGCGATCGAAAAGGAACGGGGCATCTCCGTCTCTACCTCCGTGATGAATTTCACCTATCGGGATTATGAGATCAATCTCCTGGATACGCCGGGCCATCAGGATTTTTCCGAAGACACCTACCGGGTCCTGACGGCGGTGGATAGCGCCCTGATGGTCATCGACAGCGGCAAGGGTGTTGAGCCTCAGACGAAGAAGCTCATGGAGGTCTGCCGCATGCGCAATACGCCCGTCATCACCTTCATCAACAAGCTGGACCGCGACGGAAAGCCTCCCCTCGATCTCCTCTGGCCGATATTGAAGACACGCTCCAGATCGAATGCACGCCNNGGCATCGTCATCGCCGACCTCGGCGACACGAAGCTGGACACCCTTCTGGGAAGTCAGGCCAGGGAGCTGCGGGCGGACATCGAACTGATGGAGGGCGCCGCCGATCCTTTCGATCATCGCGAATTCCTCAAGGCCAGTCAGACGCCTGTCTTTTTTGGCAGCGCCATCAACAACTTCGGCGTCCGCGAACTCCTCGACGCCTTCGTGGAACTGGCGCCGCCGCCCGGCCCCCGGATGACCGTCACCCGGGAGGTGAAGCCCTCCGAGGCCGCCTTTTCCAGCTTTGCCTTTAAGATTCAGGCCAATATGGATCCGGCCCACCGGGACCGCATCGCATTCGTCCGCATCTGTTCCGGGGGGTTCACCCGCGGCATGAAAGTGCGCCATCACCGCATCGGCAAGGACATCACCCTGGCCAACGCCACCATTTTCATGGCCCAGGACCGTTTCCATGTGGACGAGGCCTACCCGGGCGACATCATCGGCATTCATAACCACGGTACGATCAAGATCGGCGATACCTTCACGGACGTGGAGCCGCTGCAGTTCACCGGTATCCCCAGTTTCGCCCCGGAGCATTTCTGCCGGGTCCGTCTGAAGGATCCGATGAAGACCAAATCATTGCAGAAGGGCCTGAGCCAACTGGCCGAAGAAGGGGCCATCCAGGTCCTTCGCCCCCTGATCAACAGCGATTTTATCCTGGGGGCCGTCGGGATGCTCCAGTTTGACGTCATCATGGCGCGCCTCAAGAGCGAATA
>PMNM01000137.1 GCA_003161855.1 Syntrophaceae bacterium | reverse complement strand
CATATTTGGTCATGTTCTCGAGGGCAGGGCTGTCCAGGGGCCGGTAGATGATATGAAGGGGTTTGAGAAACAGGGGGGTGGTGACAGGCATCAATTCCCAGTTGCCAAAATGGGCAGCAATGGAGAGAAGCCCCTTGCCTTGGGCGATCCCCTCCTCATAGTGCTCCAGTCCTTCCAGTTCCACCCATTCGTGGAGGTTCTCCCGGGTAATGGACGGCATGCTAAAGAATTCCGCCGCCGTGATGGCAATATTGCGGTAGACCCCCTTGGCGATCTTGATCAGTTCCTTCATGTCCTTCTCCGGAAAGGCGTGCCGGAGGTTGTGCAGGGCAATGAGCCGATGCTTCGCCGCCATATGGTAGAAGAGCGTAAAGAGGGACTGAAAGAAAAATTTGCGGACAACAAGAGGGATGCGGCTGGCGCAAAACAGGATGATACTCGTCGTTTTCGTTTTCTCTGTGGGCATAAATATTTCACTCTGGACAGTTTTGTTTGATTATTATCATATGAAATGTGGCATGGAAGTCTGTTTTTCCTTAAGTTTATACAATACCGAAAACGGCCTTTGTGTTCCGTGACGTTGCCTCTCCAACCTCCTCAAGAGATAATCCTTTAATCTCAGCTATTTTTTTTGCCGTGTAAACCACATAGGCCGGTTCGTTGCGCTTGCCACGGTAGGGATGGGGTGTCAGATAGGGCGCATCGGTTTCCACCAGAAGACGGTCCAGGGGAACCTGCCGGACCACTTCCAGAAGTTTTTCTGATTTCGGATAGGTGACCGGCCCCGGGATCGAGATGTAAAATCCCATATCGAGACATTTTCCGGCCATCGCGGCATCACCGGAAAAACAGTGGATGATGCCGCCTTTTTTTCCCTTCCAGCCCATCAGTATTTCCAGGGTTTCCGCATGGGCCTCCCGGTCATGGATGATAACGGGCAGACCGAATTCGGCGGCCAGTTCGAGCTGTTCTCCAAAACGCCGGATCTGGACGTCCCGGGGTGAACGGTTCCGGAAAAAATCCAGGCCGATTTCTCCATAGGCCACCACCTTCGGCTGACCGGCCAGTTTCCTGATGAGACTGTAGGTCTTCTCGTCGATGCCTTTGACATCGTGCGGATGGATACCGATGGCGGCATACACCGTTTCGTGCTGACCGGCTATTGCAATCGCCTTCCGGCAATCCCGGAGATTCGTCCCGACCGTCACGATGGTGTCAACGCCCGCCTCCTTCGCCCGGCGAATGACGTCATCGCGGTCCTCGTCAAACTCCCGCATTTCGAGGTGGGCATGAGAGTCAATCAGCATCAGGATTTACTTTGCCGGACGCGACGGTCTCTGTTCCATCTCAATGATGACTTGCTCAGCATTCGCAGATAAATCGGGCAGCTTCGTCAGGTATTTCTTCAACTCCTTGTCCGTAATCTGGCAGAGCAGCAATTTCCTATCGATGATTCTTCTGTCTGTCTCCCCTTTAATGCCTGTCTGTTCTTTTACCATACATTCACCTCACACACTTGGTTTTACCCATTCGATATTACCCTGTTTATTATCGCAATGAATTTATATTTTTAAAGCCTCTTCAAATCCTTCCCGAATGGCCTCGGCTATCTTCCTGGGTGATTTCGCATCTCCAATAACGACGGTTTCCACACCCGCTATCCCGGCCTCTCCGGCAAGGTGATTAAGGGATTTAGAACCGACAGCCATGATGACCGTGTCGGCGATAACGGATTCTCTTCCCTGAGCGGTTTCTACAATCACTGCGTCATCGGTGATCTCGACGAGCTTTGTCCCGGGGCGCAATTCCACGCCGGCGAGGCGGAGATTCTTCATCAGAACCCACCGGGAGGACCGCCCGGCATTGTCCGCCAGGCGCTCCATTATATCGATAACGGTGATTTTCCGCCGGTTTCCATAGAGCAGCGCCTGCATCTGCCCGGAATTTTCCGCCCCATGATACGCAAGAAAGGTGAAAACCTCCGGATCCGGCCTGCCTTCCGAGACAATATATTCTGCCGTCTCACAACCGACCGCATTCCCCCCCACGATCACGACGCACTGTCCGACTTCAGGAACCTGTCCTTTCAAAATATCCCAGGCATTCACCACCTGAGGTTTGTCCATGCCGGGCACTGTGATCTCGACAGGTTCGGCCCCTGTCGCAACGACCACCACATCCGGCGCCGACCTTTTGATTTTCGCGGCTGTCAGCTTTGCCTTCCGCCTGACCGTGACACCAGCCCGGCGCAGCCTGTTTTCAAGGCTCCTGGCAATGTTTTGAAATTCTTTTTTCCCCGGAACGGCTGCCGCAAGATGAATCTGCCCGCCGAGGCGATCTTCCTTTTCAAAGAGCGTCACATCATGGCCCCGGCCTGCTGCCGTTAAAGCGAAAGCCATTCCCGCCGGACCGCCGCCGGCGACAAATATCTTTTTGCTGACTTCAGCTTTTTGTATCTGAATTTCCCCTTCCCGGCCGGTGCGTGGATTGAGTACACAGGTCACACCGGTTCCGGAAAAGAGGCCGTCGAAACAGCCCTGATTGCAGGCCACACAGCGGATGATTTCATCCACCCG
>PMNM01000125.1 GCA_003161855.1 Syntrophaceae bacterium | reverse complement strand
GCCGCTGAGCTGATCCTGCTTCCGGACGACCTTCACATGCACGCCAAGTTTAATGTCTGATCGGTTATTTCCATTCATGAGTATACCCTTTGACATATAATTATTTACAAAACAATCGGTCTTATGGCTTTACCGCCAAATGAACCTTCAACCATTGGTCGATCGGTTTCATTGGCTCTTGCGAACCGGCCATACCGCCGCGACCGTCCTTCTGGCCTCCGGACGCGCCGCCTTGATCGGCGCCCCGGTGGCTCCCACGCTTACCGCTTCGACCACCGCCCGTCGTTTCCTGCGATCGTTCAATTTTTCCGGTTTCAAGACCGATGCCGATGATGCTCGCCTTACGTACTGCGATACCGTAAGGCGTAGAATTATTTCTTGTCAGCGGAATTCCCAGTTCATACACAAGATCGCCTTTTGTGTATCCGAGGCTGTATTGCAGTCCATACCGGGTGGAATCTTCCGCGGCGATATAGCTGTGCTCATTTTGTTCGGGACCGGTGATTTTAAGCTCTCCTTGCGCGACTTCACGTAACTTGCCTGACATCTCATCCGGATCATCCCGCTGATCACGATCTCCTTTGATCATCGGCGATCTGCCCGATCCTTGCCCGCTGGCGGGGAAATGAATACCATATATTTTTTTCTTGCCGCCTTCACCATCGAACCATACGGTCAATCCCGCTGCCAATATTTGTCTTTGAATGGCCTGGTTACGGGTTGATAAACGTAAAAATAATGTTTTTTCATCGTTCAGTAAACCGACTGTGATGTTCCCGTCGTCCATGGCATGCCGGGCATTTTCCCATTCGGCGCCGCCGTCGATACCGCCAATCGTCACGACATGGTCACACCATTTACTGTAGATTTCTTCCATTCCGCATCCGATAAAAAAGCCCATGGAGATAATGATCATCACGGCAAGGGGGAGGAACTTATATGGATTTCTCATTTTATGTTCTTTATCCATTGATCCCATTTCATCTCTCCTGTCAATCCCTTGCGGCTCCGAAAAACGGATCATCTTTTTTTGGGTAGGATCTCGATCCAGTAGTCATCCGGATCGTTGATAAAGTAGATTCCCATATCCTTGTTTTCGTAGCAGATGCAGCCCATCTTTTCATGGAGGGCATGGGCGCCCGCAAAATCATCAACCGTGAAAGCCAGGTGNNCTTTTCTCCAAATTGAGTACATTGAAATTATTGTGTGCGAAAGTGAATTGCATAAACTTTCTCCTTGTTTTAGAACTTTTTGTGATTTACGTACCCGCACCATGTGGCTTTGTGAAATTTGGCCTCGTCGCAGCACCAGCCCTTTGTAACATACTGGCCGGAACATCTTGGGATCACAATACAACCACCCCGATGATCAAGTCAATTATGTTTTTGCATGATGTTTCTTGAAATGTTTGAAGCGCATTTTTCTTGACATCGGGATTTTACGGGTGCATCATATCAGTAACTTACAGGATGCAAGGTCTGTCAGTTGTGGATACTTTTTTTAATCCGATCTAACCCGTTTCGGTGGAGGTGACAAGATGCCACAGGGCGAACAAACCAGTTTTGCCGTTGAGGAGCTGAAAATCGGCGGCAAGATCAAATATCTCCGTGAAAAAAACTTTTTTACCCTGCAGGATCTGGCCGCAAAGACCGGACTTTCCAAAGCGATACTGACTGAAATCGAGGCGGATGAGGTCATGCCGCCCGTGGCCACCCTGCTCAAACTGGCCAAGGGGCTCAATGTGGGCATGGCCTATTTCTTCAGAGATGAGGCGCCTGCGGAGCAGATTTCCGTCACCCGGACGGGCGAGCGGGTCCAGGTCAAGCGCCGGCCTCATCACCGGGAAGGCGAAGTCGATTACATCTACGAATCCCTCGAAGCCAGGATGCCCGGCAAGCATATGGAGCCGCTTCTGGTTGATTTTGTCCCCATGGAGAAAACCGACATGGTCTTCACCAGCCATGAGGGAGAGGAATTTGTGTTTCTCCTGGACGGAAAGCTCGAATTTCGCACCAATGACCGGGTGGAAACCCTTTCTGCCGGGGATGCGCTTTATTTTGATTCTGCCCTGAATCACAGCTTTCGTTCTCTGACCGATGCGCCGGCAAGGGCCGTCGTGGTCGTTTGGAGCAAGACCTGAAAAGGGGTACGCGATGATTGAAATCCGTTTTCACGGACGGGGCGGTCAGGGGACGGTGGTGGCCACTATCCTGCTGGCCAAGGCCTTTTTCCAGGCGGGCTATCAGGTGCAGAGCTTCCCCTTTTTCGGGGTGGAACGGCGCGGTGCGCCGGTCGAAGCCTACGTCCGTCTGGACAAGAAGAAAATCCTGCTCAGGACCAACGTCACCACGCCGGATCATGTGGCTGTTCAGGATCAAACCCTCCTGAACAACATCAACGTCACCCGAGGCCTCAAGCCCGATGGATGGATCCTGATCAACAGTCCATCGACACCTGACGATCTGAAACCCTTTGCCGGCTTTCAACTGGCCCATGTGGATGCCAACCGGATTGCCATAAATCACCGGNNATCCGTGAAGACATCCAGGTCGAGGCAGAGAGAAATATCGAGGCGGCCCACGAGGCGTTCGAAGCGGTCTGTCTGATGGGCCGGATCGGATAAAACATCAGGGAATCTAAAATGAACGAAGCAAAGAATCCCAATCCTTTATTCATGCCCCGTACTTATCTCACCACGGAGAGCAATAAGACGGGATCGTGGCGGTTTCTGCGCCCCCGGTATGATGAGAAGACCTCGCCATGCAGCGCCACCTGTCCGGCGGGGGAAGATATTGCCCGGATCGAGATGCTGGCCACCCAGGGGCTTTTCAAGGAGGCCTGGGAAACGATCCTCCGGGAAAATCCCTTTCCATCCGTCTGCGGGCGCGTCTGCTTTCATCCCTGTGAAGGCCAGTGCAACCGGCGGGAGTTCGATACGGCCGTGGCCATTCACAGCCTCGAGCGGTTTCTTGCGGATACGGCGATCCGGTACGGGATCAAGCCGGATCTGGAGAAAAGATCATCGCAGAAGCAGAAGATTGCCGTGATCGGCGCCGGTCCGGCGGGACTCTCGGCGGCGTGGTTCCTTTCCATGCTGGGCTATGCCTGCCATGTTTTTGAGGCCTCGGCGGAAGCGGGTGGGGTGCTGCGCTGGGGGATTCCCCTGTATCGCCTCCCTCTGAACGCGCTCCGCCATGATATTCAGCAGATTGAAGCCCGGGGCGTCACGATCTATACGGGAAAACCGGTGAGCCCGGACGCTCTGGAGAAGATGAAGAAAGACTATGATGCCGTTTTCATCGGCTGTGGTCACGGCCGGGGAATGTCCATGAAGGTGCCCGGCGAAGACCTGAAAGAGGTCAGCGAGGGGCTGGATTTTCTCCGGAAGCTCCGGGAGGGTGAGACGCCTCCCTGCCGGGGTGTGTCGGCCATTATCGGCGGCGGCAACACGGCCATTGACGTGGCCC
>PMNM01000084.1:1230-26167 GCA_003161855.1 Syntrophaceae bacterium | reverse complement strand
GAAGCAATGAGGCCCTCGCCCGCCGCGTCGCCCGCCGCCAGTACCTCCAGCGGCAGGGCGAGGAACTCGACCTTCAGGCCTTCGTCCTGCGCCTCCTGCAGCTCGCTGGCGTTGGCCGGCATCTCGACCTGCGTGCGCCGGTAGGTCAGCGTCACGTCCGGCTGCCGGCCGGCCGCGCGCTGCAAGCGGATGGCGCTGCGGGCGGCATCCAGGGCAACGTCGCCGCCCCCCACCACGATCACCCGCTCGCCGACGCTCACCGGCCGGCCGAGATTCAGCTCGCGCAGGAACTCGACGGCGCTTTGCACGCCGTCGAGTTCGTCGCCCGGCAGCGCGGCAGTCGCGCTGCGCTGCAGGCCGGTGGCCAGGAAGACGGCCTGGTAGCCGTCACCCAGCAGGCCGTGNNCCGGCGGGGCCGGAGCCGACGATGGCGACCTTCTCCTGTTGGGTGACCGGCGCGCGCTCTACCGTGGCGCTCGGGCCCACCGTGTCGGCCACGAACCGCTTCAGGGCCGCCAGAGCCACCGAGTCGTCCACCTTGTTGCGCGCACAGCTGATCTCGCACAGGCGCGTGCAGATGCGGCCGCAGACGGAGGGGAAGGGATTGGTTCTCAGCAAGACTTTGTAGGCGTCCTCGAAACGTTCCGCCCGGATCAGGGCAATGTAGGCCGGAATATCCATCTCGATGGGGCAGGTATTCTGGCAGGGCGACTTGAACAGCGCCGCACAGACTGCGGAACGGCAGTATTTCTGATGGATGTGCTCCTCATATTCGTCGCGGAAATAGCGGAGGGTGCTGAGCACCGGATTTGGCGCCGTTTGTCCGAGACCGCAGAGCGACGCATCCTTGATGATGGGGGCCATCTGTTCGAGAAGTTCGATATCCCCCTCTTTGCCTTTGCCCTGTGTGATGTTGGTCAGGATCTCCAGCATTCTTTTGGTGCCTTCCCGGCAAGGGGTACACTTCCCGCAGGACTCATCCTGGCAGAAATCCATGAAGAAACGGGCCATATCCACGGCGCAGTTGTCTTCATTCATCACGATCAGACCGCCGGACCCCATGATGGCACCGAGTTCAGCCACTTTTTCATAGTCCACGGGGGCATTGAGATGCTGGACAGGGATGCAGCCGCCGGAAGGTCCTCCGAGCTGGGCTGCCTTGAATTTCTTGCCTTTGGGAATGCCGCCACCGATATCATGAACAATGGTGCCCAGGGTTGTTCCCATGGGAACTTCCACAAGCCCCACATTATTGACATCACCGGTTAATGCGAATACCTTGGTGCCCTTGCTCTTTTCAGTGCCGACGCTGGCATACCAGGCCGCACCCTTCAGAATAATCTGGCCGATGTTGGCCAGGGTTTCCACATTGTTGAGTACACTGGGTTTCTGCCAGAGACCGGCAATGGCGGGGAAGGGCGGCCGGGGTCTCGGCATCCCGCGTTTTCCTTCAATGGACGTCATCAATGCCGTTTCCTCGCCGCAGACAAAGGCGCCGGCGCCCTGATAGATTTCCAGATCGAAATTGAAGCCGGTCCCCAGGATATCCTCTCCCAGCAGTCCGGCATCTTTGGCCTGGGCAATGGCGATATTCAGCCGGTGGATGGCCAGAGGATACTCGGCGCGGCAGTAAATATAACCGTGGTGGGCACCGATCGCTTTGGCAGCGATCACCATACCTTCAAGAACGGCATGAGGATCCGCTTCGAGGACACTGCGGTCCATGAAGGCACCCGGGTCGCCCTCGTCGGCATTGCAAAGAACATATTTAATGTCCCCCGGAGACTGGGCAGCAAATTTCCATTTCAATCCCGTTGGGAAGCCGGCGCCGCCTCTGCCCCTTAATCCTGAGTCGAGGACTTCTTTAACGATATCTTCGGCAGTCATTTCAGTCAGGGCCCTGGCCATGCCGGCATAGCCGTCCCGGGCAATGTATTCTTCAATTATTTCGGGATCAATCAATCCCCGATTCCTCAAGACCCGCAGTTCTTGAAGGGCGAAAAACGGGATATCCTGCATGGTGGGAATGACTTCTTCCGTCGTCGGTTCCCGGTAGAGCAGCCGTTGCAGAATCCTTCCCTTGACCAGATGCTCCTCCACCAGTTCAGGGATGTCGTCGCTTTTAATCTGCATGTAGATGACACCCTCGGGATAGACCACCATGATGGGACCCATGGCACAGAAACCGTTGCATCCGGTTTCCACGATTTTGATCTCTTCCGCAAGGCCTCGTTTTAACAGCTCCGCGACCAGGGCTTTTTTAACGTTCAAGCTGCCTGATGCGTGACAGCCTGTTCCGCTACAGAGCAATAAATGCGAACGAAACATTTTCATTTGGATTCAATCCTCCTTGACGTGTATTGATAGCCGCGGATCTCAATCCGCGGAGTGTTCACCGTCCAATTACTTTGTTATTTCAGCGCCCCGGGCCAGCACGAAGGGGTTCTGGATCTCTCCCTCCAGGACATGCCTTTTAAAGACCTGCCTCATCTTATTGGCGTCCATATATTCGTATTTGATCGGTTCCTGGCCGACGATTTCCACGGTGACCAGCGGCTCCCGGCTGCAGAGACCCATGCAGCCAGAGGTGGTTACGACCACATCCGTCACATTCACCTCTTCGATGGCCTGCATCAGGGCATTCATGACCTCACGCGCGCCGGAGGCGATGCCGCAGGTTCCCATATGCACGGTGATTTTTGCCCGACGGTCGCCTTCACGCAGGGCGGTTTCCGCGTGGACCTTTTCCTTGATCTTCTTCAAGTCTCCTATTTTCAGTTTTGCCATAATGCTCTCCCCTGATGATCGTTAGTTGTATTGACTGAGAATTTCTCGGACTTTTCCCGGCTTGATCCGGCCGTGTACGTCTTCATCGATGATAACGACCGGTCCCAAACCGCAGGCCCCCAGACACCGAACCGTCTCCAAGGTGAACATCCGGTCGGGCGTTGTCTCACCCTCTTTGATGCCAAATTCTTTTTCTAGTTTTTCCGCAATGGCTTTACCACCCCGGACATAGCAGGCTGTTCCCAGACAGACGCGCACCGTATGTTTCCCCCGGGGGGTCATGGTGAAAAATGAATAAAACGTCACCACTCCGTAAACCCGACTCAGGGGAAGATTCAGACCCTTGGCGATTCTTTTCTGGATGCCGATCGGCAAATATTCCAGGGAGACCTGAGCCTCTTCAAGGACAGGAATCAGTCCGCCCGGCTTTCCTCTATGCTTGCTGATGATCTCATCCAGCTTTGCAATTTGCTCTGAGGTAAATTCTTTTAACAGGTCAACATCTTCCAATTTCATCGAATCCTCCTTCATATTAATAGATATTCACGCCTCAGCGTTTATTTCCTTTAAACCCGCATCGATGTCGTTTCTGATGAATTTCAAAACCTCTACATGGCTGATTAAAACACCTTCGAGTTCTTTTTTTATTTCTCTTGTGTCCAGAATGTATTCCTGATCGTCATGCCGGTGATGATAGACGAAGTCCGCTCCTGTGTTTCCCGTAATGAGCGTCACCATTGTTCCGGCGATATCTCCCAGGGGTTGACGGTCAAGATGGCTTAATTTAAATTCAGCCGTAACTCGTGTTCCTTCACCCTCCCGGGAGTCGATGGTAAAGCGCCCGCCCGCTTTTTCCGCCGCAAGGGAGAGCATGGGGAGTCCCAGACCGAATCGACGTACTTTTTTCGTTGTGTAAAATGGATCGAGGACTTTTCTCAGGACGGCCTCACTCATGCCGCTGCCGTCGTCCCGGATTTCCATGGTTAATGTGTCGTTTCTGCTGTCTTCGTTCAGACTGATATGAATCAGACGGGCACCGGCTCTGGTTGCATTTTCAGCGATATCCAGGATATGCAGGGAAAGCTCAATCATGAATTACTCCCGGATATAACGCCCCCGCATTTTTTCAAAAGCCATCTTCAATTCGGAAATCGTTCCTGCTTCGAGAAAGATTTCCGTGAATCCCTGTCCGATGTCGCGGATAAAATGGGCGTCAGAGGATTCAATGAAGGGTCGTGCGGAAAGCTCCGGAAATCGCAGCCGCCCCCGTTTAATCCCAGTGGAATGTGAGATTTCCAGAGCATCAAAAGGAATGCCATCGTCTACAAAACCCAGTTGGCTAATGACGCTGTAACTGTCCCGGTCGATATGACAGGCAATGGCCAGACCTCCCAACGCGTGAATCTGATCGATGATTTCCTGTAAAGACATTTGTGTGGCCCCGATGAGAAGCCGTTGATTCATTCCTTCGACTTCATCCCGTTCATTGACGATGACCTGACAGCCGAAAAGGTTCTCATCATTTTGTCCGGGCAGGTGGTGATAAACGACGGTCTGGAACTGCAGCAGAAGGTCGAGCCTGTCGAAGAGGGCAAGCAGGTGAACTTCTTCACGGCTGGTTACTTCCATTCCCGGAAGAACCGTTAGGGGTTTCCCTTCGGCCAACTGGAGAACATATTTCACATTTTCCGACGCGTTATGATCGCAAATGGCGATCATGTCTAATTTTTCGCTTATGCATTTGTCAATGAGCGCTCTCGGGTACATATCGAATTCAGCACAGGGCGAAAGGCAGGTATGCACATGAAGATCACAGCGAAACGCCCTGAGCATGATTTGTATCCTGAAAAAATATCAAAAAAAAGACCCGGATTCCCATAGTCCTTAATGGCCTGTGACCGCGTTGTTCCCCCCCCCCTTAATCAAGGTATAGATTTGTCCCACGACCTCAAAACCGGACTGTTCGGAGACCATCAGAGGTATATTTTCCTTGATCGCCTTATCCAGCGTGTCCTTCGCTGGCTCGGCACCATGAACGAGGATGATTCCGGCGTGATCTTTCAGACTGGCTACCGCGATGATATTCTGGTGGACCTGTCGTGTGACCCAGATATCCCCCTCTTGACTGTTTGCCATGACGTCGCTCAGCAGATCGCCCGTGTATCCCCCGAGTATCGACCTATTGAGTTTATCCATACCTGAATAAACCTTCAGATTTAAAATTTTAACAATCGATGCCAGGTCCACTTGCTGTCCCGCTTTCCTTTATGAACCATTGACGATATTGATGACCATTTTCAGATGGGTTCCCTTACCGATTTCTGAAGTGATCTGAAAGAGGTCGGAAAATTTTTTGATATTGCATAAACCCATTCCCGCACCAAACCCCATTTCCCTAATTTTCGAGGTTGCTGTTGAATATCCTTCCTGCATGGCTAAATTAATGTCCGGAATTCCCTGACCTTCGTCGATGGCTTCGATATTGACCTTTTCAGCGGTTACGGATATCTGAATCATTCCTTTTTTCGCGTAAGATACAATATTGATTTCTGATTCGTACGCGACCAGGGCTGCCTTCATGATGACATCTTTGCGCAACCCCACCTTTTTTAAATTCGCTTTAATCTGGCTCGCAACTTTCCCCGCCTCGTCAAAATTTCCGCCCTCAACGGTATGGCTGCTTTCATAGATGGGTTTTTCATGGACGTGCAAAGTTGCTATCCACCCTTTCTAAACAACCCTTTATACCTTTTTCATACAAACGGCCAGCCGTTTCAAAAAGGATGTATTTTGTTGAAAGAATAGGAATATTCAGCTCTTCTGCCAGCCGAATCGTTTCCGGCGCTGGTTTTTTACCCCGGACCATGATAATGGCCGCAATATCAAGGATATCGGATGTTCTGATGACCTGAGGATTCGTCAATCCGGTGAGCAGGAGGCTTCCTGACTTGGCAAATGCAAGCACGTCACTCATCAAATCAGCACCGAAGGCGGTCTTTACTTCCATCCCCAACTGATCCCGTCCAAATAAAACTTCGGCATCCAGTATCTCTTTTACCTCATTGAGGGTCACGTTGATCTCCTTTAGGAAAGTTGCTTTAGGANNTTTCTTCATGATGATCTGAAAATATTTTAAAAAAGCTAGTGACTTAGCTGAATTTAACGCAGATTCGATTATCATAAGCCCGGATTGATGTCAATAAATTTATCTCTTTGAAAAAAGCTTTACATCCCTGCGTCATTTGCGTTAAAAATATCACATGCACGACTTGCTGGATCAGTATTTAAACTATCTTTCCGTCGAAAAAGGTTGCTCACACAACACGTTAGAAGCCTATAGCCGTGACTTGCACGGCTATCTGACTTTTATCCAGAAATGTGGTTGCATAAAAATCCAGGATGCTTCATCCGATGTCATCATGGCTTATCTCACGGCTCGAAAAAAAGATGGCCTCTCTGCAAACTCAATGAATCGGGGGCTGGCAGCTATCCGGGGATTTTATAAGTATCTATTGCGGGAAGGAAAAGTCGACCAGAATCCCCTGATTCATATTGAATTGGCAAAAGTCTGGATGCGTCTGCCGGATACGTTGAAC
This sequence comes from Syntrophaceae bacterium, assembly GCA_003161855.1. Lineage (GTDB taxonomy): Bacteria > Desulfobacterota > Syntrophia > Syntrophales > Fen-1087 > Fen-1087. The sequence goes on along the minus strand of PMNM01000084.1, from coordinate 19,784 downwards.
CGTGAGGAAATGAATCATCTGCTGGAGCAACCGGTAGTGACCCGTGACACCGGTCTGAGAGACAAGGCCATGCTCGAACTGATGTATGCTGCGGGGATCCGTGTTTCCGAGTTGATTAACCTGAAAATGAACGACATCAGCTGGCAGGTGGGTTATCTGGTGACCATGGGGAAGGGAGGAAAAGGACGGATTGTCCCGATTGGAAAATCNNTTTGCGACCCATCTTTTGGAAGGTGGGGCTGACCTCAGGTCTGTGCAGATGATGCTTGGCCATGCCGACATATCCACGACACAGATTTATACCCACGTCACCCGGGAACGGTTGAAGGACATTCACAGGAAGTACCATCCGCGGAGTTGACATGATTGGCGATGGCCATCTTTTAGCGCTGAAAAAATAANNGGGTGTTTATTATCTTTTTCCTCAGATATCCAAAAAGCTGTCATTTTTTGCCACAAGGGCGATCAACACGGTTTCGTTCCTGGTGTTGAATCAAAAACCACATTTTTATTATATCCTGGTGGAGAAAAATGGAAAAGATTACCCATTGACCTCAAGAGATACTTTTGAGCTGTCCTATCGAGATGAATTTGTCATTAAAAGCATTGTTTCGGATGATCTGCTGGAAAGAGGCGTTTCGATCGATGTTGAAGGGCTCGGCGATAAGAACGACTTCCGCAAACTTCTGAAGGGGATCGAATTAGTTGATAAAATTGTAGTGGCACAAAAAAGCAATTTACAGACAAACGTGATTTCTGGCTATCACATCAATGTGATGTATCGGGACAGCCTCCTGGCCAGGATTCCTATGAAAGTGGTCATCACACCGCAGGATTGGCTCAGATCTGCCAAAAATTCAGAAGATCAGCGTCTGCAAGTGGACTATCTCAAGAAAGCCATCGCCGTCAATAGCGAGGATACCCAGGTGCGAAAAATGCTGGCGGCTATCTACTCTCGTCAGGGTAAAACCGAGGAAGCGATTACGCAGTACCAGGAAGTTCTCGTTCGTAAACCGGATGATGCTGCGGCGATGTCTGAATTGCTTAAATCCTACTTAAACAAAAAAGACTATGATCAGGTGGTCAAAACAGGTAAACTTCTGCTTAAGATGAATCCACATGACGCTGCTGCGTTTGCTAATATTGCTTTTGCTTTTGGGAAGCTGAACCAGTGGGATCGTGCGATTGCGAATTATAAAGAGGCACTGAAACTGAATCCGGAAAATGCCATCCTTCTCTACAGGCTGGGAGAGGCTTATGAGAAAAACGGGAAGATCCATGATGCGATAAACCAGTATAGGAATTTTCTGGTAAAAGTTCCAAATGCCGATTACGGAATGATTGCGTTGGCGGACGTTTTGCTCAAGGCCGGCCATTACGATGAAGCAATCAAGGAGTACAGGGAAATTCTAAAGAGACAACCCCGAAATGCCTCGGTCTATGCCAATCTGGGCCTTGCCTATCAAGGGAAAGGTCTTTTGAAGGAGGAAATCGAAAATTATAAAAAGGCCATCGATCTGAATCCGAAAGAGCCCGTTGTTTACGTTAATCTTGCCGCGGCCCTTGAGAAAAATAAACAGGAACAGGAAGCAGTGAAAATTTATCGGAAGATCGCTGAACTGAAACCAGGTGATCTCGATGCGACAGAACAGTTGGCCCATTTGGAATACAAAGCCAAACAATATTCACAGGCCATCCGGCTTTATGAGAAGATCGTCTTGAAGTCAAAGAGAAAGGCCGCTATTTATGCAAATCTTGGTTTTGCCTACGGAGAACTGAAAAAATTCAGTCTTTCAGTTGAAAATTATGAAAAGGCCATAAAATACGGTAATAAGGATCCTCAGATCCTTTACAATCTTGCCTATACTTACAGAAAGCTCGGCAAATCAAAGGAAGCGATGGGCCATTATGAGAAGTATGCAGCCATTCATCCTACCGTTGAGGTGTTCAACACCCTGTCGGATTACTATGTTCGTGAAAAACAATATGATCAAGCGATTGCAATCTATCAAAAAATGGTACGGCTTGACCCCAAAAAAGCCCCCGTTTATGCAAATCTTGGCTATGCTTATCGTCTGAAAGGCAACAACGATAAGGCCATTGAATTTTACAAATTATCCTTACGGTACGATCCGGAGGATGATATGGTCTATGTCAATCTGGGAGAAGCGTATGAAAAGAAGGAAATGTATTCGGAAGCACTCCATGCTTATCGTTCCGCATACGAATTGAACGCTGAATCGAAAAAGGCGTCGGAAAGATTTCGTGAATTGAAGATTCGCATGCTCCAGCAGAAAAATCGGGAATAGGGAGTTTTATGATGATGTCAAAAGACAAGAGGAAAAAAATGCATCAGATCCAATTGAATAACATTTTTATCGGCGGCGGGACCCCTTTTGTGCTCATTGCGGGACCCTGCGTCATTGAAGATGAAGCAAAAACCGTAGAAATTGCCGTTTTCTTAAAGGAATTGACTGATCACCTGCAAATCCCCTTCATATTCAAAGCCTCCTTTGACAAGGCAAATCGAACATCCATCCATTCCTATCGGGGTCCGGGGCTCAGGGAGGGATTGCGGATTCTCAGTNNGATATTCTGCAGGTTCCGGCGTTTTTATGTCGGCAGACCGATTTTGTGGTTGAAATTGCCAGACAGGCCAGGGTGATCAATATAAAAAAAGGGCAGTTCCTCGCCCCGTGGGATGTAAAAAACATCATTTTGAAGGCGACCTCAACAGGAAATGAAAACGTCATGATGACCGAGCGGGGGACCAGCTTCGGTTATAATAATCTGGTGGTGGATTTCCGGTCTCTTCCGGAGATGAGAGCAATGGGATACCCAGTCATTTTTGATGCGACACACAGTGTCCAGCTTCCCGGCGGTGCAGGGACGTCTTCCGGGGGGCAACGGAAGATGATCTCCTATCTGTCAAAGGCGGCGGTTGCGGTCGGCATCGATGGTTTGTTTTTAGAAGTGCATCCAGATCCGGATTGTGCGCGCTGCGATGGACCCAACTCTTTATCCCTCAGCAGTCTGATCGATCTCCTTCCGATGCTTTCAAAGATCGATAAGCTGGTCAAGCGTTGAAAATAAACGGCGTTTCATAAACGAATAGAAGGGGTTTCTATGGCGGAAATCATGGATTCAGCGCTACTTGAAAAGATTAGAATTATCAAGACCTTGATTCTCGACGTGGATGGTGTTTTGACGGATGGCCGAATTATCATGGATGATCGGGGATGTGAGACCAAGCACTTTGACGTCAAAGACGGGCATGGGTTGAAAATGCTCATGCGCTACGGCATTGACATTGTCCTGATTACCGGCAGACAGTCGGCCGTCGTGTCACACCGCGCCCAGGATCTTGGGATTAAAGAAGTCTATCAGTCTGTCTGGAATAAGGTTGAAGTTTTTGAAAATCTGCTCATCAGGATGAATCTTCGTTCTGAACAGGTGGCCTATGTGGGTGATGATGTGGTCGATATCCCCCTTTTAAAGCGGGTCGGTTTTGCAGTTGCCGTGCAGGATGCCGTAGCGGATGCGAAAAGTGCGGCTCACTATGTCACCCAAAAAAAAGGCGGGAAGGGTGCGGTCCGGGAAGTCTGTGAAATCATCATGAAAGCCCAGAATCATTGGGGTGATGTGGCGAAAATGTATGATTTTTTTGAGTATTTAAAATGATTGCCCCGCGTGTTTCACCTTTACTTCTGTGAGCACGAATGTTATAAACTGCCTGAAGATGAAATTCAAAAGAAAAACTTGGATAATCATTGGCCTGACTTCCCTGGCAGTCCTGTCAATCCTCATGGCTCTGATGATGGCGTTTTACAAAAAAACTCCCCAGACGCTTCTAAAAGTCATGGCGGATAATGTGGATCTTCAGGTGAAAAATGTCGTTTATACGGACGTCGGCCAGTCTGGAGAAAAATGGGAAATCAAGGCAGATACGGCCCGATATATCAAATAGGAAAACCTGGCGCTGTTTGATAAAGTCCAGGTCAGGATGGTGACCTCTGAGGGAAAGACCTTTATCCTGACGGGTGATAAAGGGCGGTTCAAGACCGATCAAAAAAATATCGAAATTTACGGCAATGTCGAGGGGACATCGGATCATGGCGAGCGCTTTACAACGGACCACCTGAGCTATAACAACGCGGAAGGAAAAATCTATACGGATTCGGCGATCACACTGGGGAGCGGCCAGATGAAAATCGTGGGAATCGGCATGACGCTGAACATGAAAAGCGGTGAACTGTCCCTTCTGTCAAAGGTCAAGGCTGATATAAAAACAAAATGAGAAAAAAGATGTTTGCGAACGGCGGTTATAAACAAAGGATTTTTGTCCTGTTGCTCAGCCTGGGGGTTGTCGCAGCGTTGTTTGTTATGATGTCCGGGGTGGCCCGGGCCCAGAAGGAGCCTCAGACCGAGAAAAAGGTTAAGATGGATAAAGATCAGCCGATCCAGATCGTTTCAGACCGTCTGGACGCGTACAATGAAAAAAAGATCGTCATTTTTTCCGGGTATGCCATCGCGACACAGGGAGACAAAATCATTAAAGCGGACCGGCTGATCCTTCATTATAAAAATAATCCAGAAAAGCCTCAAAAACCCGAAATCAAAGGAATGGGGGCGGCTGGTGATTTAGATCAGGTGGAGGCTGAGGGTCATGTCACCATTACCCAGACCCACCGGGTTGTGACGGGCGATCATGCGATATTTTATCAGGATACGCAGAAGATTATCATGACGGGTAACGCCGTCATGCGCGATGGTAAAAATGTCATCAGAGGAGACAGGATTGTCGTTTTTCTTGATGAAAACCGGGGCGTCGTTGAGAGTGACGAAAAGAAGAGGGTGACGGCAACGATTTATCCAAACGAGAAGAAGGAAGAAAAAAAATAGTTTCTTGTCAATCGGTCAGCATATTTTAGACGAAGAACGCACAAACCCGGATATTTTATCTGACATGGAAAAGCTGTCAGCGACAGGGCTGATCAAAATTTATGGTGGGAGAAAAGTCGTCAACCAAATTGACCTGGAGATTTATCCGGGAGAAGTGGTCGGACTTCTCGGACCCAACGGCGCGGGGAAAACCACCACTTTTTATATGATTACCGGGTTGATTAAGCCGGACGGGGGCCATATTTATCTTGATGATGAGGATATCAGCCGTTTCCCCATGTACATCCGTGCCAGAAAAGGGATTAATTACCTGCCTCAGGAACCTTCCATCTTCAGAAAATTGACCGTCGAAGAAAATATCATGGCTATTCTCGAAACACTGGATGTCAAAAAAGAAGAGCGGGGTCAGCGGCTGAAAGAACTCTTGGGTGAACTTGATCTGACGGGGTTGGCCGATCATTATGCCTATTCGCTGTCCGGTGGTGAAAGGCGGCGGGTCGAAATCACCCGGGCCCTGGTGACGTCTCCGAAATATATTCTGCTTGATGAGCCCTTTGCAGGCATTGATCCGCTGGCTGTGGCCGATATCCAGAAGATCATTTTCAAATTGAAATCAAAAGACATCGGCGTCATCATTTCCGATCATAATGTCCGGGAAACGCTTTCTGTCTGCAACAGGGCTTATATCGTTAATGAAGGAAAAGTTCTGGTTGAAGGAGATCCCGAGACCATCGCGAATTGTGAAGTGGCAAGAAAAATTTATTTTGGCGAGGATTTTTGCCTGTAATATGGCTTTCGAACTGAAACAAAACCTAAAACTGACGCAGCAGCTGATTATGACGCCTCAGCTGCAACAGGCCATCAAACTGCTTCAGCTTTCCCGATTGGAACTGGTGGATACGATAAACCAGGAAATGGAGGAGAATCCGCTCCTTGAAGAGGTGTCATCGGATGATGAGCAGGAGAAGGTCGCCGATACCGATGCGGATGACATTCCCGTGATTGAGCGGGAAGAGATCAAAGCAATTGACCGCACGGACGAACTAACGGGAGAAGGAGACGGACGGGAAGATTTTGACTGGGATGGTTATCTTGAAGATTACGGTCCAACGGGGGTCACCTATGAAAGGCATGATGGCGAAGCCCTTTCCTGGGATAACATGCTGACGGCCATTCCCTCTCTGACGGATCATCTGATGTGGCAATTGAAACTAACCCGTTTTTCAGAGCAGGAAATGAGAATCGGTGAACAGATCATCGGAAATCTGGATCAGAATGGATATCTGATGTCTCAGGTCGAGGAAATTGCTGCTCAGGAAATTGTTGAGGTAAGATTTGTTGAAGAAACTCTGAAGAAAATACAGGAATTCGATCCACCGGGAATTGCGGCCAGGGATCTGAAGGAGTGCCTGTTGATTCAGGCCCGCTTGCTCGGCATAGAGAATCCCTTGATCAAAGGGATCATCAATGCACATCTGAAAGATCTGGAGTTAAAAAATTATACCCATATTGCCAGAAAGTTGAAGTATTCTCTCACAGACGTTCTGCATGCCGTCCAATTAATCAGTAATATGGATCCGAAGCCCGGCAGAATCTACAGCGAAGAAAAAATCCAATCGATTATTCCAGATGTATATGTTTTCAAATCCAGTGATGATTATAAAATCGTCTTGAATGATGACGGTCTGCCACGGTTGAGAATCAGCAACTTTTACAGGGAGATCATGAAGGGAGACCACGGCAGTACCAACCAAGAGACGGGGAAAAAATATATTAAAGAAAAAGTACAGTCCGCGACCTGGTTGATCAAAAGTATTCAGCAGAGACAAAAGACCATTTATAGAGTGGCGGAAAGCATTGTAAATTGTCAGAAAGATTTTTTTGATGGAGGGATCCAATATTTAAAACCACTGGTTCTAAGGGACATTGCCGATGATGTAAACATGCATGAATCGACCATCAGTCGGGTGGTCACCAACAAGTATATGCAGACACCCAGAGGCATGTTTGAGCTGAAGTATTTTTTCAGCAGCGGCATTAGCAGATCCACAGGTGATAATATTGCTTCCAAAAGCGTTAAGGAAGAAATCAAGAAAATTGTTGGTGAAGAAAATCCTAAGAAACCATTCAGTGATAGTGAAATTGTCGAACTACTCGATAAAGCGGGAATATCTATTGCCAGGAGAACCATAGCAAAATATAGAGAAGTGATGGGGATTCTGCCATCTTCTCGAAGGAAAAGGTTTTTTAGTTAAATAGGGGTTGACTTTTTGATTCAACGAAAATATACAGGCGCCCTTTATCCATTGAACATTGCTCAACTGAGACTTCGGATTGAGCTCTGCGGATGAATCGTGAGGTCAGGTGAAATTTAACAGGAGGACGGAAATATGAAAATTTCTGTAACATTCAGGAATACAGAAGGAGAAAATTGGCATAAGGAATATGTGGATGACCGTTTAAAAAAAATGAAAAAATATATTGATCGTCCCGTCGAAGCGCATGTGGTCCTCTCCGTTGAAAAGTTCAGGAATGTGGCGGAAGTGAATTTAATGGCCGATGGTTTAAATGTCAATGCGAAAGAAGAATCAAAAGATATGCATCTTGCCATTGATAACGCCATTGAAAAAATTGAGAGGCAATTGAAAAAACATAAGGAAAAGAGCAGAGGTCATAAGACCAACCTGACCCGATCTGAAGGAATCACCGCCATCTCAAGTTTTCCTGAAGAGATGGAAGATACATCGGAGATGAAAGTGGTTGAAACGAGAAAAGTTGTTTTGAAACCCATGTCCCTGGATGATGCCATGATGGAGATTGAAGCATCAAAGAACAGATTCATCATTTATCGGGATTCATTCACAGAAAATGTCAGTTTGATCTACCGGCGCGAAGACGGTTTGTATACACTCATCGAGACAAACAGTTAATCTTCGAAGGATGTCGTATGAAAATCATTGATATGCTCAAAACGGACTATATTCTTGAGGAACTTAAATCAGGTAATAAGAGGGATGTCCTCAAGGAATTAGTGGGATCATTTATGAAAATCCATCAGAAATTAGATTCTGAAGCCACCCTAAATGTATTGTTTGAAAGAGAAAAACTGGGAAGTACCGGTATCGGTGAGGGAATTGCCATACCTCATGGAAAGATCACAGGGTTGGATCAGCTCATCTTATCTTTTGGACGAAGCGCGGTGGGGATTGATTTTGATGCGATGGATGGTAAGCCCGTACACCTTTTCTTTTTACTCATCGCACCTGAGAATTCAGCTGGGCAGCATCTCAAGACGCTGGCAAAAATATCAAAAATGCTCAAGGACAGCGTCTTCAGGACAAAACTGATGGCAGCAAAATCAAAGGATGAACTGTACAAGATCATTGCCAACCAGGATGATTTAATATCGTAAAACGAAAGAGCGTTTTGAAGTCGTGCCGGCGATGACGATCGAAGATCTACTCAAGGGGTCAGAACAAAGATTAGGTCTGAACCATATGAGCGGATCTTCCGGCTGGAAGAAGCAAACGTATCAGGCGCAAGTCCAGTTCCTGGAGAATGATTTCTCGCCCGAACTGCTTCCCGGCGTTATTCTGATTATTCCCTCGTCTGTTTGTTCTCAATGGATAAATATTCATGAGAAATCAAGAAAAGTCATCCTGAAAAAAATAATTTCCTCTCAAATTCCCGGTGTTTTTCTGTCTGGATCACAACACATACCTGATTTTCTTTATCATTTATCCGAACAAAACAGGATTCCCTTTTTTGCTTCGATCTATGATGAATTCTTGCTGGAAAGCCGCCTGAAAGGCTTGTTACGAGAGAAAATAAATCAAATCATCTTTATGCATGGGGTCCTTCTGAATATGTTTGGCCGGGGTATCCTCATGAAAGGGGACAGTGGCATAGGGAAGACCACGCTGGCCATGAAACTGGCACAGCGGGGGCATGTCTGGGTAGCCGATGACGCCATTGAAATAGAAAAAAAAGACAGTCATCATCTATATGCCCGCGGCCATGACCGATCACGTCATCTGGTTGATATGAAGGCATTAGGGGTATGGGAAACCAGGTGTGTTATGAAGCACGGTGATTTACGGGATGAAACCATTCTTCATATGGTCATCGAATATGTGGAAGAATATGATGTGTGTCAATGCAGTTCTTTGAGGAAAAAAGAAAGTTGTGATATTATGGGGGTGAAGGTACCCTATTTTGAACTGCCGGTCCAGGGCAGAGGATATATTGCCGAATCACAGATCGAATACACCATCCATGCGTTTCTAGCAAAAGGAGAACAATCATGAAAGCCCTCCGGGTTGTCGTCATTACAGGAATGTCCGGCTCAGGGAAGACGACTTCTCTGAGAGCCCTTGAAGATATCGGTTTCTTCTGTGTCGATAACCTGCCGGTCGTTCTTCTTCCGGAATTTCTCGAGATACAATCCGCCGTATCAAAAGATGTCACAAAAGTCGCGATGGTCATGGACCTGAGGGAGAAAAGCTTTCTGGAGAGCTACACGAAGATATTTGAGCATCTGAACAAGAAGGGCTACAAAATTGAAATTCTATTTCTGGATGCCGGTGATGATGCCCTGTTGCATCGTTTCAGCGAAACAAGGCGAACACATCCGCTTTCATTGCGGGGATCAGTGATGGATGGGATCAACAGCGAAAGGGATAAATTGTCTCCTCTGAAGCAGATGGCCGATAAAATTATTGATACGACTTCCCTGAATGTTCATCAGTTGAAAGATACAGTGCAAAGATATTTTCTTGATTCTTCTTTGCGAAGAATGATCATTCATGTTACTTCTTTTGGATACCGGTTCGGACTGCCAGCCGATGCTGATATGATTTTGGATGTCCGCTTTCTCCCCAATCCCTATTTTGTCGAAGATCTGAAGATTTATGATGGCCACAATATCAAGGTTCGTCGCTACGTGCTTGAATTTGAGGAAAGCAGGATGTTTATACAAAAATTGTTTGAACTGATGGAATTTCTCATTCCTCTGTATGAAAAAGAGGGGAAAGCCAGGTTCAACATTGCCCTGGGATGCACAGGCGGGAGACACCGGTCTGTTGTCATGGCCAATGAGCTGGTTGCGTATTTTACCAATAAGAATTTCGTCGTGAGCATTGGCCACCGGGACATCAACAAAAGTTGAAGATATTCTGCGCAATGGTCATCATCAGGACGGAGAATCTTTAAACCACTCAGTTTGCCATAGCAATTTTTTTGGTAACGTTGTCGGCGATCCAGTGAGGGTCCCACCATTCCTGTGGATTGACAAACTGGCTGCCCACAATGAGAGCGAAGTGCAAATGGTCGCCCCCGGCAAGACCTGATATCCCGGAATTTCCAATCACATCCCCTTTTTTGACCGGCTGGCCCATTTTGACGTTGATGATCGATTGGTGACCGTAAAGTGAAAAAAGGCCGAATCCATGGTCAATCATAACAGCATTGCCGTATATACCCAGGGGTCCGGCAAAAACAACAACTCCATCGTTAGCCGCCTCAATAGGGGCATGTTCCGTTGAGGCCAGATCGACACCTTCGTGAACACTTTCGCCAATGGCTTTACCCTGGAACAGATAGGTTCTCACATCACCAAAAAGAGCCATCGGAGAGGCATTTTTCATTCTGAGAAATGTATCCTGCCAGAGTTGTTTGGGTTCACTCTTTTGGCTCATGGACTGAATAGTTTTCAGATTGTCCTGTCTCAATTGCCCATTCACAAAAATAAACGTTTCGATCGGCGTTTTGCCCCGAAGGTTTGGATTGGACATTTGAAAATCAGGCATTTTCTGCTGCAGAAAATTATCCGATAGATTCATTTTATCATATCGGAATTTCTTGTTTTTAATCAGGTGCGGCAATGCCAGGGATGCCTCGTTTCCCGCCATATCCTTGGCAACGACCTTGATTCGGGTAACATTCTGTTTGGCATCGACAGGAAGTGCAAAATAGACGATGTGAAAAAGTTTACCGGAAATTAGGATCGGATAACTTGTAAAAAACTGGTTTTCCACCATCACACCGCTCATCATCACCGGCTTAGATGTTCTGTATAAGGTCAAACAGGTACCACCGGGATTGATAATGTTCGTCGGATTTTGCAGATAGATTTGGGGAGGTGTCATATCAATGGTCACAGGTCTGTTGATCAGGGTTTCATTTTTAAATAGTGAATAGTCAACGGCTTTGAGTTGAAGGACAGCAGGACCATCATGCATCTTCATGCTATAAGGATCAACCGTCAGGGATATCGATTTCTGATAAGTTCCTTTTTGCGGGTAGTGAATAGAAGAAAGGGTGTATGACTTATTATCCTGGGTAAGGACAGCTACTATATCACGGAGGCCGCTCTTTGTGTCGGAAAAGGTGATATTCATGACTTTTTGCTGCCCGATGGCGATGAGATCCTCTGAAAGCTTGATCTCCGGATTACCGATTTCGAAATAACTGCTGAACAGCAAAAGACCGCCTATCAGAACAATTATGGTGACAACCGCACCGATATACAGAGAATAAAACCGATTCATATACTTACCCCTTCATACGATTTTTAATGGCGATGCCACTTAATAATGATTTGTATTTTCCTTTGCAAGTCAAAAACAGCCTTGGTCTGATTAACTCCTTGATCTTGTTTTGAAGAGTTGCTATATATTTAAAAGAGGGTACCTATGACATCAAAGATGCGAAACACAACATGGAGAGAGGATGATCATGATGAAGGGAAAAAAAATCTTGCTCGCGGTAACCGGCGGGATTGCTGCATATAAATCTGCAGAGCTGATCAGACTGTTTATCAAAAATGATGCTCAAGTCAAGGTGTTGATGACAAAGAATGCGCAGGAATTCATCACCCCGCTGACCCTGCAAACCCTTTCCAGCCATCCTGTTTACAGGGAAACCTTTTCTCTCATCAAGGATTTTGATATTGCCCACATCGCTTTGGCACAAGAAGCGGATATCTTGGTCATTGCCCCAGCGACAGCAAATATCATCGGTAAGATAGCCGCCGGTCTAGCCGATGATCTCCTGACTACGGTGGTCATGGCTACGAAAGCACCGGTGCTCATCTGTCCTTCCATGAACACAAATATGTATGAAAATGTCATCGTCAAGGAAAACATCCAGAAACTTACCTCCAGGGGATACCATATGATGGAGGCAGATTCTGGTGAATTGGCCTGTAAATCTGAAGGAGTGGGAAGGCTTCCCGAATTGTCTGATATCGTCGAAAAGGTGAAATCGATCCTGGCGGAAAAAGATCTGGCCGGAGAAACGGTTCTGGTAACCGCAGGTCCGACCCGTGAACCTCTTGACCCCGTTAGATTTATTACGAATTATTCCTCCGGGAAAATGGGTTATGCCCTGGCCAGCAGGGCAAGGCGAAGAGGTGCGTCTGTGATACTGATCAGCGGACCCACGGTATTGTCCGTGCCAAGAGGGGTCACCTATGTGCCGGTTTCGACTGCTGTTGAAATGCGTCATGCTGTCATGAAAAATCTGAAGCAATCCACCATCGTCATCAAATCCGCAGCAGTTGCCGATTATCGGCCGTCCGTTTGTGCTGACGCCAAAATAAAGAAGAAAGATGGCCCATGGACACTTTACCTGGAGAGGAATCCCGATATTATTGCCGAGATCGGAAAAAAGAAAAAAGAACGGATCCTGATTGGTTTTGCCATGGAATCTGAAGACCTGATTAAAAATGCAAAGGCGAAGATGCTCGCCAAAAATATGGACCTGATCGTAGCGAACGATGTGAAACAAAAGGATGCGGGATTTCAGTCGGATACGAACATCGTGAAAATTCTGGATCGGGACGGCGGCATAGAGGAATTGCCGGTAATGGATAAGATGGATGTAGCTGACCGAATCCTGGACAGGGCAAAAATGATCATCACCCGCCGCAGGAAGGTTGCTTAGATTCACGGATCATGATCAANNGGCCATGGTCAATGCGCCAGCCGATACGGTTGATGTCAATACGCCAACCCTTCAGGATATCCGGCAGGAACTTGGAGACTGCCACCGCTGTCCCTTATGCCAGAAAAGAACCCATATTGTTTTCGGGGAAGGCAATCCTCAGGCCAGGCTTGCTTTTGTCGGAGAAGCGCCGGGAGCCGATGAAGATATGCAGGGAAGGCCTTTTGTGGGAAAGGCCGGGCAGCTTCTCACCAAAATCATCCAGGCCATGGGATTAACCCGTCAGGACGTTTATATCTGCAATATTTTGAAGTGCCGGCCACCGGGCAACCGAAATCCGAAGCCAGATGAGATCACGACCTGTGAACCTTTTCTGGTTAAACAGCTTCAGGTCATTCAGCCGAAAGTCATCTGCGCCCTAGGTACTTTTGCCGCGCATACCCTTCTTAAGACCGAAGTTCCCATTACCGTTCTCCGCGGTCGTTTTCACACCTACCAGGGGATTCATCTCATGCCTACTTATCATCCGGCTTATCTGCTGAGAAATCCCGGGGCAAAAAAGCAGGTCTGGGAAGATATGCAGATGATCATGAAAACATTGTGAGGTTTAATATGTTTAAAAAGCGATTCGTCATTATCCTTTTGATTCTTTTCAGCATGATCCTGCCTGTATTGTCCCCCTGTTCATCTCTTGGCGAGGACAAGAAACCCGTTTATGATATTATCACCGTAGCCGCGACGATTTCGCCCCCGATTGCCACCTACATCCTTCAGCGAATTGACGAAGCGTCGAAAGAGGGTGCGGACGGTCTTATCATCCTGCTCGATACGCCCGGGGGGCTGGATTTGGCCATGCGAGATATCGCCAAGGGTATCCTGAACGCGCCCCTGCCGGTCATTGTGTATGTTTCTCCCTCGGGTGCCAGGGCTGCTTCCGCCGGTGTCATTATTACCGTTTCCGCTCATGTTGCAGCTATGGCTCCGGGAACGAATATTGGCGCGGCGCATCCTGTCGGAATCGGTGTCGGTGGCGGCATGGACAAAACGATGAAGGAGAAAGTGGAAAATGATGCCGTTGCTTATGTCATCGGGATCGCAAAAAAAAGGGGGAAAAACGAGGAATGGGTTGAAAAAGCGGTGAGAAAAAGTGTGTCTATCCCGGCAGAAGAGGCGCTCCGGCTCAAGGTGATTGACTTTTTGGCAACCGATTTGAATCAATTGCTGCAACAGCTGGACGGTAAAGAGGTGTCCCTGAAATCTGGTCAAAAGATATTAAAAACAAAAGGAGCGGTGACCCACGAAAAAAAAATGGGGATCCGACAGGGTATTCTGGCGGCATTAAGTAACCCCAACATTGCCTACATTCTCTTTTTAATGGGTCTCGCCGGGCTATACTTTGAATTTGCCCATCCCGGAGTCATCTTGCCCGGTATTGTTGGCGGTATCTCCCTGATTCTGGCCTTTTTTGCCATGCAGACCCTGCCGGTCAATTATGCCGGTGTTCTCCTGATCCTTTTTGCGATTATCCTTTTCATCGCAGAGGTAAAAGTCATGAGTCACGGTATTCTGACCATTGGCGGTATCATTTCGCTGATCATGGGGTCCCTGCTGCTATTTGACTCACCCGATCCTGCATTGCGCGTATCCTTGAAGGTCATGATTCCGGCTTTAATTGTCATCTCGATGTTTTTTGCCGGGGTGATCGCCCTGGTTTTGAAGGCACAGATGCGAAAACGCCATTCGGGCAGGGAAGGCATGATTAGTGCGGAAGGGGAGGCTGTTACGGATATCCATGAAAAGGGAAAGGTCTTTATCCGAGGGGAGTACTGGAATGCCTGGAGTGACAAGGCCGTGGAAAAAGGGAAAAAGATCAGGGTAATTGAGGTTGAGGCACTCAGCGTAAAAGTCGAAGAAGTTTAATCATAAAAGGAGGATATACAATGTACACGATTACGGTATTGGTTATTCTGGTCGTCATGTTTCTGGCAGCATCCATCCGGATCCTGAATGAATACGAAAGGGCTGTCATCTTTCGTCTGGGGCGTATCATTGATCAAAAAGGGCCGGGGCTGATCATACTGATTCCTGTGGTGGATAAAATGGTCAAGGTAGACATGCGGACCATTACGCTGGATGTNNGTCATAGACGCGAATGCCGCTGTCATTGATGTGGAAAACTATCTCTACGCGACGTCGCAGCTTGCCCAGACAACCCTGAGGAGTGTCTGCGGTCAGGTAGAGCTGGACGAGATTTTATCGCAAAGAGAAAAGATCAACCTGCACCTACAGGAAATCCTCGATCGCAGCACCGATCCCTGGGGCATCAAGGTCTCTCTGGTGGAAGTGAAGCAGATCGACCTGCCCGATGAAATGAAACGGGCCATCGCCAAGCAGGCGGAAGCGGAAAGGGAGCGGCGCGCAAAGGTCATTAATGCTGAAGGTGAGTTTCAGGCTGCCCAGAAGCTGATCGAAGCGGCGGCCCTGATGGAAACACACCCCATGTCGCTTCAGCTCCGGTACCTGCAGACCTTGAATCAGATTGCCTCAGAAAATAATTCGACCACGGTATTTCCCGTTCCCATCGATCTGTTCAAGCCATTCCTAAAACTGGCTGAAAAATAGATATTGAGCAAATGGGTTCGCCGCGGCTTAAAAATCTTTTTCGTTTCCTTGATAATCAAATATTTTTATTAAGGAATATTGAATCCTTATTTTTATGCCGTCACTGGCGAAAAACATTTGATTCACCGCTAACGGACCATTTTTCACAGAGTAAGTAACATTTAATAAATAGCCTGTTTTAAAAAACTCGCATTCTGGAAAGGAGAAGGATATCCATTGGAAAGTAGAGAGAAGCGGCACATTTTAACCGGAGGGATGATTCTCATTACGGTTGGTATCTTGATTATCCTCAACAAGATAACCGCCTTCAGTTTCAACAGAAGCTGGCCCATTCTTTTGATTGTGATTGGAATCGGCACCCTAGTTCAGCGGGTCAGAGATCTGGGGGGCTGGTTTCTCGTTACTGCCGGGGTTATTTTTCTTTTGATTTATAACTGGCAGATGGATATCCAGATCATATCCACCTATATCCTGCCAGGATTACTCATCGTGATTGGCATTAACATTCTCCGCAAATATTTCAGAAAGAAATCGTGATGGGTGTGGAAAAGATACTTATTCTTTGCGATTTCGACGGAACCGCCAGTACGGTGGATGTGGGAAATGAGCTACTGGACCGTTTTACGGGTGACGGCTGGAAGGACATCGATCGAGACTATTGTGACGGTAAAATCGGGTCTCGGATCGCTTATACCAGAATCGCCCCGCTTTTCCGGGGTAACAGGGCTCAGATGCTGGCGTACGTTTTTGAGAAATCGACCCTCGATCCCTTCTTTGCGGACTTCTATACCTACTGCAGGCGGATGGGTATGGATCTGAAGATCATTTCCGATGGGCTGGATTTCTATATTGAAGCCATTTTGAAGAAAAATGGGCTCTCCGAGATTGAATTTTTTTCCAATTATATCATCTTTCAGGATAATGAAAGGCTTTCCATTGAATTTCCCCAGGCCAGCCCGGACTGCGGCAAATGCGGGAATTGCAAAAGCAGGATCGTTGAACAATACCGGCCCCTGTATGACCGGATTATTTATATCGGAGACAGCTATTCCGATGTCTGCCCCTCAAAAAATGCCGATCTTGTTTTTGCGAAGAAAATTCTCTACGAAAAGTGTTCTGACAACGGGACACCATGTATTTATTATAATAATTTTTATGATATTCAGCAATGCCTTGAGGATCAAATCGCTAAAATCCGCTTTATTCACGCGGTCCTGCCGAAACCTGTTTGTTGACCTTGATGAAACCTTCATCGAGGAGTCTTACCGTTTCCCTTAATCGGATGCCGGGGCTACGCGATCCCATCACCAGGGCAATCAACCGTGTATCTCCCCGTTTGGCCGTTGCGACAATGTGGTAGCCGGCTGCATGCACGTAGCCGGTCTTCAAACCGTCCGTATTCGGATAACGTTTCAAAAGGAGGTTATGATTATATTGTGTGATATCGTGGTAGGCATAGGACTGCATCGCATGGATTTGCAGGGATTGCGGAAAGCGATGAAGATAATCACGGGAGAGTTTAGCCATATCCCTGGCTGTCGTCCGCTGCCCTTTGGCGGGAAGTCCGTGTGGATTTTTGAAGGCACTGCGTGTCATTCCCAGTTGGTGGGCTTTTTGGTTCATTTTTTTTACAAAGGTATCAACATCGCCGCCAACATATTCCGCCAGGGCAACAGAAGCATCATTAGCAGAGACGATGGACATACCCTTGATCAATTCATCCAGCCTGACCTCGCTGTCCGGATCAACAAACATCCTTGATCCGCCTGTCCTCCAGGCTTTTTTACTGATTTTCACATGATCCTGAAGGTGTACTCTTCCTTCTGCGATAGCTTCATAAATCAGATAGAGGGAAAGGATCTTCGTAATCGAGGCCGGCTGCAGGAGAGTATCGGCGTTTTTTTCATAAAGAATTCTCCCGGTGGCGGCATCCATCACGATGAATGACTTATATTCCGGCTGCCGTTGCCGGATTGGCCGAGCCTGAATGTCCGTTACTGCTGCGAGCAGAATAAGGATCATGCAAAAAGAGCAGATCGAAAACCGCTTGATGATCATTTCTATTCTCCAGGGGAGCTTTTCATCAACAATGAAAAATGGGTTTGCATCGAGAGAATCAAATGTTTTTCGTCTCTGAGCGCGTAAAGATAACGATTCAATCTTCATCATGATTTCTGATCATTGTGGAAACGAAAGAGATTTTTGAGCTGCGGTGGACCTATTTTTCAAGACGTTTTCTATATCAGTGCCAGCGCATCGGCCATCGCCAGCCCCGTGCGGGTGGGTTTTACGTGCTCGCTATTCATTTCAATCAACCCTGCAGCGACGAGTTTTTGAAGGATTTCACCTTTCTCATCAAGAAGATCATAATGATACCGCTCCGAGAAGTTAGAGAGATGAATACCTTCTCTGGTCCGGAGGCGCAGGAAAAAGGCCTCCAGCCTTAACTGTTCCATGGTCAGGAATTCCGATCCCTCGATGGGCAAGATGTTTTTTTCGAGGTCGTCGATATATCGGCGGACAGACCGATAGTTCCACCATCGCTTTCCTTGCACAAAGGAGTGGGCGGATGGGCCGACACCGAGGTAGGGGGTATGTTGCCAGTATTTCTGATTATGCCTTGAAACCAGTAGCTTACTCCTGGCAAAATTGGACACCTCGTAGTGGATATAGCCGGCATTTTCCAGAAATTCTGACGTTTTCATGAAAAAATCAGCCTGTTCTCCTTCACGAGGAAGTTCAAACAGGCCTTTGTTGCATTGTCGTCCCAAAGGAGTGTCTGCGTCCAAGGTCAATTGGTAGCAGGAAAGATGCTGCGGTTGGAAGGATAACGCCTGAGATAATGTTTCCTGCCATGTCATGAGGGTCTGACCCGGGACACCATAAATAAGATCAAGACCGATATTGTCGAAGCCTGCCGTATGTGAGGCGTCGATGGCATGAACAGCTTGNNCCGGATTGACCTCGATGGTTAATTCCGACTCCGCCATGATCCGGTAATTTTTTCTGATTTCTGCCAGAATGTCTTCAAGATTTTGAATGGACAGGACGGAAGGAGTACCGCCGCCGATGTAGATGGTGTCAAA
>PMNM01000084.1:0-1202 GCA_003161855.1 Syntrophaceae bacterium | reverse complement strand
GATAATTCTTTAAGTAAAACTTTAATAAAGAGCGATAAATTATCAACTGAGACGATAGAATAGAAATTACAGTAGTTGCACTTCTGATGACAAAAGGGAATGTGGATATAAAGACCGGGTATTTGCATGCCNNTCGCCGCCGTAACATTTTGCCGTTACATCCTTCCGGAAAGCAGAGATGGTCGTTCGGGAAATGATTTCTCCGCCGATTACACCCTGAATGGCGATCTTGAACATCTGTCGCGGAATCTCCTCTTTCAGGCGCTCGCAGGCTTGGAGACCCCTTGCGCGGGCCCGTTCCCGGTGGACAATCTGGGAAAGGGCATCCACTTTTTCGCCATTGACGAGAATGTCTAATAAGACCAGGGGGCTTTCCCGGTAANNGCGCCGAGATATCGTTCCGGCATCATCATCGTGGCGCGGATATAAGGCTCCTCGGATTTGTCGATGGAGATGGGGTCCGGATAATGCGAGGGATTATCGACGTCCAGGACTGTCCCGTCTTTCAGCGTAAACCGGTAACGAACACTGGGAACCGACAATATGATGGACAGATCGTACTCCCGCTCCAGTCTTTCCTGAACGATATCGAGATGCAGGAGGCCCAGAAAACCGCACCGGAAGCCCTGCCCGAGGGCAACGGACGAATCCTTCTGATAGATAAAGGAGGCATCGTTGAGTTTGAACTTTTCCAGGGAGTCCGCCAGGTCTGCATAATCATCGGAAGCAATGGGATAGATGGACGCAAACACAACGGGCTTGACCTCTTTGAATCCCGACAGGGGTTTTTCACAGGGCCGGCTGTCCAGGGTAATGGTATCTCCCGTATGGACGTCCGAGACGGTCTTGACGCCGGCGATGATATAGCCCACCTCTCCGGCGCTCAATTTATCCCGCTTTTCCCGCGTCAGGACAAAGTGGCCCACCTCTTCGACCCTGTGGACGGCATTGTTGAACAGCAGACGGATTGTATCCCCGGCTTTTACCTGTCCTTCAAAAATTCGGCAGAAGATAACCGTTCCGCGGAAAGGATCGTAATGGGCGTCAAAGATGAGTGCGGCAAGCGGGGCGGCAGGATCCCCTGTGGGCGGTGGAATCCGTTCGACAATCGCTTCCAGGATTGCCTCGATACCGATGCCTTCCTTGGCGGAACATTTCAGATGGCTGTCCGGATCCAATCCCAGTTCGGAATCGATCTGTTC
>PMNM01000052.1 GCA_003161855.1 Syntrophaceae bacterium | reverse complement strand
AGCGGTGAAGAGAAAAAGAAGCGCCTCAAAATGCTCGGCATTCCAGAAAACTTCTCTTCCCTCGTGGCCAACTGAAAATTTTGATAGTTCCATAACGCCTCCCTCAAAAAACAGGGGGCGGTTACNNCGGTGCTGAATGGCGCCGGAAATACCGCAGGCGATATAGAGATTCGGAGAGACGACCTTTCCGGTCTGTCCCACCTGATCGGACTGGGGCCGCCAGCCCGCGTCGACGGCTGCTCTCGATGCGCCAACCGCGGCGCTCAGAAGTTTTGCCAGCTCTTCGAGGATGGCGTATCCCTCAGGGCCTTTCATGCCGCGGCCGCCGGAAACAATGATGTTGGCTTCCGACACATCGATCTTACCCGCCGCTTCCTTCTGCACTTCCAGGACTTTGGTTTTCAGTTGCGCCGCATCCAACGCCGGATCAAATTTGACCACGGTGCCCGCCTTGGCGTTCTCCACGATGGTAAACACATTGGGTCTTAGCGAGGCCATCTGGGGCGCTCCCGTGACGACCACTTCGCCGAAGCACTTGCCTGCGTACATGGGCCGGATGGCGAGCAGCTTACCGTCGGCGATCTTGACGTCTGTACAGTCCGTGGCCATACCGGTGGCCAGTTTACCCACCAGCCGGGCGGACAGGTCTTTCCCCTGCGTGGATGCGCCCAGCAGCAGGATCGAAGGATCATTCTCCTTTACCGCTTTGGCTACGGCGGCCGCATGGGCGTCTGTCGTATAGGGTTCAAGAGCCGGATTATCGGCCACAAATACTTTATCCACACCATATTTTCCAAGCTGGGCAGCCATTGCTTCCACGCCGGAGCCCAACAGGACGGCGCCTACCTCCTCACCGAGCTGATCCGCCAGCTTCCGGGCCGTGCTGGCCAGTTCGAAACTGACCTTGCGCAGGGCACCCTCTCTCTGTTCTGCAACTATCCATACACCTTTTGCCATGTTTTTTTCCTCCGTGATATTCTGTAATATGATGATTAAATGACCTTTGCCTCTTCCCTCAGCAGCTTGGCCAATTCTGCGGCCTTGCCTTCCGGGGTATCATCAGCACAGATAATCTTTCCNNCGTTTTTCACATCCACGGGTTTCTTTTTCGCCTTCATGATCCCGGGTAGTGACGCATAGCGGGGTTCATTCAGGCCCTTGGTGGCTGTGATCACGCAGGGCAATGAGGTTTCAATCACCAACTGGGCGCCTTCGATGGGCCGAACGACTTTTGCCTTCTGACCATCGATCTCCAGTTTTGTTGCAAAGGTGACGGAAGGAATTCCCAGCAGTTCCGCCAGGACGGAACCGACCTGACCGGAGTCATCATCAATGGCCCGCTGGCCGCAGAAGATGATGTCATAGGGAATCCCTTTAATGGCAGCCGCCAGGGCGGTTGCCGTGGCATAGGCATCGGCACCATAGAGGGCCGGATCATCGATCTGAATGCCCTTTTCCGCACCCATGGCCAGGGCCGTCCTGATGGTTTCCATGGTTCTTGCGGGACCGACGCAGACGATGGTCACTTCACCACCGAATTTTTCTTTCATCCTCAGGGCCTCTTCCACACCATACTCGTCATAGGGATTCATGACCCACTTGATGCCGCCCTCTTCGATCCCCGATCCGTCTCCTTTGACCTTGATCTGGGCTTCCGTATCCGGAACCTGTTTTANNAGCTGGAATCTGCATTCCCCGCCTGATCGCCGGATTCCCACTTTTGCGGGATTAACGCTGATTTTAAAAGGTCCCTTGCATCCCTCCCCATCAGAAGGAGAGGGATGCAAGGTCGTGTTTGTTTGTATTAAACCCTGTTTTTGACGATATCGTCGACTACGGAAGGATCGGCCAGGGTCGAAATATCGCCCAGCGCTTCCTTGGAAACATCGTTTGCCGCAACCTTCTTCAGGATTCTCCGCATGATCTTGCCGCTCCGGGTCTTGGGCAGACCATCGGCCCACTGGAGTTTCTCCGGGGTGGCGATGGGACCAATCAGTGTCCGGACATGGGCAACAAGCTCCTTTTTCAGCTCATCCGTCTTTTCCACGCCTGTCTTCACTGTGACGTATGCGTAGATGGACTGGCCTTTCACTTCATGGGGATAACCGACCACGGCAGCCTCGGCGACCTTGGGATGTGCAACGAGGGCGCTTTCCACTTCCGCCGTTCCCATTCTGTGACCGGACACGTTGATAACGTCGTCAATACGGCCGGTGATCTGGTAGTAGCCGTCCTTGTCCCTGCGGGCACCGTCTCCGGCGGTATAGTAGCCGGGGAACTGCTCGAAGTAGGTTTCCTGGAAACGTTTGGGATCGC
The DNA here is from genome assembly GCA_003161855.1 of Syntrophaceae bacterium. Taxonomy (GTDB): domain Bacteria; phylum Desulfobacterota; class Syntrophia; order Syntrophales; family Fen-1087; genus Fen-1087. Next base: position 2,079 of record PMNM01000052.1, on the reverse strand, counting down.
CGTAAACGCCTCGCATCAGGCCGGGCCACGGTTTCTTGATGACCAGAGCGCCGCTGGCGACGGTCTCGTCCATCTCTTTTCCCTCATCGGTGACGAGAGCCGGCCAGACGCCCATGAAGGGCACGGTGGCCATACCCGGCTTGATCGCAATGGCGCCGGGGAGCGGGGTGATCAGGATGCCGCCTGTTTCGGTCTGCCACCAGGTGTCCANNTTGACCCACTCGTTGCCTTCCTTTGCGACGGCGCGGATGGCCGTTGGGGCCGTGTAGAAGATGCTGACCTTGTATTTTTCAACGGTCTTCCAGAAACGGCTCACATCGGGGTAGTTGGGCACGCCTTCGAACATGATGGATGTGGCACCGTTACACAGCGGACCATAGACAATATAGCTGTGACCGGTGACCCAGCCGATGTCGGCGGTGCACCAGTAAATGTCGTTTTCATGACAATCGAAAACCATCTTGTGGGTATAGGCGGCGAAAACAAGGTATCCACCGGTGGTGTGCATGACGCCCTTGGGTTTTCCGGTAGAGCCGGAGGTATAGAGGATGAAGAGGGGATCTTCGGCGTCCATCCATTCGGGCGGGCAGTCTGCGGAGGCCTTGGCCATTTCCTCATGCCACCAGAGGTCTTTCCCGGGGTCCCATTTGCAGCTGATCTTATCGCCCACGCGCTTGACGACGATCATCTTTTCCACGAAATCAAATCCCTTGATGGCGGCGTCGGCGCTGTCCTTCTGGGGAACAGCCTTGGCGCCGCGGAAGGTCCCGTCGCAGGTGACCAGAATCTTGGACCGGCTGTCTTCAATGCGGTCGCGAAGCGAATCGGAGCTGAATCCGCCGAAGACGATGCTGTGAATGGCGCCGATGCGGGTGCAGGCCAGCATGGAAATGGCGAGCTCGGGAATCATGGGCAGGTAGATCTGGACCCGGTCGCCCTTCTTGACGCCCTGGGCCTTCAAAACGTTGGCGAACTTGCAGACTTCCTCATGCATCTGCTTATAGGTCAGCGCACGGCTCTCCTTGGGTTCATTGCCTTCCCACTGAATGGCAACCTTGTTGGCCCTTGTCTTCAGGTGTTTGTCGAGGCAGTTATAGGACACATTGAGTTTTCCGCCTTCAAAATACTTCAGATAAATGGGGCCCTTGCGGATGTCAAAGTTATAATCCTCGACTTTGTCCCATTTTTTGAACCATTCCACATACTCGCCGGCAATCTCGGCCCAGAAGCCGTTCGGGTCTTCAATCGACCGCTTCCAGAGCTTGTCATAGGCGTCCCGGCCGCTGATGTAGGCCATCTTTTTGATGTTTTCCGGTACCGGGTAAACATCCTTCAATTTTGTTTTTTCCGCTTCTGCCATGTTTTTTCGTACCTCCCTGTTATTTACTTTTGTGATTTTTTATTTGGAACAACCATCGATTTTTTGACGCAGAGTCTCAACAGCACCTCAGATTTGCATAACGGCTATCGGGAATTGGATTTTCCGGAGCAGCCTCCGGAGGGCCTGAATCCTGACTGAAGGCGGAAAACCGTCAGGATATGACCATGGGTCACGCCGATAGCGCCTCGCAATATATCAATCCTCCATTCATGTCAAGAAATATTTTGGGTTTAATGGCGCGTCTCTTCTGGTCTTTTTCTCCCTTTTTTGTCCGGTGTTGAAAAACTCCCCGATGCTGCCGTGGTGTGTTATAAACGACACACCCCGGTGGGTCAATCCGGCTTGTTCTGTCCATTTCTCTTTTATCGGTGGAATACGTCCTTAAGTGTGTTATCTGGCTTTAATTTAAAGGAAAATCGCTGATAGACCGGTGAAAGCGTCCGGATGGAGGGGTTTTGGTATGACCTTTGCTATTTAACTTAATTGTTGAGTACAGGGCTCTTTGAGATCTTTCAGCCTTTGTGCAAAATGATGATGGGGTCATTCCTGCGCCGGCCTGCGAAAGTGGAGATCCGGAAGGGCTATAAAAGATTTGGATTCCCGTTTTCACGGGAATGACCAGATGATGAATAATGTAAATATTTTCTATTGTTGAAAAAAGACTTGACAATCCGGAGGGGCTAATGTTAGCAACTTCG
>PMNM01000094.1 GCA_003161855.1 Syntrophaceae bacterium | reverse complement strand
TACCTTGTATATTGGATTGGCAAAGGATCAGAGAATCGGTATATGGATTGTACGAAATTTTTATTCTTTAAAACTCATGTTAAAATAATTTGTTGACATCCTCCAATAACTGTGAATTAGTGCACCTACACAAATTACGAAAGGAAGTCGTTAAAAAACAAGATGGGTAGCAACAAGGCGCTGAACAACTTTTATTTTTGGTATTACTATTTCGGCGCACCGGTCTGCCTATCGCTCAGAAGGACGTAAAACCAAAAAAATAAAAAATGAGCCATGGGTGGAACGGAAGATCCCCCATGGCTTTTTTGTTTCTGGAAGGCCATGGGACGGAAAAGTTTCCCATGGCCTTTCTTTTTGGAGGTTATAGCAATGGTGATCATCATGAAAAAAAGCGCCACGGAAGGGCAGATCGAGTCCGTCATCGGCTGGATTGAATCCGTGGGTTACAGGGCCCATCCGTCCCAGGGCGTGGAAAGAACCATTATCGGCGTTGTCGGAGATGACCGAGGCAAGGCCCAACTGAAATCGGCGGAACATCTGCCGGGTGTGGAAAAGGTCATGCCCATTCTGAAGCCCTACAAGCTCGCCAGTCGCGAAGCGCGGGAGGGCAATACGGTCGTCCGTATCGGGGATTTGGAGATCGGAGGCCCTAACTTTGTGGTCATGGCGGGCCCCTGTTCTATCGAAAGTGAGGAACAGCTTCTGGAAAGCGCCTATATCGTCCGGAAAGGCGGGGCGCAGATCCTCCGGGGCGGCGCCTACAAACCGCGTACGTCCCCTTACAGCTTTCAGGGTATGGAGGAGGAAGGACTCAAGATCCTGAAGAAGGCCCGGGAAAAAACGGGGTTGCCCGTCGTGACGGAGGTCATGAACACGACAGACGTGGATCTGGTGGAGCAGTACGCCGATATCATCCAGATNNGAGCGGGGCATCCGCACCTTTGAAACGGCAACCCGCAACACCCTGGATATCAGTGCCGTGCCGGTCCTGAAGGAGCTGACCCATCTGCCTGTCATCGTTGACCCCAGCCACGCCGCCGGCCACTGGAAGTACGTCAAACCCCTGGCCCGGACGGCCGTCGTCGCCGGGGCGGACGGGTTGATCATCGAGGTTCATCCGGAACCGGAAAAGGCCATCTCCGACGGCGCCCAGTCCCTGAAACCGGAAAAGTTCTATGAACTCATGGAGGAAGTGCGGATTCTGACAGAGGTCATGAAGAAGCAGATCGAGGTGATGCAATGAACCGGATCAAGATCAATCTCGACAAGAAAATCTCCCGCTCCTACGACCTGTATATCGGGAAGGACATCCAGGACCGTGCCACCCTGCTCATCGCCAGGGGAAACTGGGCCAAAAGATACTTCCTCATCACCGATACAAACGTCTCCGACCTGTACGGGTCAAGAGTTCTGGACACCTTCAGGAGCATGGGCATGCCCGTGGAGATGATCACCTTTCCCGCGGGAGAAGCGTCCAAGACCATTCATACGGCCGTCGCCGTCGCCGAAGAACTGCTTGGCAGGGGCGCCGACCGCACCTCGGGGCTCATTGCCCTGGGAGGCGGCGTTGTGGGGGATCTGACGGGTTTTATCGCCTCCATCTTCATGCGGGGGATCCCTTACCTCCAGTTTCCCACGACCCTCATGGCCCAGGTGGACAGCAGCATCGGGGGAAAGACGGGCGTGGATCTGCCGATGGCGAAAAACATGCTGGGGACCTTCTGCCAGCCCAAGGCCGTCTTCACGGACGTGGGCTTCCTGAAAACGTTGCCCGTTGCCGAATACATGAATGGTCTGGCGGAAATCGTAAAATGCGCCATCATCGATGACCCCGGCCTGCTGGATCTCCTGGAGGAACAGGCCGTGCTCCTGATGAATGTCGGTGAGCCGGAGCCCTGGGTGCCCATTGTGACGAGAGCCTGCGAGATCAAGAAAAAAATCGTCGAGATCGATGAGAAGGAACAGGGGCTGAGACGAATTCTCAATTTCGGCCATACCCTGGGGCATGCCGTCGAGGCGGAAGCCGATTACGCCATCCCCCATGGCGAAGCCGTTTCCATGGGCATGGCGGGCGCTCTGAACCTTTCTGAAAAACTTGGACATTTACCGGTTTCGGACCGGGAACGAATCATGGGTTTCCTTCAGAAGGCAGGCCTGCCGGTCCGGATACCCGGAGGCCTCAGCACCGAAGGCGTCATCTCCAGAATGCAGCGGGACAAGAAAAAGGAGGGGAAGGTCGTTCACTTCGTTCTGCTGAGAAGGCCCGGGATGCCCTTTGTCAACGGTGGCGTGCCGGAAAGCCTGATCAGGGAAACCATTGAGGGACTGAAAAGATGACCAGACTATCTCTTGAAAAACTTCGCAAAGATATGAAAAGAATCGATGGAGAGATTCTGCGGCTCCTGAACGAGCGGGCGGCCCGGTCCGTAGAGATCGGTCAGGTCAAGCGTTCCGGGGGCGTTGACGTTTACAACCCTGCCCAGGAATTCCGGGTCTTAGAATCTCTGAAAGGTTACAACAGCGGTCCTTTGGGCGATGCCGCCGTCAGGGATATCTTCCGGGAGATATTTTCATCCTCCCGGGCCCTGCAGGCGCCCCTGACCGTCGCCTACCTGGGACCGGAGGCCTCTTTCAGCCATCTGGCCGCGCTTGATCATTTCGGGCGCAGTACGGAGCTGTTGTCCGCCGCCACGATCGATCAGGTCTTCGACCTCGTGGAAAGGGGGAAGGCCAGCCTGGGGATTGTCCCCGTTGAAAATTCGACGGAGGGGTCCGTAGGGCATACGCTCAGACGATTGATCACGACGCCCCTCAATATCCGGGCGGAAGTTTTTCTGCGAATTTCTCCCTGTCTCATGTCCCTTTGTTCACGGAAGGAGGACATCAGAAGGGTCTATTCCCATCCTCAGGCCTTCGCCCAGTGTCGGGGATGGCTGCGGGAGTATCTTCCCCTGGCCGAGCAATGCGAAACAATCAGCACCTCGGAGGCCGGGACCCGGGCCCGTCGCGACCCGGAAGGGGCGGCGGTGGGGAGCCGCCTGTCGGCGACGATCCATGGAATTCCGATCCTGGCGGAGGACATCGCGGATAATCCCGCCAACACCACCCGCTTCCTGGTTATCGGCAAGGGAAACAGTGAAAGGACAGGCCGGGACAAGACATCGATCCTCTTCGGGACGCCCCATGTACCGGGCGCCCTTTTTCAGGCCCTGGAGACATTTGCCCTGAAAGAGATCAACCTTCTCCGGATCGAGTCCTATCCCCTGCGTGACCGGATGTGGGAATATCTGTTCTTTGCCGATTTCACGGGTCACCGGGAAGATGAACCGGTCCGAACGTGTTTGCAGGATCTGGCAGGCAGGACAACCTTTATCAAGATCCTCGGTTCCTATCCCCGGGGGGAGGAACCGACATGATTTGTGCCTCCCTTGTGGCCGGAACCATGGAAACGACTCTGGGAAAAATGGCTGCCGGTTTCCGCCGGGCCGATCTGCTGGAACTGCGGATTGATCGGATCGCCGACCTGGACCTGCCGATGCTTTTGAAAGCGAAAAAAGGCCCGGTCCTCGTGACCAACCGGCGGCGGGAAGAAGGGGGAGGCTTCTGCGGGACAGAGGAAGAACGGTTGTTTCTCCTTCGAGAGGCCGTCCGGCTTGGCGCGGATTATGTGGATCTGGAAGCCGCAACAGACGATAGTCTGGCGCGGCGGCTCCTTGCTGTGGTGGCAGAGCAGGGTCGCCGGACCCGGGTGATCGTTTCTTTTCATGATTTTCGGGGCACCCCGGTGGAACGAACCCTTCGGAAAACGTGGCGCGTCTGCCGGGAGAAGGGCGGCGACATCGTGAAGATCGTCACCCACGCCCGCCGTCCGGAGGATAATCTACGGGTGCTTTCCCTGATCCCCTACTCCCGACGGAGAGGGCAGGACATCATCGCCTTCTGCATGGGAGAACAGGGACGGATCAGCCGGATCATGGCCCCGCTGTTGGGATCCTTCCTCGCCTTTGCCGCTCTGGAGAAGGGGGAAGAGGCGGCGCCGGGCCAGTGGACCGTCGGCGAGATGAAACAACTCCTGAAGGCTTTGACCGTTAAGCGATCTTCTGCAGGTGAATCAAACACGATGGACTTTATAAGGACAAAGTCATGACGTTACTTCAGGAAAAACTTTTTGCCCTTTTCGGTAACCCCATCGGGCACAGCCTTTCCCCCCCCATGCACCAGGCCGCTTACGGGGAGATGGGACTCCCGGCTCGATATGAGGCCTACAGGGTAGAAAATGCGGAAGAGATCGTTCGCATGATCCGGTCTCTGGGGCTTCAGGGGGCGAGCGTGACGTTGCCTTTCAAGGAAGCGATCCTGAAGTATCTGGACGAGGTGACGGAAAATGCCCGGACCATCGGCGCTGTCAACACCATTGTCAACCGGGGAGGCAGGCTCATCGGGGAAAACACGGACTGGATCGGCCTGGTCCGGGATCTGGTGGATCATGTGCAAATCAGGGGAAACACTTTCGCCGTCCTCGGGGCCGGGGGTATGGCCCGGGCCGCCGTTTTCGGTATCCTTCATGAGGGCGGGAACCCCGTGATCTTCAACCGCACCCGGGAGAAGGGCGAAGCCCTGGCCCGCGCTTTTAACTGTCAGGTCCTGCCGTTGGCCGCCCTTGGCGGCTTCCGGGCTGACGGCCTGATTCAGACGACCCCCGTGGGCATGGCCCCGGAAACGCAGAAATCGCCCCTGAAAAGGGAGAGCCTTGCCAACTTCCGCTATGTGATGGATGCCATCTACAACCCCCTGATGACGAAGCTCCTCCGGGATGCGGAGGAGATGGGCTGCATTCCCATCAGCGGCGTGGGCCTTTTTATCCACCAGGGGGCCGAGCAGATCCGGATCTGGACAGGCTTGGAGCCGCCGGTGGCGAGGATGCGTCAGGCTGTCCTCGATACTTTGATGAAGGAATAAAAATATTTTGTATGAAATCGGTTGAGATCACGTCCGTTAAACATCCTTTGGAGGCGACTGTAACGATGCCCGGCTCGAAGAGCTATACCCAGCGGGCCCTTGTCTTGGCGGCCCTTGCGGAGGGAAAGTCCGTCCTGCACAATCCTCTTGTGGCGGAGGATACCAGTCATCTCATTGCGGCGCTGAGATTGCTGGGGACGGATATTTTGAGCCGCGATAGAGATCTTCTCGTCACGGGAACAGGGGGACACCTGGCCAATCCGGACCGGGAAATTTATTTAGGCAACAACGGCACGGCCATGCGTATCCTGACGGGCCTGGTTTCCATCGGCCCGGGAACCTTCACCCTGACAGGCGATCAGCGCTTGCGGGAAAGACCGATCGAGCCACTCCTGGCGGCGCTGCGATCTCTGGGGATCGATGCCCGGAGCCTTGACCGGGAAGGGTATCCCCCCGTTGTCATCCGGACATCGGGACTGCAGGGAGGCAAGGTGACCCTCCGGGACATCGAGAGCAGCCAGTATATCTCGGCCCTGCTGCTCTGCGCCCCCTATGGAGCAGGCGACACGCTCATTGAATTGGAGGGCCGCGTCCCATCCCTGCCATACGTGGACATGACCATCGAGGCGATGACGCAATTTGGCGTGGACGTCCAAAGGGATACAGCGCACGGTTACCTGGTGAAAAGCGGCCAGCGCTACAGGGGAATCAGATACTGGATCGAAGGAGACGCCTCCAGCGCCTCCTATTTCTTTCTGGCGGCGGCCATTTGCCAGGGCAAGGTCAGCGTCGAAAACATCAACCCTTGGAGCCTCCAGGGCGACATCGGGTTCCTCTCCCTTTTGGAAACATTGGGTTGTTCCGTCCTTTGGGAGAAGAACAGGGTGGAACTGGCGGGCCGGGAACTGCACGGGGGAGACCGTGTTTTCGATCTCGGGGATATGCCCGACATGGTCCCGACCCTGGCCGTGCTCTCTGCCCTGCGTCCCGGCCGGACGGTCATTGAAAACGTGGCCCATCTCCGGTTGAAGGAGAGTGACCGCCTGTCGGCCCTGGCAACAGAGCTCGGAAAGACGGGCATCCCCGTTGAGGAGCGGAAGGACGGTCTCATCATCACCGGCGGGCAACCCCACGGGGCGGAGATCGAGACCTACAACGACCATCGCATGGC
>PMNM01000185.1:27228-29107 GCA_003161855.1 Syntrophaceae bacterium | reverse complement strand
TATGGACGGTCGAGAAATCGATCGATCACCCGGGATGCTTCATCCATGAGTTGATCCGGCGAAGACAGAGGCGAATCGAGTTTGATTGTAAAGAAAAAATCCTGGACATCGGCCGGAAAGACCGCTTTCAGCAAGGCGATCGTCTGTTGCCGCCGTTTCTCTACTTTCTGCAAGTCGGCATAAAGGTCATCCTTCTGCTCGTTCACCCCGAAATCATCAATGAGCAGGATGTGCCGGAGACGATCCAGTTCTAATCGCTTGCGGAGGATTTCCCAGAAGCGCCGGTCCGCTTTATGGACCCTCATGTCGGCAGAGTTGGCCACAATCACCCGGCCCGGCAGTATCGTATCGGGTGAAGTGGCCAAGGTGGCCGCCGGGATTTCCCAGGTCCTCAGAAAATGCAGGATCGCACCGGTGGCTTCCGCATAATGATCCGTGGCGATCACAAGGCAGAGTCCGACCTTCCGGCTCAGACTTTGTAAAAGGGGGCGCCACCTTGCATCAATCCGGGAATGTTCCAGATAGCGATCGACAAAGAGAGAGGCCACCTGGAAAATGCGATCGTCGGAAAGTGTTGAGCTGATCTGCGGAAACAGCCTTTTGACCTGCTGATCAATGATTTTTTTATAGCCGATCGGCGTCGTGCTTCCCTCTTGCCAGGCAGGATTGACGATCTGCTCCCAGAAGAGATTCGGCGTTTGAATCCCCAGATCCCAAAGACCGCTTTTTTTTAATTCTTCCTGCAAATTTTCCGGCTTCGCGAAGGCAGCAGCCTCGAAACTGAGGGTTCCCGAATAATCAAAGATGATCAGCTTATCCGGAAAGGTACGGGGCACGGTCACACTTCCCCCCCTTATGACTGTGAACGCCGGGCCAATGCCGATTGGATGATGGCGCTCAGTTCCTGTGCCGCCTGGCAAGGATCCGGTGCGGCGCAGATGGTGGAAACCACGGCCACGCTGTCGGCGCCGGCCAGAATGACCTCCGCCGCATTGGACCGGTTCAGGCCGCCGATCCCGACCAGTGGATGACGCGACCATGCCCTGATCCGGGACAGCCCTTGCAGTCCCCAGCTTCCCTTCGTGTCGGTTTTGGTGGGTGTTTCGAAAACCGGACTGACCCCCAGGTAATCTACATCAAGAACCTGCGCCTTTTCCACATCCTCCCAGGTTTCCACGGACAGACCGATAATGGCCTTGGGTCCCATCAGTTGACGGGCCACTGCGTAGGGCATATCGTCCTGGCCGACATGGACACCATCCGCCCCGACAGCCAGGGCCACATCGATCCGATCATTGATGATCAGCGGCACATTGAACGGCGCCAGCCGGGATTTGATTCTCGCGGCCTCATGGATGAAAAACCGGGTGGAAACATTTTTTTCCCGAAGCTGGACACAGGCCACTCCACCCCGGACGGCCTGTAAAACGACCTCTTCCAGCGGTTTATCGCCGCATAAATCCCGGTCTGTGACCAGATATAAGCCCTGCATGGTTATCCCTCCGTGCGAAGCCTTTTCTGAATATCTTCATCTGTCAAACCATAGAGGGCATCCAGAAAAGCGACCTGCAGGCTGCCCGGCCCTGCGGCCTGTGCAGCGGCTATTTCTCCGGCGATCCCCATCACCGCCATGGCCTGCGCCGCGGCGAGGGCGAAGAACTCCTGAACAGCAGCAAATGCCCCGCAGAGAGCCGACGCGGTACACCCCAGTCCGGTCACGCGCGGCATCATCGAATGGCCATTTCGGATGAGGGTCATGTCATGTCCGGCAACGATGTAATCCGTCTCTCCGCTGACGCAGATGACGCTCCCATACCTTTGGTTGAGCTGGCGGGCTGCCTCCAGGGCACGGTCGGATGTCGCCATGCTGTCCACTCCT
>PMNM01000185.1:0-27195 GCA_003161855.1 Syntrophaceae bacterium | reverse complement strand
AGCACTCGCGATGTTGACCATATCCTCCACTTCCTCTTCTGCATGGGCCATGACAGGGGAGGCCCCGAGGGCGAGCAGGGCGTTGGCCGTACTGTTCATGACCACATAGTTGGTGATATTGTGAATGACCGGAGATTCCCGGCGGATTCGNNAAAACCGGGAGGAATCATACCATGACTAAAGAGCCCATTGAAACAAAAAAGGCGCCGCAGGCCATTGGCACTTATTCCCAGGCGATTCGCACCGGCGACACCGTCTACCTGTCCGGTCAGATCGGCCTGGATCCGGAAACCATGCAGATGGCGGAGGGGATTGAAGCCCAGGCTCACCGTGTTTTTCAAAACCTCAGGGCGGTGGCGGAAGCTGCCGGCGGACGCCTGGACGATATGGTCAAACTGACCGTCTATCTCACGGATCTTGTCCACTTTGCCAGGATTAATGAAATCATGGCAGGCTATTTCAGCAGGCCTTACCCGGCCCGGGCTGCGGTCGGCGTGGCCGGTCTTCCACGCAACGCCATGGTCGAAATTGAAGCGGTGATGGTTTTATCCTGAAGCGAGCATCCGATAGACTCTTTTTTCGGCTTCCCCGCATTGACGAAGGAGGTCGGCAATGGGATTCAGGTCGATCTGATCACTCTTACTTTTGATCACTTTGGCGCAGGCGAGAGCGAATTGCCGCCAGAGGTCGCCGGCTTCGGTCATTTTGCTGGAGGCCTCGCTGAGGATCGGCCGCTGTAATAGATCGGATGCTTCCTGTAAAAATGCGGCATACATAAACCGAAATCCGCCGCCGCCGGTGCCGATCTCTTCCTGCATCCTCACGATATGCCCGAGAAACAGCTTGATATACCGCGGTTCCTTCCGACCCCCCATTTTTTCAATCCGGTCCGCCATGAAGAAAATTCCTCTGAGCCCGAAGGGAACGGGTGCGCGAGACATCATATTTACAGTTTTTTTGATCGACTTCCGGATCGCAGCCTCCAAGTCGATCGAGGGGGGAATGAATACCGGATAATATAAATAACCTTTAGGCGCCAGTGTCCCTTTGGCGAAGCGGGCATTCTGCAGGTCTTCCGACTTAATCTTCACCACATGGTCGACCACCGGGTCACTGATCAGAAACTCATCGTTTTCTTTCCCAAAGACAATCAGGTTATGGGCATTGAATTGAAAACGCATCTCCGGCGGGAAATAGGGAAGCCAGTAAACGGAAGTTTGCAGACCGACGACCTGTCCATCCTGGACGAAGCGGTTCAGGTCTGCCAGGGCCTGTTCTTTATTGCGATAGATTTTCGATTGGAATTTAACGCCCAGCCGGCTTTGAATTCCCCTGATGATGGACTTGGGAAACATCCGATAGGACAGCAGAGGCATCCCGTTGATTTTAATGAAAGGGAGATAAGCAAAGGTGAGGCCGCCGGCCAGGCCGAAAACCATGGGTTCTGATAGACTCAGCCCGTAATGCGTCAGGAGGGAAGAAACCACGCCGCTTTCACAGTGCGCAAAATGTTTATGTTCAAATACAGGCCGGTCGTTCAATTAACTTCCCTCCTCAAAATGCAGTAAAGCACGAATCGGAATCCTGAAAAGATCAGCATATTGCTGAAGGACCGGCTCATGGAGTTTTCGGAAAATCTCCGGTTTCAGATGGCGCTTCACCTGCCACTTGAAAAGACCCATGGCCTGGGCCAGGGTCGTCAGATCCATGCGGCGGATGTACATGAAATATTCAATGGGAGATGTCCTGTTTTTAAGAACCCTTTGCCTGGCTTCTTCGGCTTTGCGGTCGTAATCCGCCAGGGCATCGAGCAGGACGATTTCCTCCACCTCCCAGCCGGTGGTGGTGGCCGTGGTGTAACGGCCGTTCTCATCCAGGGCGTAGAGGGCCTTTTTTTCGCCACCCAGGGTTTTAATGCTATCCTGCGGTATTTCCTTGATTTTCATATTTATTTTTTCGCTCCCTGATCAGGGCCNNCCTGATGATTGTAAACGGTCACGGTGCCAATGGCAAGGGCCAGAATCATGAAAAAAGACGCGATAAAGGGAATCCGGACGATGCCGAAGACGGCAACCCACAGCAAAGCGGCAAGGGTTGTTGAAACGGGGCTGATCATCAGGGTAAAACCCAGAAAGCTGGCGACGCCTTTCCCTCCCTGGAACTGATGGAAGCAAGGGAAGCGGTTTCCGACAATCAGGCTGAAGCCGATCCAGGGAACGCAGCCGGCAGGCAGCAGATACAAGGCCAGTCCGGCGATTGCTGCTGCCCGTCCCAGATCAAGAAGCAGGACAATCGCCGCCCAGCCCAGGCCGGCCTGGCGGTAGACATTCGTCGTTCCTGCATTGCCGCTGAATTGGGTTCGCGGATCCTCTTTTCCGATAATTTTGAGAATCAGGATGGCAAAGTTGATCGATCCAGCGATATAAACAAGCAAGAGTAAGATGCCGAAAGTTAGCATTTATCTTCTCTCGACGGTTTATTCTGCCTGCGTTCCATTAAAAAGCGAACTTCTGCCATCAAATCGGAAACGGAAAAGGCGTTGTTCTGATAGTCAGGTTCAAGACTGCCGATTAATTCCACCCCGATGGTATTGTCAATACAGGTATTAAACAAAAAACCATCCGGTGGAAACAGCCTGTCTGTATTTCTAATGGCCAGGACTTTAATCGGCGCCCGGCAACGCCTGGCAAGGGTGAACACCCCTTTGCTGAAAGGGCCGATTCTGCCGTCACGGCTGCGATGGGCTTCGGGAAACACGAACAGGTTCCCGCCTGATGCCAGATAATCCGTCATATTCTCAACTCCTTCGATCATCATCGGGGTGAATTCGCCGCTTGCCGTGGAAGGAAGGTAGCCGGATGTTTTCAGGATCCAGCCAAAGACGGGATAGTTAAAAAAATCACTCTTCACAATCGTTTTCTGCTTTGCGAACAGAGAAACGAAAAGAATGGGGTCCAGGTAGGACAGGTGATTGCAGACAATGATGGAAGCGCGAATGGAAGATACTTCACGGGAGATGCGCCACTTCAGTCCGGGTGTGATGAGCCGCAGAAAAAAAAAGAAACTTTTGTGAAAAAGATAATTCAGCCTTTGAAAGGCTTCTTCGCGGTTCCGGGGAAAAAGAAAAGCATATAAATAAAACGGGGGATAGGTCACCAGCCAGCCGGGAATATAATAGATCCAGAGAAGCAGTGTAACGGTCAGGTCAACGACGGGCTTTATGGTTTTCAGGAGAGCTGGCATCGCGGATCTATTCAAATTTTTTAATGATCAGGCTGGTATTCACGCCGCCGAAAGCAAAATTCTGGATCGCTGCGATCCGGATATTCTGTTCGACAAGTTTCTGGACGTGGCGGATCATGCCACATCGTTCGTCGATCTCATGGAGGTTCAATGTCGGCGCGATGAATCCTTCCGCCATCATATACAGGGTGAGAATCGTCTCAATGGCGCCGCAAGTTGCCATGGTATGCCCCATATAACTTTTCAATGCGATGACCTGAGGTGAATCTTTATATACGGCATGAATGGCCTGAGCTTCAATCACATCGCCCATCTTGGTTGCCGTGGCATGGGCGCTCACTAAATCGACGGCAGTGGCCGGGAGGGAGGCATCCTGCAGGCATAGTCTGATCGTCTGCGTGATCCCATTGAGATTGGGGAGAATCAAATCGCCNNTGGCAAACTCATATTCCTCCAGCAAGACTGCCCCGGCACCTTCCCCCACGACCAATCCATCCCGGCTTACATCGAAAGGACGGGGCGTCAGATGGGGGGTTTCATTAAAACCCGTTGAACAGGCCAGCAAATTGTCAAATACAGCAACCGTCGTTGTATCATATTCATCTGCACCGCCACAGAGCATGGCATCCTGCATGCCGTATTTGACCGCTTCATAGCCATAACCGATAGACTGGCTGCTTGTTGTGCAGGCGGTGGAAGAAGAGATCACCCGTCCGGTAATTCCGAACATCTTGGTGATATTAACCGCTGTGGTGTGGACCATTGATTTAAGATAATCCACAGCACCAATGGCAGCATATTCCGAGCGGTCACCCCCGAAAAAGGTTTTGTAGATGCCACGTTGCACCGTCGGGCTCCCATGGATAGAACCAAAGGCGACACCTAAACGCCCGGATGTCATGAAATCGCTGTCGAGACCAGCCGTCTCAAAAACTTCTTTCGCCACCTGACAGGCATAATACGCGACCGGTCCCATCGTCTTGCGGTAAACACGCTTGAAATCATAAGCGATGGGGTAATCGACCGTTCCAAAGACCTTGGAGTGGATATAACGGGACAAAAGATCGTCTTCCCGCATAGCTTTCACGCCGGAAATCCCGTGAACGAGACTGTTCACAATGTCTTCTTTGGTGTGACCGATGGGGGTGATTGCTGAACAGGCTGTAATGACAACACGCCTTGGCATATTATCCTTCCGTAAACACGTCTCTCTTCTTTGCTAAAGCTTCCACGTAATCGCAAATATGACGAATGGTTCGGATATCCATGGCCTGCTTTTTTTCCGGATGTGTAAGCTCTGAACCTAAGAATGTTTCAATCGCCACAAGCAGTTCAATCGCATCGATGCTGTCAAAATTGTGTTTTTCCCGCAAATGATCATCCATTCCGGGGTGATCGATCTCAAATTCTTCTCGAAAAATCCTGAGAATTTCAAATTCTATATCTGCTCTCGTCATGTAATATCCACTCCATGCTGCTTTTTATTTCAAAAATGCCTTCTTGAAATCGGAATCCTTGAGAATAGCCGCTACGGACTCATCTAACATTCGGTAGGCACCTTGTTCAAGCTGAACGGGATCCTGGAATGATGATCGCCAATTGTCCCCTTGTTCTCATGAAGGCTCCTTCCTGTCATTTGTACCTCCGGGGTTTCTACCTTCTAGGGGTTTATAATGTCAAGCAGCAATCTCCGGCAGTATTTAAACTTCAGCATTTCAGGCTTTTTCCGGTTGAAAATGTCTCTTGGCTTCAAGAAAAGTGGGCAGGTGCATCATGAGGCGCAGGAGGCTCCAGCGGTGTTCCCAGAGATGGCTGGATATTTTCCTGCGCCATTGCCGGTCTGTATAAAAACGTTTGACATGCCGGTTGTACAATTCATCAAGTCTTTCTTTCGAGGCAATATCCTTGGGTACAAAGACAAAATTAAGACAATTCATCAGACGCCAATCATTATTAAAATGACCTTCCTGATGGATGGTCGGCCATAAGGGCGCACCGGGAAAAGGGGTGAACTTAGACATGTTCATGTCGTCCAATCCCAGAGACATGATAAAGTCACTGGTGATGCGGATGGACCCCTCCGTCTCACCGGGAAGCCCCATGATGAAAAGCCCTTTGGACCGCAGCCCGGCCGCCTTGATCCGGGCCAATGTATGCTTGACTTCTTCGAGCTTTACCCCGGATTTATGACGTNNTGCCTCAGCAGGTTGTCATCCGTATGGCCCACCCGTACGGCGCAGTTGAAGTGAAGCCCCAGCGGTTTTGCTTTCAGGAGTTCGCATAGTTTCTCGATACGGTTCCGGTTTGCCGTAAACAGGTCATCATAGATGTTGATATGGCGTATTTCAAAATGCTCCCGGAGATATTTCATATGCGCATAGATATATTCGGGGGAATTGTAACGGTAACTCTGTTTAAAGACAGAGCGGTCACAGTAGGAACACTGATAGGGGCATCCCCGGCTTGTTACCATCGTGGCGCCGGGAGGACGGATATAGCTGAACAGGGGCAGATGGTATCCCCGGGGAAATCCCTTTAATCCTTCATAGTCGGGGAACGGGAGGTCGTCGAGATGGTCCAGCGGTCTGCGGTCCTTATTGACAATGATCTGCCCACCGTCTCTCCAGACAAGACCGTCGATCGCCGCGGGTTCAATACCTGCCGCCAGTTCGGACAAAGTGATTTCACCCTCCCCTCGGCAGATGAAATCGATGTCTTCAAAGCGCTCCAGCAATACGGCGCCCAGGGCAGAGACATGGACACCGCCAAAAACGGTTTTCACCCGCGGTCTTGATCTTTTCATATGGACAGCAAGATCATAACCGTCGAGAAAACTCGACGTCGTAGTGGAAAAGCCGACCATTTCGGGATCGTAGTCAAGAATAATCCTGGCATTGGCTTCAATCCCAGCGGTGGCTTCCGGACCTAAACAGTCATGAATAAAAACCTGGTGGCCGTGGCCTTTTAAATAGGCAGACAGGGACAGCAGACCCAGGGGTGCCATCCGGTTAGCCGTCGTTGTGATATCCTTTTTTCCCGGAACCCAGTTTGATCCGGCGGGGTGCACAAGCACAAGTCGCATAGAGTGTGAACCTTTTTTATAGTTTGAACGATATCTTTAAATGGTTTGACCGGTTTTGCAATTTGAAACGACGCTTTAAGCACGAACCCAGTCCGGCGGTTTCATCTGTCCAGCGGTCACATCCTTCATAGCAACGCCGAGTATAGCCTCGCGGGGAGCTCCGTCAAAGTCGTAGATCCACAAATCAAAGATCAGCAGCTGGGCATTTGCCCGGACAGGAATGATTCGGCCAAAGTAGGTTTCCCCCGTGATGGTGGGCTGGAAGATGAACCGTTCTTCAAACCCTACCGGAAATGCAACCACACCTGAAAAACGCTGTCCCCAGGCACAGGCACAGTGAAGAGCCGCGTCCATGGGGAAGGGCGAACCCAAAATGCCTGATGCCTGGCGAATGGATCCCGACGAAAGCTGCGCAACGGCACCCGCTTCCGTCAGGAATAGAGTATTATCCTTGACGTTGTGATAGGAAGGTCCAAAGGGAACCAGATCCCGATATAATCGATCGGCGGTAATGTTAAAGCCTTCACCCTCCAATCTGGCTGCTGTTTGGAAAGGCAGGATCGGAATGTCAGGAATCTCTCTTTTAAACCGGATCATCGCATGCTCTTTCGCACGGCCGATGAGACCATTTCTGGAAACGCTCATCGTCAGCAGCCTGGAGACAATATCTCCATTTTTCCGGGTTTCCAACTCATGAAAAGCCTCGATCCGGTTATCCTCCGGCCCGATATGGAGAAACCTGGGAAAAGACGCCTGAACCATATATTGGATTGGGCTTTCCGGCCGATAAACTTGAACAGAACGCGCCAGTATATTCAGGGTCTCTGCCGCCGGGAAAACGGTCAGTCCTTGAAACCGGTGATCCCGCATATAGGGCTCGATCCTGATGTTCAGTGGCAACCGGACCCGTTGATTCATGACGGGAAAGTCTTCCATAGATGGACCGTTTTTGGATCAACGGCAACGGGCAGTCCTGCCGCATTAAGGGCGCAATGTCTTGTAAAGCCCCGGCAGATCAACTGGTGGGTCTCAGCATGGGTGATCACGTAATCAAACCGGAGACGGACCCGCTCCAGTTCAGCCGGACGCGTGTGGACCCAGATGGGGTCATCGTAATAAAGGGGTTTATAAAAGTTAATGCCAAGATCAATAATAGGATAAATGTAACCGCTTTCCTCAATTTCGCGGTAAGGATAGGCGGCATCCCGCATGAGAGAAGACCTTCCAAATTCAAAGTAACGGAAATAATTGGCATGATAAACAACAGAGGAACGGTCCGTATCGACATAGAGGATCCGGTTTCCGCACCGGTGCCACACCAGATCCGTGGTTTTATCCTTCACATATCTTTCGTCATCATTGAATAATGCCGGCTTGAATGGTTTTGGCTGCAAAACTATACCCCCCTGAAGATAATACAGCAATTCGTGCCGCCGAAACCGAAGGCGTTCGTCAAGGCAATTTCATGGTTTTGCCGGCGGGCAATATTGGGCACCACATCCACGTCGGTAAAGTGCGGATCAGGAATATGATTGATCGTAGGCAGGATAATCCCTCTCTGCATGCCTTCAATGGTAAGGGCATCTTCGATGGCTGCAGCGGCACCGATGGTGTGGCCGATCTGCGATTTGTTTGAAGAGATGGGAATCTCTTCCAGTCTTTTTCCGAAAACGACACGCAGACAGGCGATTTCCGTCGCATCTCCCCGCGGGGTAGACGTCCCATGGGTATTGACATAATGGATATCATCGCGTGACAATTCCGCGTCTTCGATGGCCTCGCGAATCGCACGGACAATGGTGTCTTTATTGGGACTGGTGAAATGATAAGCGTCGGACGTCCAGCCCACGCCAAGCACTTCAGCCTTTGGCTTTAGCCCATAGGTGGAAAGCATTTCTTCGGCGGCCAGCACAAGCACACCGGCGCCCTCCGAGAGGATGAAACCTTTCCGATCAATGCTGAAAGGCCGGGAAGCCTGTGCCGGGTCGTGATAAGCCCGGTCACCGGGATTGACTTTCAGGGTCGCATTCATATTGGCAAATCCGTGAATCAGCTCGGGAATGATGCAGGTATCAACCCCACCGGCCAGGACAAAATCGCAGTCACCGTCTCGGATCATTCTGGCGCCGATCCCCACGGCGTGGTTTCCTGAAGCGCAGGCCCCCTGAGGCGAGAAGATGGGTCCGGTAAAGCGAAACAGGATGCCGGCCTTCCCGGAGGGTAAATTGGCACACAGATTCGGCAGAAGATAGGGACTGACCTTCAGAGGTCCCTTGTTTTTCAGGTTTTCCATGGCAATACGAAAAGCATCTGTTCCATTCAAGGCAGAACCGATCAGACAGGCCGTCCGGGGTCCCGTCTCACGGTTGATTTGCAGTTTCGAATTTTCCATGGCTTCCTTAATAACCGCCATGGTGAGAATGACGAAGGCGGCATTCCAGTTGTAAATCTCTTTAGCATCCGTAAAATCAAGGGTGCGGGGATCCCAATCGGGAATTTCACCCACTACATTGCAAGGTGAATCGACCTGGCACCGGGTCACTTTACGGAAACCGGCCTCCCCTCGCACCGCCCGTTCCCAGGTCTCTTTGAAGGTCCTGCCGAGGGGGGTCGCCGCACCGTATCCGATCACAAATACGCGCCTGTTCTTCGGTGCTTTCATAATCTTATCCTTTTCGACAGCGGCATGGCCTATATCCTTGGCAAACCAGGGTCGGTTGAATCCTCATTTCACCTTCCTAAATACAATGCAGGAATTGCATCCGCCAAAGCCGAAGGCATTTTTCAACAGGAATTCCTGCATGTGCCTCCTTGCACCCTCGGATACGCAATCCATCTCAATAGCCGGATCCGGGGTATAATTAATGGTGGGTAATACCACATCATGGTGCATACCTTCCAGAGCAAATACCACCTCAACAGCGCTTGAAGCCCCCATCGCGTGGCCGATTTGTGACTTATTGGCAGACACAGGAGGAACCGAATGTCCGGCAAAGACATCCTTCAGGGCGTCCGCTTCAATTTTGTCACCGACGCGGGTTGACGTGCCATGGGCATTAATAGCATCGATGTCCGCCGGCTGAATACCCGCATGATCCATGCTTTCTGTGATACAGCGCCTGACCGTTTCCAGGTTGGGGGCAACAAAATGATGGGCATCCGCCGTCATGCCCCAGCCAGCCATTTCCGTATGATAAGGGAATCCATGAGCCTTTGCGAATCCTTTTGTAGCAATGATAATGCAGGCAGCTCCTTCGGAAACAACAAAGCCCCGTCGATCGATAGAGAAAGGACAACTGGCTTTCTGTGGGGACGGCTCCGGCTGACCCTCCCGGGGCCGATAAGCGCCGTTCATCGTGGCAAAGCCCGCAACAATGGGTTCCACCAGGGGAAAATCAACGGCCCCGCAGATCGCGACGTCGGCCATCCCCTGCGCCAGAAACATGGCTCCCATGATCAGGGAGGTGCTGCCCGTCGCGCAGGCTGTTATCGGTGCGACAATGGGTCCCGTAGCCTTCGTCAACATGGAAATCTTACCTCCGACCATGTTGATGCAGGAGTTTGGATTCGTAAAAGGATGAGGGAGTCTTCCGGTGGCGGTCAGTAACCTGTCAGCGGCAATCACAGCATCCAGACCACCAATGGCGGAACCAAACGTCACGGCGACCCTTGGTGCAAGCTCCGGCGTGATCTCGATGCCACTTTTCCGAAGAGCCCGATGAACCACCAGCAGGGCATACTTAAAAATGGGAGAGGTCCATTGCGCGAGCGCGCGCGACGATAAAAAGGGATAGGGACGACAGTCGATCTCATCCACCTGACCGGCAATCCGCACCGGGAATCCCTCGCGCAGCGGGAAACGGGTCAGTTCACCGATCCCGCTTTCCCCCTGCACCGCTCGCTGCCATTGACGCTCCATATCCGTCCCCAGCGGCGATACGGCGTCATAGCCCAAAATTACCGGTCTTTTCGAGTCCATTCCTACCAGGGGATAAAGCGGTAAAGTTTAGCGAACATTTCGTAGACTTCGATCCAGCCCTGGAGATCTTTGGCGCTGCGAAGATGGGCCCGCTTATTCACCATAACCCAGCTCATATGCGCGGCACCATCCTTGCAAATTGAACAATCCCGGGTTGCCGATGTACAGCAGCGGTGCATGGTGTGAAGATCTGCAGCCCAGCGAATGAAGCGAATCAATCTTTTGGGCTGTGGTTTCCGGCGATCCATCGGTTCCGTCACAGAGGGGCATTCATTCCACCCGAAAGACCGACCCAGCATTTGACCGGTGGTGATGATCTCATGATAATACTTGCTGGAAATCACCGTATTCGGATATCGATCCAGCATGATGTCCATTTCATCGCGAATGTCTCTCAACAATTCGTCCGTCCAGGAAAAACCTTCCACGCCTTCATCATTGGATAAAAGTTGAAGATGGACCTTCAATCCCGCATCGGCAATCCGCCTGATGATGGATTCGATCCGGCCGACCTGTTTTGGCGTAATGGTATAGAGGTAGTAAGTATAAAGATCTCCGGCGTAGTTTTTGCTGGAGATCGCGAAAGTATCCTTGCCGCGCAGGACTTTTTCGTCTTCTTCATCCCCCCAGAGAGAGATACCCACCATCATATCGGGAAAACGATCCCGAGGGACCTTGATCAATCCGTTGGTCGCACAATAGGTTGGCAGTCTTTTATAGAACGCCGCCACCCGGTCAAGATAGAGGGTCGGCTCTCCACCGATGAGAATGGCCAGATTGACACCCCGCGCCTTCTCGCTGTCGACAAATGCCTCCCATTTGCGGATATCCATTTCCTCAGGAGCGGCCTTATGTTCGTCAGAAGAAAAGAAGAAACAACCCCGGCATCGCAAATTGCATTGGTTGGTCACATCATAAATGGAACTGCGGATATTGAGGCGGGATATCCTTTTATATCTCTCATACCATTCTTTATCCAGCAACGAACTTACCGTATTCATGACTGCATTCCTGCTTCATTTAAAGTGTGGCCACATCGAAAAAAGAGGGAGGGTTCCACCTGTTGTCGGAGCATCCTTGATATGGATGCAAGGTTCTTCAGCAAACGGCGATGACGGATGCCCCCCTGATCCGTTAAGACCAGGGGGAGCATCGGGGTTTCAGTTGAAAGACAATCCATCAATTTTAAAAAATTTTCTGAAAATCTCGATCTTTCATGATGGCAGCAAAAACCACATCCACCATCCGGTATGCTCTTTTTTCAAGGTCTCGAACATCTTGAGTTTGTGCCGGTGTCATGGTGACCGTAAAATCTTTCTGGAATCTGCTTTCGCCATTTTTAAAGAGCGATACTTGAAATTTACATTCCTGATCTGTGAGCGAAGTCAATACAAACTGAAACTCCGTTACGCCCGGAACCCCTTTCGACTGGGACGGTGGTGGAACTCCCCATCCCCAATACCCGTAGTGGTAAGGCCTAGATCCTGCATATTGCGGATCGAGCACATTGACCCCGATATGCTGGAAGGCTTTCTTAAAACAATACCAAAAATATGATTCAAGTTGTGCAGAGGCCTCATAGGTAAGATTTTTATCAGGGCTGTAATAAGCCCCGCTTTTCGTATTGCCTGCACTGTTTGTAAAAGCGTCCATGATCACCTTTTTACCCTTAAACCTTCCGAATTCAGAAGATTTGAATGCAGGCAAATATTTATCCTGCTGGATCGGCACTTTTATACCGCCGCCGCCCGCTGCACATCCCAGGGTAAACAGGACAACTCCAAACAGACAGGCTCTGATTCCGGCTTGCCTAAACCTTTTTTTCATTTTTATGTTCCATCCCTGTTCTTGATCATTCATATTTTCCCCTCCCTCAGATTAATCCCCTGCGGTTCAATCATCTGATCACAGAGGTTTCTGCCTTTTTCATACCCCATCACCCATACAGCCAGATAGGTATCCACATAGTCAAGCCATGATTTGAATGTCATGGGATCCGTAGCATGGCGATACAGTCGCGCCGTCACAATGGCGCTCCCGGCGGCATAATGCCGGCAATCTTCACAATCTGTATCGGGAACACAACAGGCCACACTTCTGTCCCAGGAAAGGTCGGCATGATATTGCCTAAAAGAACGGCCGAGTCCTATGTCCGTCGAAAGATTCATCCGCGGATAGGAACAGGCATAAAGATCATGCAATCCCAAGCGATGCGTGTGGGCCACGACATTGTAAGGTGAAAAGAGGATATGATCCGGGAAAGAAGACATCAATTCAAGCATGATTTTCCGCATCCGGGAAAGCGATTCGCGGTCATGTCGCAAGGGTCCGTCATAGCCGATGGGTGCAGAAAATACATTAAAGGTGGCCTTGCATCCTTGGTCCGCCAGTGTTTCAACAACCTCACGAACCTCATCAATATTACTCTTTGTAAAGGTATAAACAAATACCGCTCTGGGATCCTTCCGGTAATTTTCAATCTGCCGGAGTAACAGATGCTTTGCCTTGCGGATGCGCAGACTGGTTTCATCGTTACCCCAGACGGAAACATGAATTTTATACCCCACGGAATCGGGAATGCGCTTGAAACCGTTAGAAGCAATACAACCCAGCGGCATTTCCTGGAAGCAAATCTCCAGAAGATCAGGAACCAGGGACGGTTCGGCACCGGCAAGAACCACATAGGTAATGCCACGCGCTTTCTCGCCCTGCATCAGCTGCTGCCAGGCCGCCGGATCGCTGTTCTCCCGGGCAAATTGCTTTTCCCCCTCATAGTAGTAGCATCCGTCACACCGGATGTTGCATCGGTTGGTCATATCATACGTGGATTCACGCAGGAAGAAGTATTGCCTTACCTTTTCCCAACGCTCATGGATGCCTGCATCGGCAAGAAGTTCAGAAAATTTCCANNCACATTTATTTCTTGCTGATAATATATTCGGCAATGAGCCGAACATTCCTGAGCTTGGGATAATCATCCTCATCGATTGTAATGTTATACTCATCCTGAAGAACCAGGGCGATCGTAGCCAAATCCATACTATCAATACCCAACTCATCCACCAGATCGAGTTCCGGATCGAAGGTTGCGACCGTAACCTCCTCCAGTCTGAGTTCAGAGATAATAATCTCTGCAATTCGGCGTATCAACGCCCCTTGATCCATTTTTACAGACATTCTATTATTGACCTCCTGACATATTGATGAACACACACTTATCCGGCAGGAATCCGTTCAACCAAAACCACACCGGTGCAGGCGATTTCATTTCTGACCATTGCCTTAAAAAGATAGGATGACACAGGTCCCGAATCGTCACAGGACACCTCTATGGATAATTGATCATTCGGTTTGACTGGCTGTTTGAATCTTACTCGCTTGATGCCGGATATTCTCACTTTTCTATTTTTTTTCTGTTCGGCATGTCGAACCATTTCCACGACCATGGTAAGAACGGCAACACCGGGCAAAATCGGTTCCCCCGGAAAATGACCGTTAAACCATGGAGAATCCAAGGCAACCCGAATCTCGGCAAAAAGACTATCCGGGGAGGAATGACTCAAAATGGCCAGGTCGTGCCAATGCTCAAACATCTTGTTTCTATTCTGTCTTCACCGCAAATCAGTTCACATTGAATTAATTCTTATACCACTGATTTACACGACAATCAAAAACTTTTTTCTAGTGCTTTAGGATACGATCATTGCCCCGTACACTTGAACAGAAGTTTGCCCGGCCTTAATTCATGGTTTTCATAACCGACTTGCCAATCAGTTCATCAAGGGGAATCACATTGAACCCCATTGTCAAAAAACCGGACAGGATCAACTCAATCTCATGCAGCCACTGTTGAACACCGTTTTCCCCGTCCGGACGGACATCATGGAGTAAAACAATATCATCGGATTTCACTTTTCCCAGGATTTTCCTCGCCAGCCCACCGATATGCCGGTTTCCCCGGTCAAAAGCCCGGCAACTGAAAGTCACACAAAACATTCCGAGAGTTGTGAGAATCGGACGTAATTTCGGGTTCGTAAGACCGACAGGAGGTCTGAAAGCAAGGGGCAGGATGCCAAATTTTTTTAAAATGTCTTGAGCAGCGTCAATTTCCTGATAAAGTTTATGATAGGGATATAACATCAGAAAAGGGTCATGGCTATAAGAATGATTGCCGATAAAATGTCCATCAGAGAGTATTTCTCTTATTAAGTCCGGATAATTGGATGCACTTTGCCCGGAAACAAAAAAAGTGGCCCTCATCTTGTATTTTGACAAAACCTTCAGGAGAAAGGGTGTCGTCAGCGGATCCGGCCCGTCATCAAAAGTCAGAGCGATGACACGTCTGCCTGTAGAACCTCGACTGACCACAGACAGGAAAAATCTGGATTGCGGGGAAAAGGAGGCGATCGCACATCCCAGAATATAGAATGTCAGAGGGATGGCAGCCCACAAAGGCTGGAACATGAATAGGATGGCAGACAATAGAATGGCTGTAAAACCTGCGAAATGAGCAGGTGACAGCGCACTCATGCCGGCATGATCACGCATCACGAAACCAGTTTCCTCAGCAGCGGGGCTCCTAATTTATAGAACAACTTCCTCCAGAAATTTTTTATGACCCATCATCTGTTTGACGGTGTAAAATGATCCCAGGACCGTCCCAAAAATTCCTGGAGCCAGAACGCTTTGGCCAGCAAGAAATAATCCTTCAACGGATGTACGATTCAGCATGGCAGCACTGGTCAGCTGTTTCGTTGATCGAAGCACACCATATGCGGATCCTCCGGGAGTGTTCACCCAGTCCCGGAGAGTCAGATGAGTGGATGCATCCAGCATCTTTAATCCCTTAAAAGGTCCAACTATCTCTGCCGCTTCCCGGATCAAACGGTCTGCTTTTTGTTGTTTTGCAACCCTATAGTCATCGCCGCGCCGATTGGACCGGGTGTGTTCCCATCGGTTCCATTCCGCGGAAGGGCTGGGTGTTATGATGGAAAGAAGATTAATACCCGGCAGGTTGCTCTTCCGTAATTGATAAAAAACAACATCGGATATCGTACCCCTCCCGTCTGTGAAAACCCGGTAGACATTGTATGATAACTCCTGATGGGGTTCGGCATCGACAGCGAAATGAGCACTAAAACTACCCGGCGTATCTTCCAAATTAGAGATACGCTTGATGTAGGCAGGCTTTACGGCACCTTCAGGCAGCATGCCAAGCAGAATTTTAGGATGAATGGCGCCAACAACCCTCTTTGCTTTCAGCACCCGTCCTGATTTCAAAGCAACACCTTCAACGACCCTTTTATCGATCAGGACCCTTTCGACAGGGTCGCCGACCATAAGGGTTCCACCCAGGTTTTTCACCCGGCTTGCAAAGGCATCCGCCATATCCGCTCCGCTGCAGGTCAATCGCCAAGAAGACGACAGATAGGAAGCCAGCGCCATATGATGATAGTAAATAGGACATTCATCCAACGGAATGCCAATCCAGGTAGACGTCATACCCAAGACACTGCGGAGACCGGCAGAACAATGCAAGTTTGTCATCAGGCTGCCTAGGGATTCGATATATTCCACCAAAGACACAAAATCGTGATTCTGTGCAAAGAGAATGTCAAAGTCATCCATTTTGGCCGATGTATACTTTAAATTCTTGACGATGACATCGATCTGAAGCCTCTCCTCAGGAAATGCACGAAGCAAATTCGCCGCAAAGGCACTGATTCCCTCAGGCAAATCAAAGATAAAATCATTAAAAATATAACGATCAATGACACCGTTTGACCCCATTCGTTCTACGGGAATCCGTGAGGTAACCCCCAGATAATCAAACATCCGCCGGAGAGGCTGCCCTTTTGCCAGTGCTCCCAAGTAGTGAACGCCGACTGGGCAGTCGATCCCATCCCGTTGATAACTGCGCATCAACCCACCGGGCAGGGGATTTTTCTCAACGACGGTTACACGGCAGCCGGTTTTTAGAAGGATGATCGCTGCCGTCAACCCCCCGACACCGGAACCAATGACCAAAACATCTGTCGGATTGTCTTTGTGTGAGATCACGGCAAAACCTCCACGGCAGTTACGAACTCACCCAGACCCATCAAAAGGATGCCTTTTCCATCGAGGGGGCTTATCGAGGAATGGCCGTGAAGCGACGGGAGGTCTCCTTCCTTCACAAAATGTGCGGCTAAAAAGGCAGCAACGGCGGAAGCTGCAGCAAATTCACCTGTCCATCGCCTGTAATCAATGACGGGTCCCCGGAATCCCGTTACGGACAAGAAATCATCAAGCTGCTGATGGCCTTTTTCCCGATGAGCCTCCGGAATTCCGGCAAAAACAGCCCCAAACCGCTCCCCGATTCTGACTTTTCCCCCCAAGCTGTTCATCATGGAGCGAACAGCGTGCGGGTTGTTGTGGGTGTATTCCAGAAAAACGGGGGAAAATCTTAATCCATGGTCAGACCCGCCTGGTTTCAGATAAAATGCGGCACCTCCATCGGCCGGCAGATCACTCAAAGCAACGGATCGATCAAATAATCCCGATAATACCGTGTGATATTCATCCGCAGCGATCAACAGACAGCACTCATCTGGATCTCGTGCCAACAGGCTTGCACTCATCAGGGCCTGTTCAAATGAATAATCTTCACCGGTCATGGTGACATTGGGCCCTTTGGCCTTGAACCAGATGGCAACCTGACTGGCGGCAGCATTATGCACAGAACCGACAAAATCTGTGGGACTGGAAAACTGCTCATCCGATTCGAACAGTTTTTTTAGAAAATCATACACTTCGGAAAGCGGCCCCCAGCCGGTACCGAAGAAGACGGAAGCCGGTGAATCGGATGTGCCCGAGTTTTTGTGGGCCGAAAGGGCAAGAGACAAGACCATCCTGGACAGGCGCTTCAGACGGCGGACAACCCTCGGGGGAAGATGCATCGTCATGGCATCAGGATTCATCAGGCCCTTGATTTGTTTATTTTCGTACAAGCATGCCAGCGTTGTCTCGGTATCCCCCGCACCCGTCAAGCAGGCACTTCCCAATATACGAAAAGGAGTGACCTCCCGGTGGACGTTGCGTCGGCTCGATGATTTTTCGGGATCGCCCATGACCAATGCAGCGTTATTTCCCCCAAATCCGAAAGCATTGGATAGAACGGTCTTCACCTCCGCTTTAAGAGGTACCATCACGGGATGCAAATTCAATTCCGGATCAGGGACTTCACACCCACTGTTGGCCGGAATGAGGTGATGAGCAATGCTCATTACAGAGATAGCGGAACCGATGGCGCCCGCAGCGGCAAGGGCATGACCGAAAGCACCTTTTGTCGAAGACAGGAACGGCAGATTCACACCGAATAATGCATGGAGCGCTTTCGCTTCCGCCAAGTCATTGTCTATGGTCCCTGTTCCATGAAGATTTATATAATCAATGTCGGAGAGGGCGACGCCGGCATCGGACAGGGCATTCTGCATGGCGAGGCATGCGCCCAATCCATCCGGCTGAGGGGCGGCGGGATGATAAGCATCACAGGTCAAACCAACGCCAAGGAGTTCAGCCATGGCATGATCTGGAGGCTTCTCCCCGGCAACCAGAAGGAACATCGCCGCGCCTTCCGCAACCGTCATCCCCCGCCGGTTCTGATCAAGAGGACGGGCACCGGCCGGATCAACCAGTTGTAAGGCATGAAAGCCATAATAAGTCAGGCGGCAAAGGGCATCTACTCCCCCGGCCAGAACACATTTTGACTGTCCGCTGCGTAGCATTTCCAAAGCGATTTTCATGGCAACCGTCCCGGAAGAACAGGCCGTCGATACCGTCAGAACAGGACCCGTACAGCCGACCTCACGGGCAACATATTCAGTAACAGAACCCGTTGAGTGATTTTTGTATCGCTGCGGATCATAGATCCCTCTCATCAGCAGCTCTTCCGTGACAGGCATCCCACCGGTTATGACACCCATGACAATCGCATCAGGCTTCTCCTTCGTCCTGCGCATGGCTTCCTGGGCAGCAATCTTTGCCAAGACATGGGTTCGCGGCAGATGCTCATGATGAGGCACATCTCCGATTTCACCGACAGGCAAAGGTTCTTGATGGGATGTTGGGAAAAGACTTAAGGGTGTGATACCCGTCCGACCTTTTTTCAGTGCAGCGAATGTCTCAGAATATCCTGCACCTAAGGGACTGATAATACCCATGCCGATAATAAAAACGCGTACATTCATCAATGAACGGTATCAGTTCGTTTTTCATGGATATACCGGGCTAATGCCCTGACCGAGGCGAACACTTTCATGCCGAGCTCTTTATTATCAATTTTTACGCCATAATCCTTTTCAACCATCATGACCAGCTCCAAAACATCAATGGAATCCAGTCCTGTCTGACCACCAACCAGTTGAGCATCTGTGTCAATGTCCTCCGGAGTCATGTCCAGAAGAGAAAGGGTTTCAATAATCTTGGTTTTAAGTTCTTGGATCAGTTTCTCCATCTCGATTTCCCCATATGTTTTATTGTCTGAGAACTTTAATGCGCTGAAAAGTTCTCCATGTAACTAAGGTTAAGGCTAACATGCATTTTCGATGATGTCAATTTTAACGGACGGTTCAGATCACAAATCATTTCGTTCATCCCGCCTCAAGGGCAACGTCGGGGAGACATGTTTCTGATAATCCCGGGATGTTGATTCTGCCTGCGCAGGAAGCATCTTTTCAAAAGCCACCCGGATGGCCCACTTTGCCAGAGCGATTGCATAAGGTTTACCGGCAAAATAAAGACCCGCTAAAAAAACCAGATGAGAAAGACCGTAGGTAAGCGGTCCGCCGATCATCAGAATCAGTGGTTTTCCGGTATAAAACGATAGCAACCCCAACGCACCCACAACGGGCCAGCCTATCACATAACTGAACAAAATCAGAAATATACCGAAAATAACCGTTGCCGTCGGCCTCTTTTTGAAAGCGCTCAGATATTCACGATCTTCCCTGGCGCTGCGGACAAAAGGTTGATCAGCAAAACACTTGGCTATCCATTGAAAAATACGCAAAGGAAATCCTCACAAGAACAGTGACTTTCTGATTGCGCGACGGTTCGATCTCCCGCTGCTCAAAAGAATATGAGGGAACATCCCATCCTGCCCGCACCATGATGAAAAAACCGATGAGGTCCCGTTATCAGGGATGTAGATTCAATGTCCGGATCGTCTTCATGCCGGATAGAATTTTCTTGATAATCATCTGGACCATTTTCTTATATCCTAAATAAATAAAAAATTCTGCAAAGGATGATTCTGAAATCAGGTAAAAGACTTAGCCCCGCTGGGCTGTCATATTTCAATTTTTTGCGTTACATCCTTTTTGATCAGGTTGACCGTATCCATGAGGGCAGAAAAGACGTTCTCCCGGAAGTCACCGGCGACGACGACATACATGACATCCTCCCCGATCCTGAGCTTTCCTTCCTTGATTTCGACGAAGATTTCAATAATTCCGGGACGTCTTTTTATTTCAGCGATGATATCCTGCAAACGTTCCCTGTTGACCCTGACCGTCAATTCGGTTACCGCTTTGCCATCCCTCGATGTGGCCCGTACGACCCCATTATGACAAAGGATCATCCCCACACGATGATAATCCGGATGCGCTTTGATTTTTCTAATCATTTTCAATAGGCTCATCGGTCACTCCGGTGTACATAGATCACAACCGGCCTGGCAATTGGCACTTGATCGGTCACGACTTACGACCTGTCTCCAGGCAGAGATGTTGCTTGACCTCAACATCAATCTATGTAAAAAAAGAACATGCGTAAAAGAGTTCAGCCAGCTAAACTGCAGAAAATCGGTGATATTCTCCAAAAGGCCTTAAAGAGACACCACATTCCCTTAAGGCTGGAAGATCAGCGGCTACAAAAGATCTGGCTTGAAGTCGTCGGTCCGAAAATTTCTGCTTATACGAGACCCGACGCGATAAAAAGAGATATCCTCTTTGTCAAGGTCGCAAATTCCGTCTGGATGCAGCAACTCCACTTTCTTAAACAGGATATCCTTGAGAAAATCAACCGGGAATATAAAAATAATCCGATCAAGAATATCTTCTTCTCCATTGATGAAATGGCTGCTTCGGTCATGAAAAAAGACAACCCACCCTCCCCTGATCGAGAAAGTTCTGTATTAAAATCGCGAGATAAAAAAATCATCGAAAAAAGCGTCGCTTCCGTAACCGATGAGGAATTGAGAGATATCCTGAGAAGGGTCATGACCAAGGAAATGACCCGGCGTCGCCTCATCGAAAGTGAAGTCCGCCACCCGTCGGGCAGTGCTTCCCGATAGGAAAATATTTAGTGAATGGCGCACTTCAACGCCGCCTGTCCGGTGGGGCTTGCGGGATACGCTCCCGGTCAGCAAGATCGCTGAATATACCCATCATGACTGGGGAATATTCTCCCGTTCGTTCATAAATAAAAAGCGGTGGTAGAACCTTTAGTGCTTCCCGCCCTCCTTTCCTTCCTTCGGCAAGAATGAATTCTCCCTCTGAATCATCATGAGAATAAACGATTTTTACCCTTTTCGGTTCCAAATGGAACGTTCTCATGCGATCAAACAGTTCGACCATGTGGGCGGCAGGATAAATGATAAAAACACGTCCTGATTCTTTCAGAACATATGCGGCAGCCTTCAGAAAATCGTCAAGTGTTCCTTTGATCTCATGCCGTGCCATGGCTCTCTGATCATCCGGATTCATTCTTCCGGAATTCATTTTTCGATAAGGTGGATTAAAAACAACGGTATCGAACGACTGTGCCTTAAGGGAGGTCTCAATTCTCCTGACGTCACAAGGAATCATGCTGACCTGATCCGTCAGACTGTTCAATTCAACATTGCGGAGGGCCATTTCATAAAGATCCTCCTGAATCTCTGCGCCGACCACCCTGCCGCAACACCATCGCCGCGCCAGAATTAAGGATATTACACCACTGCCGGTCCCCAGCTCAAGAAGATGATCTCTCTTCTTCAGCCAGACAAAATGGGCAAGAAGCAGGGCATCGATGGAAAAACGGTATCCTTTTTCCTTTTGTATGATTTTTAATTTTCCACCGAGAATCTGATCTACGGTCTCCCCAGGTCTTTTCATGATTGCATGAACAGGAATCCCCGTTAACGGTCAATGCGAGCCCGGCAAAAATGAAAATCATTTTCAGCAGGCACGAATCCAAAATGATTTCGCCATAAAAAGAGATTAAATCCCCGGGATAATAATTCTGTAACATATTGAAATGATTTAAAAGATACTAACATAAGCGATGCACAAATAAGCCGCTGCGCAGTTTGGGTTCAAACCAGGTGGATTTGGGTGGCATGACGCTGCCGGTATCGGCAACATTCATCATCTGATCCACGGTGGTCGGATACAGTGAAAAGGCCACCTGAAAGGATCCAGAGTCTACAAGCTTTTCCAGTTCCGCCATCCCGCGGATACCTCCGACAAAATCAATCCGATGATCAGTCCTCGGATCCTGAATGCCAAGCACAGGTCTCAGGAGATCATCTTGCAGGATGGTGACATCCAGGTTCCTGACAGGATCTCGATGAGAGGTTTTTCTTTTTGGTGTGAGTTTAAACCATTGACCGTTCAGGTACATACCGAATTCATGCAACTGAACGGGTTTCTTCTCCTTAAAATCCGGCTGGATCAAAAACTTTGCCTCAATTTTGGCAAGGAATGCGGCCTGACTTAAACCATGGAGATCACAAACCACCCGGTTATAATCCATGATCCGGAGCTGGTTATGGGGAAACAGGACGGCCATGATATAGTGACAGGATTCATCGCCCCGGTTTGCCCTGCCTTGCCCTCTTTTCATCCGACTTACAGCGGCGGCGGCGGCAGCCCGGTGGTGACCGTCGGCAATATACAACGTATCCACATGCATAAAGGCATTTCTTAATGCAGCGATTTCGGTTTCATGACTGAGGATCCAGAACGTATGACCGATTCCATCATCCGTGGTAAAGTCATATTCCGGCGTCTCCTTGACCACCTTTGCAACAATCTCATCTATCGCATTCTGCGCTCTGTAGGTCACAAAGACCGGACTCGTTTGTGCGCCGGCGGTCTCCACATGCCTGGTCCGTTCCATCTCTTTGTCGGGTCTGGTCAATTCGTGTTTCTTGATCCGGCCGGATTCATATTCGGCAACGCTGATTCCGGCGACGATGCCATATTGCCTGTGATCAACCATCTGCTGACGGTAAATATAAAAACAGGGTTTCCCATCCTGAATCAAAATGCCATCCGATATCAGCCTGCCTAGATTTTCTCTGGCTAATCGATAAACCCGATCATCTGTCATATCGACAGGTAACGGCAACAGATCGATCTCTGATTTCTCGACATGTAAAAAACTGAGTGGATTGCCGGAAGCCATTTTCGCAGCTTCTTCCAGACTGATCACATCATAGGGAGGAGAAGCGACCGCTTTAGCAAACTGTTTCTGTGGCCTCAGCACTCTCAGGGGAATGACAACCGACATCGTATTTTCCTCATCCGAAATTCATTGAGAATTTCCTAACATACTGACATATTGAACGCAATGGAAAAGCGCTGCATAGCCAGCCAGATTCAATAAAGAGGACTAACCCATGAAGACAACGAGAATTTTCATCCATGGTCTCGAAAGTACCAGTTATGGCACGAAAGGTGCGTTTTTCAGGAAAAAATATCCGGGGATGATCCTGGAGGATTTTACCGGCCCGCTGAAGCGGCGAATGGATAAACTCAATGACATTCTTTGCAACAAGACAGATTTGATTCTGGTCGGGTCCAGTTATGGCGGTTTGATGGCGACGGTTTACACCTGCGAAAATGAACAGAACGTGAAAAGACTGATCCTTCTCGCACCGGCACTGAACCTGCCCGAATTTGAACCTTACCTGAACTGCCCCCTGCGGATCCCTGTCGTGCTCTATCATGGCCGTTATGATGATGTGGTACCACCGGAGACTGTTCATGCCATCTCTACAAAAAAATTTTCGAATCTTGTTCACCACCTCGTGGATGATGACCATTCCCTCCATCATACCTTCAGCAATATGAACTGGGACGATCTTCTCATCATCTGAAAGTTATCTGAATTTAAAAATATCGATTGACGGATATCATCATAAATGTTATAAATTTAGCTGGAATCTGTCTTGTCTTCTCTCTTTTTCCAACGGAACTTTCTTTCAGGACAATTAACATGTTCACTGGGTCATGAGGTTAACCATGGATGAGAATCAGCAGAAAAAAATCGAAAAAATGTTTCCCTTCGCAGAGTGGATAAAATCAAGTACCGATTTATGGACATCGCTGATGAAAGTGACGCCTACCGCAACGGACATGCTTACGGACCTGCCCACAAAAAAAACGACCCAAAGTCGATCCCTGGAATCTATGGAATCGGCCCTGAAAATGTGGCAATCCCTTTCTTCCGCATTAAGTGAACCGGCCATTGCTGATGCCACCTTAAAAGGCTTTCATTCCCTTCCTGACGTTTTTCTCAAAGTCGCCCAAGCCTCCTGGGACATCTGCTTCCAGATCCAAAAGAGTCACATCGAAAAGGCCGGGAAAATCAGTCAGCAGGTTGATGCGTACCATTTTGAAAATGTGGATCAGGACTTGTTTAAATCATTGAAAGAAATTTATGAAAAAGAAATCAGACAATTTTATTATGTTCCGCAGCTCGGGTTGACACGGTCTTATCAGGAGAGATTCAGCCTGTTTATGGACAGGCTCAACCTGCTGGAGGCAACCAGTGCGGAATTTCTATCACTGATCTATCTTCCTTTCGAGCAATCCTTCAAAGTGATGCAGCTGGAACTGGAAAAACTGACAAAAGAGGGAAAGGTTCCGAAGGAAACAAAAGAATACTATAATCTATGGGTTAAAATTCTTGAAGGCCACTTTATGACGCTCTTCAAATCACCGGAGTTTAATCAGACACTGGCTGATGTGTTCAATAAATTGTCAGAATTCATTGTGGCTAAAAATGAGGTTCTTCAGGATGTCCTGCAAATATTACCCGTACCCACCTACAAAGAAATTGACGAACTCTACAAAGATCTTCACATTTTAAAAAAGAAGGTCAGGGATCTGGAAAGGCAATTAAACCCGGCATGATTTTGATTTGATATACGGAAAGGAGCAGCTTCCATGGATCAGCCCAAAATTCCCCTTGATCTTATCTTATCGAACCTGGCCGAGGATGCGGAAAAGGCTCAGGGAAGAGTGACCAAAGCGTCGGAGGTGCTGCTCAGCCAGCTGTCGACGGATATTGCTTCTACACCCTATGACATCGTCTACGAGGAAGACCGTGTCAAATTGAAGCACTACCGTCTGGAAGGCGAGGCCAAGTTAAAAACACCCCTGCTTGTAGTTTATGCCCTGATCAACCGGGAAACGATGCTGGATCTTCAGCCGGACAGGAGTGTGGTTAAAAATTTCCTCAGGGATGGCATTGATCTCTATATGGTCGACTGGGGCTATCCCACCCGGAAGGACCGGTTTATCACCATCGATGATCACGTCAATGGCTATATCGATCATGCGGTGGATTTTATCCGGAAGAAGCACAACCTGCCCAAGATCAACCTGATGGGGATATGCATGGGAGGGTCGTTTTGTGTGATGTACTCCGCCCTGCACCCTGAAAAAATTAAGAATTTGATCACGACGGTCACTCCGACATATTTTGATACCGATACCGGGCTGCTTCATATCTGGATGAAAACCATCGATGCGGACCGGCTGGTGAACACATTTGGGAATATTCCAGCGGATCTGATGAACTTTGGCTTTCTGCTTCTGAACCCGGCCCGACTCATGATCGATAAATATGTCGGATTCCTGGAGAATGTGGACAACAAGTCCTTTGTCGAAAATTTCGTCCGCATGGAAAAATGGATCTTTGACAGTCCCGATGTTCCTGGTGAAACCTTTCGCCAGTTTGTCAACGATTGTTATAAGAAAAATCTCCTGATCCAAAGCAAGATGGAACTGGGTGGAAAACGGGTCGACCTCAAGAAAATCACCATGCCTGTCCTGAATTTCTACGGCATGTTCGACCATCTTGTTCCACCAGCGGCCTGCGAACAGCTGACCAAGCATGTGGGCAGCAGGGACACCGAGGATGTCAAGCTGGATACCGGTCATATCGGAATTTACGTCAGCTCCAAGTGCCAGCGGGACTTCGCACCCAAGATCGCCAAATGGCTCATGGAAAGAGACAAACCCGATGTGGTGAGGCCAGCGGAAAAACCATCCGTCAGAAAACCCAATCCACACAAATCGATGGAGGTAAAGGGCCAACAGGTCATGACCAGGATCATTAAGAAAAAAACAACGAAAAAAAAGAGAATAAAGACACCGCCGGCGACTGTTAAAAAAATGGCCGTTAAAGGAAAACCCTCTTTAGCGCAACTTATTTCAGAAACGATTTAGGAGAGATACACCATGACAAAGCAAAGCGATTACTTTACAACCATCACCAAAGTATGCAGGGCGTTGGGAACAACCTTAGACCGGGACGAGATCCTCCATTTGATTGTACAAAGCGCCGTCGAGACCATGGGGGGCAAAGCCGCCTGTCTTTTCCTGCTGGATGAGGGAAAGGGAACGTACGTTCCGTTCGCCCAGACAGGGCTGTCGAAAAATTACGTTCATGCCGGTCTGGATCACGTGAAAAAGGAGATCCCCGTCCTCCTGAAGAAGGGTTGCATTCACTACCGTGACGCGGCCGCCGACCCGAGGGCGGAAAACCGGGGAAAAAAGAAGGCCGAAGGGATTGCGTCTATTTTGGTTGTCCCGGTCATGGTGAAGGGGGAATTTATCGGTACCCTTTGTCTTTATACATCCAAGATGAGAGATTTTTCCCAGCAGGAGGTGGAATTCCTGACCATTCTCGCCGAGCAGGGGGGCATGGCCATTGAGAATGCACGACTTGTCGAAAAACTAAGAGAAAATACCCGGATATTTCTTGATCTGGCCGCCAGTGTCACTTCAAGCCTTGATGTCAAAGANNAAGTATCGCCGAAGCCCTGAAAGGCAAACCGGTGGTCGTCAAGAACGCATCAACAGATAAAGGTGTCCAGTATAAGGACGAAAAAAAGGAAGAAGGCATTGTCACCATTCTTAGCGTCCCCATTAAATCAAAGGAGAATGTGATTGGCGTCCTCAGGCTCTACAGTGCTGTTCCCCGTGAGTTCACGGAGGATGAAATCATGCTGGTCACCGCCCTGGCTTATCAGGGGGGGCTTGCCATTCAAAATGCCAGCCTCTATTTGATGCTGAAGAGTGACATGAAAGAACTCAAGGATGAAATCTGGAGTCACCGCTGCTGGTTTTAGAAATGATCAGGGAAAGGGGGTTATAAGGTTATGACAGGGAAGACGATTAAACAGATCAAGTTGGGCGATACTGCGTATTTTTCTAAAACAGTTTCAGAATCGGATGTTTATCTTTATGCCGGAATCACGGGGGATTTGAATCCCGCCCATATCAATGAAGCCCACGCCAAAAATACCTTCTTCAAAACCAGAATTGCCCACGGCCTGCTGACAGCCGGCTTTATTTCAAGTGTTCTGGGGATGCAGCTTCCCGGTCCCGGCACGATTTATATGAGACAGTCCCTGAATTTTCTGGCGCCGGTCCGCTTTGGTGACACCATTACCGCCAAGGTGGAAGTCGTTGAAGTGATTGCCGAGAAAAATCGTGTGCGCCTGAAGACCACTTGCACCAATCAGGAGGGTACCGTTGTTCTCGATGGCGAGGCCATGGTCATCCCGCCCAAAGCAAAGACTTGAAGGACCCATCCTTTACAGACGGGGCCATGAAAAGCGGGTGAGCTTTAC
>PMNM01000193.1 GCA_003161855.1 Syntrophaceae bacterium | reverse complement strand
GGGACCGGACTGGGCGCGGAAAACGGCATCCTGATCAAGGGCGGCGAGAGTCTGGAGAACGCCTATAAGCTCACCATGGTGGTTTTTGACAAGACGGGTACTCTGACCCGAGGGGAGCCCGAGGTCACGGACGTCCTGGCGGCACCGGGCGCAGCACAGGAAAGGGTCCTGCAGATTGCCCTGTCCATGGAGGTCCTGTCGGAGCATCCTCTGGCTCAAGCCATTGTGGACCGTGCCCGCCGGGAGAATCTGAACCCTTTGCCGGTTGAACAGTTTGAGGCGGTTTCCGGTTTTGGCGTAAAGGCGGTCATCCAGGGGCACCCCTGCCTCCTGG
Source organism: Syntrophaceae bacterium (assembly GCA_003161855.1). Classification (GTDB taxonomy): domain Bacteria; phylum Desulfobacterota; class Syntrophia; order Syntrophales; family Fen-1087; genus Fen-1087. The sequence continues at coordinate 5,365 of PMNM01000193.1, read as the reverse complement.
GAAATATCCGGTTCATGGAGCAGGCCGGCATCCTCATGAACGGCCTGGCGGAAGCGGCGACCCGACTGGCCGGCAATGGAAAAACCTGTGTTTTTGTNNGATCTGAAGAAACTGGGGCTGAAAGTCGCCATGATGACCGGTGACAATGCGCAGACAGCGAAGGCTGTCGGTACGGCGCTGGGAATCGATCAGGTCTTATCGGAGGTTCTTCCTGGTGATAAAATCAATGAAATTAAACGGCTGCAGTCACAGGGGCAGGTTGTGGCCATGGTGGGAGACGGGATCAACGATGCCCCGGCCCTGACCGCAGCCGATATCGGGATCGCCATCGGGGCGGGAACGGATGTGGCTATTGAGGCCAGCGATATTACCCTCATGAGCGATGATCTGAAATCCGTTGCGTCCGCTATCCGGCTTTCCTTCGAGACGATGAAAGTGATCCGTCAGAACCTGTTCTGGGCTTTTATTTACAACATCATCGGCATTCCCATCGCTGCCGGGGTTCTTTATCCCTTCGGCGGTATCCTGCTGAATCCAGAATTCGCCGCCGCGGCCATGGCCCTGAGTTCCGTTTCGGTGGTCAGCAATTCCCTTCGTTTGCGCCGGTCCTGGCGGACTTAACTCTCGATTTTAAATTTCAACTTCAATCAGTTTTTTCAGTTCTGCTGCGAAGATATCAAACATTGCCTGGCCGAAGAGGACAAAGCGTACCCGCTCAATGTCGCTGTGCTCCTTCAGGTAATCCATGGCCGTTTTCAGGGCGATACGGGCTGCCTCATTGACCGGATAGGCATACACCCCGGTGCTGATGGCCGGAAAAGCGAGACTTTTCAAACCCCGGGCCGAGGCGAGTTTCAGACTCTCCAGATAGGCGCTTTTCAGAAGGGCGGCTTCGCCTCTGGTTCCACCCTGGTAGACGGGGCCGACGGTGTGGATCACGTAGCGCGCTTTGAGATTGCCACCTGTGGTGATCACAGCCTGACCGGTCGGACAGCCCCCGATCTTCCGGCACTCCATCATAATGGACGGGCCGCCGGCATCATGAATCGCGCCATCAACGCCGGCGCCGCCCGCAAGTCCCGAGTTGGCGGCGTTGACAATGGCATCCGTTTCTTCCAGGGTAATATCACCCTGGATCAGGGATAGGACGCATTTTTCGATTTGAACATCCATGGTCGCGCTCCTTATCTGTCCAGTCCGGTCCTCAATGTTATTATGATGCATGGAAATGCTGCAATCTCGCATTTTCCATGGCAGGGTCACCCGATACCCTTGTCTTCTATGGGGGTTCCCTCCCCGTAAATCAGCATCCGGTATGTCTTTTCGATCCGGTCCCAGTTTTCCTCACGATCCATGGACCAGTACCGTCCGATGACCGAGACAACCCTTCCCAGGCCGATCTCCTCCGACTTTTCCTCAATTTCCCGGATATAGTTGGCGCCGCTTTCCGGCAATTCTCCCCGCCGGCCCAGCATGGCGTGAATGAATACGTTTTTTATGCCTTCCTTTTTGGCCAGTTCCATGAGTGCCAGAAGATGGCTGAGAGAGCCATGGGAACTGAAAAAGGAGACAATGCCGAGCAGGTGAAGCGTCGTACCCTTTGTTTTTGCGGTTCGCATGACTTCCACAAAAGCGGGGTTCTGGAAAAAGGATCCGTCCGCGATGGCAGAGTCGATCCGGACGCGGTCAGCGTAGATCCTTCTCCCGGCGCCAATATGCAGATGGCCCGCCTCCGAGTTGCCGACGGTTCCCGCAGGAAGTCCTACAGCCACGCCGGAAGCTTGAAGCGTCGTCCAGGGATAGGTTCTCGTGAGCCGGTCCATGACCGGGGTCTGGGCGCGGGCGATGAGGTTGCCCGTCATGCGTTCATTGAACCCCCAGCCGTCGAGCAGTAACAGCAGCAGACGGCGGCAGGGTTTCATCCCGCCTGCCGGTTGAAGGTCAACCAGGGATCGTCCCGTCATCAGTTTGGGCTTTGGAATTCCCATGAGTGCCAGAACAGTCGGGGCGACATCGGTTAATTCCCCTCCTTGGCAGAGGGTTAAATGCTGCTCATGAGGAATGAGGATAAAGGGAACGGGACTGTCCGTGTGGCCGGTATCAATGGCCCCGTCGGGATAGAGCCACTTTTCCACCGTGCCGTGATCCGCCGTGACAATGACGGTCATCCCGGCCCTGACGGCTTCATGAATAACGAGACCGGTGCAGCGGTCAACGGCTTCAACGGCCCGGAGAATGGCCTTTTCATTTTCAATGTGTCCGACGACGTCGACATTGGGAAAATTGGCAAAGATGAAGGAACAGGCGGGATCCCGAATCTTATCGATGACAGCCTCTGTAATCCTGTCGATGGACATTTCCGGGGCTTCATCAAAGAGGGCCACATCCTTGCGGGTCGGAATCACGATCCTTTCCTCCCCCGGAAAGGGGTCGTTTCGTTTTCCGCTCAAAAAGAATCCCACGTGAACCGCCTTTTCCGCTTCCGTGATTTTGGCCTGTTTCAGATTCTGCCGGGACAAGCTTTCGCTCAGCGTATCTTCAATAATCCCTTCGGGGGGAAAGGCCGCCCGGACTTTCAGACCCGCCTGGTACTCAATCATGGTCGCGAAGGAATAATGGACATTTTTTTCTACGGGAAATAGGCTGAATTCAGGTTCTGTAAGGCTCTGGGTCAGTTCGACTTCCCGTTCACCCCGGATGTTATAAAAGATGACGGCATCACCATTTTTAATTCTTCCGACAGGCCGGCCCGTTTTGTCTATTAATACGAGCGGCTCCAGGGTCTCATCTTCGTGGCCGCCCTGGTAGGCTTTCCGGACCGCCTCGGACATCACGGTGCTAACGGCTGGTGTCATGAGGATTAACCTTTCATGAGTATCTTCATCGTTTTTTTTGAGCGTCGTTTTCTATAATGAAATCTCAGGGAACTGTAAAGTGAAACTTTAGGTTCGCCTTTGCAAAGCTTTTTCGATTGAAAATTGGGCTGTTAAATGATATATTAAGCAACTTTTTGCAGACAGTCCTATGTTTGATGATGGTCTGGCAGCGGGATGGAAAAAAAGAAACATTTGCATATGCTGCGCTCGAACACGAATAAAAGTCCCGACGAAATCCTTCAGGAGGAATTCCTCCAGGAAAGGGCAGCCGTCCTTGGCCGTGCGGGAGACAGTATGTCTAAGGCTCTGGAAAAACTGCACAATATCGAGCAGAAGATTGAGGCATGTTTGAACCGGTTAAAGGAAATGGAAGCGCCGAGCGGGCAAAACGGGTCACGCCATCAGATGATTCTCGAGATCAACCGGGAGATCAATAAATATAACCAGGCGAGAGAATATGCGCTGTTGAGGTACTACTATCTTATTGTGACAAGAGAAGCTATGGGGATGAGACGCCATCACTGGGTCGAACAGCAGTACTCTGTACCCCCGAGGAAAAAACGTCGGCAGGACATTGAATGGATCGATATACAAAACAACGGATAAAGATGGTGGATACCCAGATCCGGTCGCGCGGCATCAAAGATGCCCGCGTGTTGAAAGCGATGGAGACGATTCCCCGTCATCTGTTCGTGGAAGAGGCCCTGATGGATCAGGCCTACAATGACAATCCCCTGCCCATTGGCGAAAGACAGACCATCTCTCAACCGTACATTGTCGCACTCATGACGGAAGCTCTCGAACTGACGGGGAAAGAGAAGGTTCTCGAAATCGGGACGGGCTCAGGCTATCAGACGGCCCTCCTGGCGCAGCTTGCCGACAGGGTCTGTTCCATCGAGCGAATCGCATCTCTGGCCAACGGGGCCAGGAAGTTGCTCGATTACCTGCATGCCTATAATGTGGCGATCCGGGTCGGGGACGGGACGTACGGCTGGAAGGAAGAATCCCCTTTTGATGCGATCCTGGTTACGGCGGGCGCCCCGAAAATTCCGGCCGTCCTGGTGGAACAGCTTACCCTTGGCGGCAGGCTGATCATTCCGGTCGGTGACCGCCACACCCAGACCCTGACAAAGGCGACACGCCTTTCAGAAAAAATCGGCGACGTGAAGAAAGAAGATCTGGGTGGGTGCCGGTTTGTCGATCTCATCGGAGAGCACGGTTGGGACAGTTGAGATCATATCCATGGGGCTCGGTCAGAAAAATGGCCTCTTTTCTGGTTTTCTGTCTATTGCTGTCTGCCTGTTCCGCCCAGCAGATCAAACCGGCAAGGATGGTCCATGCCAAAGGGGTTTACCATCGCGTCAAAAGCGGGGAGACGCTGGCCAGCATTGCACGGGCATACCACATCGACATGCAGGATCTGGCTGAGGTCAATAATATTGAAAATCTCAATCTCATCGGGGTGGACAGTGTCGTCTTTGTTCCCGATGCGAATCAGGTGATCGATGATGTCATGGCGTCCGTCAGGAAAGCCGAAGCGCCTGTAAAAACGCCTGTAAAAGCCGAGACACAGCCGAAAGTCGCTGTGGTTCAGAAAAAGCAAGCACCGGTCTCCCCCCCTGCTGAAGAGGTGACAAAGTCGCCGACAACCGCTGCCGGACCTGGTTCAACGAAGATCAGAATAAATCCAAGGAGGGATATCGCCCGTTTGCCATCAGACGGGGAGGATCCTCTCGGAGCCGGATCTTCTCCCAAACCAAAGGATGTTTCTCAGAAGGCGGTGGTCAAGGAACCGGAACCGATGCAAAAGCCGGCTGTCAGGGACGAACAGACGACGGTTCCTAAGATTCCGCCATCAGCAACTGAACGCGGACCTGAACAGAAAGCCGCCCCTGACGTCAGTAAAGGCGAACCGGAGTTGCTGCGATTTGACCGGAAGCGCTTCATCTGGCCCGTCCGGGGCCGTGTCATATCGCGATTCGGCATTCAGCCCGATGGAACGTATTCTAACGGCATCACCATATCGGCAAGGGAGGGCCTGCCTGTCGTCGCTGCGGCAGACGGTAAGGTGCTTGTATCGGGTCCCGTCAAGGGTTATGGCGAAACGGTCATCATGCAGCATGACGACCATTATGCGACGGTTTATACCCATCTGGGTCAGAGAAAAGTGAAGACGACTGATCGTCTTAAAAAGGGGGATCAGATCGGTATGCCGGGAGCAGAAGAAAAAAGGGGAGATGGCCAGCTGCATTTTGAAATCCGTTATAAAACGAAAGCGCGTAACCCCATGTTTTTTCTTCCCTGAAGGATCCATCTGGGCGACCTTGGGAATTTTGTTTGTGAAAGGTGATTATGGAGGATTTTTCTTTTGAACAGGGACCGATCCGACCGCCCAGTGAGGCCAGAAGCCTGCTGATCCGGGTGACGAGGAATTGCCCCTGGAACAAGTGTGCCTTTTGTCATTCCTACCGTGACACCCCTTTTGCTCT
>PMNM01000005.1 GCA_003161855.1 Syntrophaceae bacterium | reverse complement strand
CATTACCTTTTGAACAATAACAAAGTTCTCAAGGAAATCATCGCTATGCTCTGTACCCGCCTGAGAGACGCCTGGTCCATGGTTAAAGTCATGAGTTTTGCCGACGCAGAACACCGGGTGAAGGCCGTGTTGAAATACATGGGAGAGCGGTTTGGTGTTCCAGATTCCCGGGGAACGATTATCCAGGTCAAACTCACCCATAGCGATATTGCTAATTTTGCTTCCCTTTCAAGAGAAACAGCCACTCGTATGATCAATCGCCTCGTAAAGGCAGATGAAATCGAAGCACTCGATCATAAATATATTCTTCTCAAGCCCGCCTTTCAAAAGAATTTTGATCTTTTGTGATCCACATCACAGCAAACTTTTTAATTCCACTTTAACATCCTCATCAAGCCTGTTTTAAAAGTCGGCCGTTAAGTTTCTTGCTCATAACGTTTTAGACCCCTGAGTGATTGGAAAGGAGGTTGGATTATGGAAGCCATATTATCCACACAAATAACGGTTTCTCTTCCCCAGATCGTCATCGCGCTGAGTTTAAGTACCATCGTTCTGATTTTCGGTCATGCGAGACTTGCCCTGTTTATCAGTTACTATTTCGTCCTGTACTGGAGTCAGTTCTGGAAGATTTCTCTCTTCTCGGAATCCGCTGTCTGGAAACTCAACAGTCCCGGATTTTTATTAACGGGCTTTTTCATCATGATTGTTTTGCTCTCGATGTTCGGCCTCATCTTCCACAAAGAGTAAGCCTGACAGATGAGCCAAGCACCAGAAACAACAGAAGCGGATCCATGGACGTATTCGCCTCTGTTGCCGGTTTTTGTCACTTTTTTATGCCTTCGCCCCGCAGCTGTTTGCAGCAACAGAGATGGGCGCAAGAACGATCATCCGGATAACGACCTTCCATTTCATTTCACCCCCTCCCTTTCAGATCATGGATAAACTCATTTCACATCGGTAATTGTTCTGTGAATCACCTCCTTCTTGGAAACGTTCTGGAGCGGCCATGGGATAACCACACCGCCTGGGGTACCTTTGCGCTGTAGATACAAAATACTTTACAAACAATCAGAAGACAGGTAGCCTCATTTTCATAAGTCGGCAGTGAAGAGATCCGTTCTGGAACAGAGCAAGGATGGCAAATCCTGCATCGAACAGCAATCAAGGGGAGGGCCATGAAAAAACTAATGAAATGTAAAGCCTGCGGATTTATCATGGAAGAAGAAAAAGTCGGAGATGTGTGCCCCGCCTGCGGTGTGCCGGGCAAGATGTTTGAACCCTATACAGATAAGATTTCAGAGCAGCGAAAAAAGATTCTCGACCGACATATCCACCCCATCATGGTTCATGCACCTCAGGCTTTTGCTTTCTTCCTGCTCTTCTTTTCCATTGTCGTCTTATTAATCAACCAGCCCGTAAGAACCAATTTACTGGTTGCGATCAGGATTATGGCCTTTTGTCTGCCCTTTACACTGGTCGGCGCTTTCTTTTCTGGCTTAATGGATGGAAAAACACGATTTCACAGAACTACGACCCCTATTCTGAAGCGGAAAATCATCTTCGGCCTGGTATTCTTTGCTTTGTCTATCTTGTTGATGATCGTCAGCCAGGCCGGTCCAATCACAAGTATAAAAGCAGACATTTCGATCATGCTCCTGAGTACCGGTTGTTTCGTTTGCAGTATATTCCTCGGCTTGCTCGGATCAAGTCTCCTGGAAGCAAAATTCCCAGGTTGATCAAGCATCCTTTGCTTCTCCTTAACCTCAAGGCCTCTTTCTTTTTCTCTGCGTCAAAGAACGGGTGATTTTGAGTATGACACCCATGAATCATCCATTACCAAAAGCAACAGAACAGGATCGGATACCTTTCAATTCCCGTCTCAAAGATAACGATTCCTGCGATACATTAAGCATGACACACTTACGAACTTAGGCTCCGAATGGTGTCATCCACATACTCCGGAGAAAAGTGAACACCGCGGTACAGGATCAGTGCTTCCGGAAGACAGCATATAAAAGCATCGACCACAGCAGGGTCAAAATGGCTGCCTGCCTCGTTTTTTAAAAGTTCGATGACCTGGGAAAGCGGCATGGGATCAGGTGCGAACGTTTGGCCGAAGGCATACTTGGGATAATCCCGCTTCGATGTCACAGCATCGAATACGTCGGCAACCGCCATGATTTTGGCCCCGAGGGGCAATTGATCCCCCTTGAGACCATTTGGATATCCTTCACCATTCAACTTTTCATGGTGAAGGTGGGCGATTTCGGAGACTTGGCGGAGATGGCGCGGGAAATGAAATTTATCCAGAATGGCCTTCGTTTTCAGAGGGTGGGTCTTCATCTCTTCCCAATCCGCAGGGCTGTATGGCCCATTTTTCATCAACACGTCATCCCGGATTCCAATTTTGCCGATATCATGGAGTATGGCAGCATATTGCAATGTTTCAATGTCCTCTTTACTCAATTTCATTTCCCGTGCGATCAACAGGGAATATTCCATGACCCTTTCTGAATGTCCTGCTGTGAAAGGATGCCGGGCATCCACGATGGCGGAAAGGGTACTGATTGAACTTGTAAAGGAAACGAGAACTTCATCAACCAAAAGGGAATTCTCCAAAGCAATCCCCACCTGGGATGTCAATCCTCTAATGAAAATTTCATCTTCTGCATCAAATCGATCCTTCCCCTTTTTATTGATAACCTGAAGGACACCAATAATTCTGCCAAGACGGTTTTTAATGGGAACCGAGAGGACAGAACGCGTTCGAAAATTATTTTTTAGATCATAAGAACGATCATAATAAGGCAATTCCCAGGCATCCGTCACATTAATCATTTCTCCTGTCTCAGCGACATGACCACTGATACTATGCCCTAAGGGAAGACGGATCTGTTCTATACCTTCTGAAACTTTGGTCCAGATTTCCCTGCAATCCCAGTCAACAACATACAGACTGGTGCGTTCCGCAGACATAACTTCTGTCACATTACCCACAATGAGAGGAAAGAGACGGTCAAAGTCCAATTCGGAGGTGAGGTTGGAAGCGACACCAACCAACTTGGCCAGGAGTTCTTTGAGATGGTTGCGTTCCTCCAACTGGTCTGCCGCAGTCTGGAAGATGGCGTTGAATGACCGGATGAGACTTTGTATTTCGTTTTCTTCCGGACGATGTGGACGATTTATGGATGAATCGATATAATGACTGCGATGTTCAATCTGCTGTTCGCAAAATTCTTTTTTCCCACTGGCGACTTCTGTGGATTTGGATACAATTTCTGAAGTTACGTTTTCCAGGGAGTCAAACCATCGATAAATTAAAAAGAAACTTATGAAGGGAAATAATACCATTGCACACAGACCCAGGAATAAAGTATCAGACAAGGAATCGTATTCTTTTAAGCTAAGACACGGAAAAATATAATGGTACATTATAAATATTGCGATCAGGATGGGAGTAAGGGATGCTAAGAAAAAAAACACCAGAAAAATTTTTCTTGATTTACTTTCTGTTAGAGACGCTTGAAAGGCCATACAGACACTCGCGGACAATTATTCTCTCTTTGGTTTATTTGCAGGGATACAATAAATCATTCCTGCATTTTTCTTAAAAGATATTCAACAAAATATCAATATATATTTACAAACCGCCCTCATTTTCAAGAAGGTCGGACCTTCGTTTCAGCAATGGATTACAGATGAAATTCAATGTTTAGGCAGAGGTACATAGGGCGTCTTTAGATATTGCCTGGCTTCTACCTGGGCGGCACCTTCGCCACCTTTCACCTGAAGAGCTCTGGAATAGTAATCCTCAGCCTGTTTCCTTTCTTTCCGGACGTCGTGAATCATGCCCAGACCCGTAAGGGCTGAAGCTCGAGTTCTCGCGTTATAAGCAGCTGTATCCTTGAGAGCTCTTTGGAAGTAATCTGCGGCTTTGGCATATTCCTTCTGATCGAAATAGATATGTCCCATCAACTGATCAAAACGGGGCCGGAGCTGATGAACAAATGGGGATTTACCAACCTGAAACCCTTTCTCAATCTCCCGGGTTGTGGCAAAAGCCTCATCGAATCGATCAAGATCGGAAAGAGTACCGGCCAGAGTGAACAAAAATCTATAATTGAGGGGAAATTTCTCCTTTAATCCCCTGATAATGGGCAAAGCCTGCTCAGGCTTTTTCTCAAAATACTCATAAACCGATGAGAGTTCAGCCTGTGCAAATTCTTTGAGAAGATCTCCTCTATGTGCCGCCAACTCTAATTCCTGAAGTCCCCCCTGGTGGTTTCCTGATGTAATCAGTAGGGAAGAAAAAAAACGGGATAGGGCGGGAAGGTGTGCGATATGGTAATGGAGCAGGCCTGTGAGAAAATAAATGTCATAATTATTTGGATTTTCTTTCTTCACTTTTTCGCAATAATCCAAGATGTCCGAGGTATCCTGCACAATAATAAAGTAATTTTTTTGCTCAATCGCCCAGCGAACTTTAACGATTTTCGCCAAGGCCATGGCAAAGTAAGCTTGGCCATCTTTAGAACTTTTCTCAATCCTTTTCCCTCCCCTGATGAGGGTTTCGCTGACATAGCGCAGCATAGCCGCTTGATGGTTCTCCCGGTCTTTCTGTTCAAAGCTCATCTCATAAGAGAATAATTCAACGAAAGCAAGGAAGGCATATCCGCTTGGGTTTTCCCTGTCCAGTTCCACAGCTTTTTGCATGGATTCTCTCGCAATCGGGATTTCCAGGTTAAGAGTCTTCTCAATTCCCTGTCTGAGATAGGACTGGAATGGATCCGGTAGGGGTTGAGCGGCTTCAATCTCAGTTGAAATGCAGGAGATCAGAAAAGGCAAACAAAGGGCAAGGAAAAGGGCTATAAACCTGAATTGCTTCATAAATAAAATCATTTGTGACGAGACCCGAAGAACATTGACCACAGGATGATGCAGCGTTCTATGTATTTCAGTATAGAGCTGACTCGGTAAAAGGAACGCTCTTATTCATTCCTGTCTGATGGATGTTGTCATGACCTGCTACCCGTCCAGCTACCGATTGCATNNCTGAGCTTCTGACGTGCCTTCGTATATTTCGGCGATCTTGGCGTCACGCATCAGCCTTTCTACCTTTACGCCTTTGATATAGCCATAACCACCGTGAATCTGGACCGCTTGGGTGGTGTGTTTCATGGCCGCTTCCGTTGCGAAAAGTTTGGCCATGGAGGCCTCCTTGCCAAAGGGCTGCTTCTGGTCCTTCAGCCAGGCGGCATGGTAAGCAAGAAAACGGGCGGCGGAAAGATCGGTTGCCATATCGGCGATCATCCAGGCAATGGCCTGTTGACGGGCAATGGGGTTTCCAAACTGGACTCTTTCCTTGGCGTATCGGATCGATTCATCCAGCGCCGCCTGGAGAATACCGATGGCCTGGGCGGCAATCCCAATCCGGCCATGATCGAATCCGGTCATGGCCATGACAAGGCCGGCTCCCTCCTGTCCAAGCAGATTTTCCCCGGGTATAGGACATTCCTTAAAAACCACTTCCGATGTCTGGGAGGACCGGAGCCCCATTTTCTTGAAATGCACTCCCGGTTTCAACCCGGTGGTGTCTCTGGGGATGATGAAGGCACTCATGCCCTTTTTACCTGCAGATTTATCCGTACAGCAAAAGACAATGTAAGTGTCTGCCAGCGGACCATTGGAGACGAAGGTTTTTGTCCCGTTCATGACATAACCGTTCCCATCGCGAACGGCCGTGGTAGAAACTGCCATGACATCGGTGCCAGCTCCCGGCTCGGTCAGTGCGAAGGCTCCCATGTGTTGTCCCTTGGCCAGGGGAACCAGGTATTTTTTCTTCTGCTCCTCGTTTCCAAAGAGGTTTAGCGACATGCCGATTATGCCGGCATGAAACGACAGGGTGAATCCCGTGGATGAGCAGGACCGGGAAATCTCTTCCACGGCAATGATGTGTGTCAAAAAATCCGAACCGGCACCCCCGTATTGCTGGGGGATGGGTATACCCATCCAGCCTCCCTCAGCAAGTTTCCGAAACAGCTCCGCAGGGTGGCGACTATTCTCATCAATCTCAGCAGCTATGGGGTCTACATACCTCACAGCAAATTCCCGCATGTTTTTACGAACGAGTTCCTGTTCCTCGGTCAATTTAAAATCCATAATATCTCCCCCATCCTCATGATTCAGGATTAACGATCTATTTCATTTTCTCACATTGCACGTTAATGGTTCCATTCAATAAATTCTTTTGATAAGGACTTGCTATTCCGGGAAGGGAGTATAGGAAATTCATTCTTGTAAGTCAATGAAAACTGACCACAAAATATGGGGTTACGAGTTGATGAATGCGTGACGGATGTGCCGAGGTTTTCACCCTCTTGAGAAATTGCCGCCCCTTTTGGCGTTTATTACCTTCAAAAAGGCCTTTTTAATGGATTCCCGTCAAAATATCTGAATGCTTTGTTTCAGCTTGCTATATTGTAGTTCAGGATTGAGGGAGTGTCGAGATACATATATCCTTCCACTGCAAAATTGTTTATTCCAGGAGAAAGTCAAGGAGGGATGGGGTCATGAGAAAAGCAGATACGAGGAAAGTGAAAGCTGTAGGTGATGACACGTTGATTGTAGCAGTAGATATTGGGATGGAGATGAATCGGGGATATTGCACCACCCCAGATGGACGGAGCTCCAAAACTTTTAAGTTTGACAATACCAGGGCGGGAATGGATACGCTCTGGGACATGATCACGATAAACAAGAACAGATTTAAATGTAACGAGGTGATAGTCGGATACGAATCAACCGGTCCCTATGGGGAGCCTATGCTTCATTACCTGATGAAAAAACCGGTTAGGATTGTACAGGTTAATCCCATGCACACAAAGAAGGTAAAAGAGATAAACGACAATTCTCCGTTAAAAACCGATGATAAAGATCCGCGGGTAATTGCGGATATCATCCGGTGGGGTCGCGCGTTAAGCATTGTCATCCCAGAAGGTGATGCGGCGTATTTACGGAGGCTGAATAACTCGCGGGAGAGGCATGTGAGGGAACGGACGGCCCTTGTGAACCAGTTACAGC
>PMNM01000067.1:27982-28417 GCA_003161855.1 Syntrophaceae bacterium | reverse complement strand
AATATCACCCTTGGAACGTCAGCGGTCGGATATCGGACGGAATCCATGCATGGTGCGGGGTCACCTCAGGCACAGCGGATTATGATCTCACGCCAAGGGAATCTTGAATATAAAAAGAAACTGGCTAAAAAAATTGCCGGGATCAAGGATTGACCCGGCGTGTCAGATGTAAATCTTGCATCCCTATTCTGCAACCATGGCTCTGATAGGCGTAAAATACTGCGGCGGCTGCAATCCCCTCATCGACCGGCCGGGATTGGTTCGGGAGATTGAAAAATTGCTGCCACCGGGCTGCAGACTGGTAACGGATAGACCGTTGAATCGATGGGAAGTAGCACTTCTGGTTTGCGGATGTCCGATCGCCTGTGCGGATCGGCCGGCCGTCCGGAGTATGGCCCGGCACTGGATTCGTGTGGGAGGACAGACGCTTGATTT
>PMNM01000067.1:213-27913 GCA_003161855.1 Syntrophaceae bacterium | reverse complement strand
ATGATGGGTTGTCGGCTCGATCCAGAAAGAGATCACCAAGTAAGTTCAAGGGGTTAGGCGATATGGCTTAACCCCTTTAATTTTTACCTGCCACGAGGCTAATGACCATCGTAGGCAAATAACGACACAGGAACTAAAGAAAGGAACAGTGATGAAGAAGGAAAATTTTATTCTTTTTAGCGGGGGAGCTAAAGGTGCTGAAACGGAATTTGGCGCGAATGCTGAGCGCTTTGGNNCGAAGAACTGAAAATCGGAGACGTAAGCTTGGAGTACGTGTCGCAATTGATGAATCGCCGCTACACAGAAAGTCCGATATTGCGTAAGATTCTGCAAAGCATCTGGTATCAGATTAACAGTGGACAGGAGATCTATGTGATCGGCGAAATACTTGCGGACAATACTGTGAAGGGTGGCACCGGCTGGGGCGCTGAATTCGCCAAACTATGCAACAAGCCATTGTATGTGTTTGATCAAGCGCGTGATGCCTGGTTCAGATGGAATGAGAAAGGTTGGGTTGATTGCGGGAAAAAGGAAGAGCCGGTCATCAGCCACATTCACTTTGCAGGGGTGGGGACGCGTTTTCTCAAAGAGAATGGCAAGAAAGCCATTGAGGAATTGTTCGACAGAACATTCTCATAAGAGGCGCCGGTGCGTTTAAAAATGATTCGGGGTTCATCCATCCCGGCTGTCTCTGAATGACCTGCCCCCACAAAACCGGTTCAGATATTCAGTTAGTATTTTGGCCACTCCATATTCCGGTGAGATGGCTGCACCCTATCTCAATCCGTCATCTTCACTTTCCACAACACTACGATATAGGTGGACTAACAGGTGAAACCCATCGTTCGCATGCCTCGTTAAGGAAGTATCATCCTCTGGGGAGGAGCAGGGATCCAAGCACCTGGATCAAGGCCCGGGGTAGAATACGATAGGAGTCAGGCTTCAAGTCATGATAGGAGATCCTTCCCTCGGCAAGACGGCGGCATAAATCCCTCGCTATCTCGCTGCCGCTCATGACCAGATGCCCCAGCTGCAAAAACCAGGGTTTGAAGAATTCGGCTTTCATGGCGGCTGCCCGCCGCAGCTCCCTTAAAACATCTTTTTCCAGATCAGCGCGATAGCCTTTCAGGTCACCGTTCTGAATGGCCCGTGCAGCCAGTTCGGCAGATCTGAGTGCATGGGCGATCCCCTCCCCGGTAATCGGATCGCAAAGACCAGCGGCATCACCGACCAAGAGCCACCGATCTCCGGCAACCGGTCTCGTGTCAAATGTTTCCGGCCGCAGACTCGGGGCCGCCCAGGCATAGCGGCGGGTCAGAACCTGCCCCGGGACAATCCTTTCGATAAATTTCTTCAGTGTCATTTCGGCATGGTGCATGGAAAATCCATGGGCAGGTCCCTGGAAACCTGCGGAAGCCTGGGATGGTCCTGGAAAAAACCAGAGGTATCCTGCAAGCTCGGCCGCAAATTTGATCTCGATCCGCGGGGGGTAGTTACCGGCCAGATAATAGCCAACTGCAGCAGCAAGATCTAGTGAACTCAGCGGCCCGGAAAGAGTTCTGGCCACGGAACAGTTAAAGCCGCCGGCACCGGCAAGCAGGGGGAACTTTTCCTGATCGTCGATCAGAAAAACACCATTCCGCCGTTCAATGGAGCGTACCCGGCGATAAATGATTTTTGCGCCGGCTTCGGCGGCCAACCGGCGGAGCTGATCATCGAATTCTTTTCTGGAAACAACGGTAATCGGTTCGTACAAAGAGAGAGAAAATGCTCTGTCCAAGGGCGATCGGGAAATAATTTGAAAAATGGACTTTCCCTGGGCTATCTTCCGGACGTCCGGTGCCATCAAATCCATGGCCCGTGGGGTCAGTCCACCCCCGCAGGGTTTTGCCCGGTCTGGTTTTGCCTCAAAGAGAACACATTCGATCCGTGCTTCGGCCAATCGCCGGGCGAGTTCTGCACCAGCCGGTCCGCCGCCGATAATACCGACCGGTCCGATGGTCTTCATCTCAGACCCCCTTTTCCTCGTAATACCGGTAAGCCCAGTCGATTAAAACAAGGAAGGTGTTGAAATCCTGCCGTAACGCCCGGGCTAACGGGTGTGTAATGTGAACTCTTTGTTTTCATCGCAGAACCGGTCTCTCAGGGTTTCAAGTTCCTGTTCGGCGGCATCCATCTCCTCGGGCCGGTTATTCATGACCTTCCGTTCGATATATAAAGCTTTCAGTTTTATGTCTTTTATCCTATCCAGCTTCTCCATCAACAGATTCCTGACCAACCCTTTCTTTTGCAATGCTGTTTCATGACACAAACAAAAAACATTTGTCAATGAAACAAGTCAATTTGCAGGCGTATTCAATACCAAGATATTCCAGTCCTGTAAATTTTTTACTTAATCTTTTTACCGAAATGGTTTAAAGAGAGAACCTGCTTATTGTTGGAAGCACCGAACAGGGAGGTTATTTTGTGATCGATTTTTTTAAAATGAGCGGCAGCGGNNGGTCGATTTCCGGTGGCGTTTTTTTAACGCCGACGGTTCAGAAGTGGATATGTGCGGCAACGGCGGGCGCTGTGCCGCCCGTTTTGCCAATCTAAAAGGAATCGCCGGAGAGAAGATGTCCTTTGAAACCGGCGCCGGGATCATTGATGCAGAGGTCAAAGGGAACCTGGTTAAGCTGAGGCTGACTGATCCACAGAGTCTCCGGATGGATGAAACCATTTTCATAAACCGGCAAGAGATTGAAGTCAGCAGCATCAATACGGGTGTGCCCCATGTTATCCATTACGTGAATGATCTCGATACTTTTGACGTCTTTCAGATCGGCCGAAAGATTCGCTGCCATGATCATTATCAGCCCGCCGGAACCAACGCCAATTTCGTAAAGGTGATCAACCGCCACGCCATTCAGGTCAGGACTTATGAACGGGGTGTGGAAGATGAGACCCTGGCCTGTGGAACCGGTTCGGTTGCTGCGGCGTTAATTTCGTCATGGAAAGGACTGGTGGATTCTCCGGTGGCCGTAACCGTGAAAAGTGGCGAATTCCTGAATATCTATTTCGAAAAAACCGAAAAGGGATTTGATCAGGTTTATCTGGAAGGCGGCGCTGCCGTGGTCTATGAGGGGCGGCTCTGGGACGAGGCGTATCAATGAAAAAGAATATAACCGTATAAAGGAGAGGAAGTGTGAAGGCAGCCGATCGTTTGACTAAAATTCCCCCATACCTGTTCATGGAATTGAGAAAAAAAATCGCCAAAGCCAGGGCGGACGGCATAGATGTCATCAGCCTGGCTATTGGTGATCCCGTAGAACCCACCCCGGACGGAATTNNGACGAGGAAAAAGGGATGCTCCGGTTCCGCCAGGAGGTGGCGCTCTGGTATCATGCCCGTTACGGGGTTTCTCTGAATCCCGAAAACGAGGTCCTGGGCCTGATCGGTTCCAAAGAGGGCTGTCATCACTTTATTCTCGCCCGGATCAACCCCGGTGATGTGGTTTTGATGACCGATCCCGGCTATCCCGCCTATCGGGCCAGCATCCTGATGGGCGGCGGCGAACCTTACAATATGCCGATCCGGCGGGAAAATGGCTATCTGCCTGTCTTTGAAGACATTCCTCCGCAGATCGTGGAAAGGGCGCGGGGGATGTTTCTGAACTATCCCAACAATCCCACCGGGGCCTGCGCCACCCGGGAATTTTTCGATCGTGTGGTTTCCTTTGCCAGAAAGCACGATATCGCCGTTTGTTATGATAATCCCTACAGTGAAATGATCTTCCCCGGACAGGAAAAATTGAGTTTTTTGATGGCCAACGGGGCGAAAGAGGTCGGCGTAGAGTTGAACTCGCTGTCCAAACCCTACAACATGACCGGCTGGCGGATCGGCATGGCCTGCGGGAATCCCGACCTGATTGCAGCCATCAGCAAGGTCAAGGAAAATACGGATTCCGGCATCTTCAACCCCATCCAGTATGCGGCGATCTATGCCCTGAAGCATGAGGCCGAAGCCATTGATCACATGATTGCGATCTATGCCCGCCGCCGGAAACTGGTATTGAAAACCCTGGAAAAAATCGGGATCAAGTTTGACCCACCCAAAGGAACTTTCTATCTCTGGGTTCCTGTTCCCGGGGGGATGACCTCCCTTGAATTTACCAATCGGCTCTTTGAGAAGACGGCTGTCGTAGTGGCGGCCGGGACAGCTTACGGCCAGTATGGGGAAGGATACATCCGCATCTCGCTTACAGTTCCGGATGACCGGCTGAAAATGGCCATGGGGAGGATTGAAAAAGAATTTGCCTGATCCGAAGGGGAGTGGAGATTTATTTAAAAAATGTTTCGTGACCACCTTTCGGATCACCCGGCCCGGCAGAGTTTCGACAACATACAGAACCCCGCAGAGACAAATTTCGATAGAGCTTCTTCCGTCACGCCAAGCATTTTTGCCACTTTTCGCAGGACATGGGCAACAGCTGCCTTGACCATTGCGGGATGGATCAAAAGAACCTGCTCAGGTAAAGCCGGGGAAAGCAGAGGGTTCGTCCATGGACGCTTTCATGGAAATGCCGCTGGCTAAAAAGGGCTCCGGCAACCTTATTCCCGACAGGTTTCAAGTCTTGACAAAATTGGAAAAATAATAGAAAGGTCCTCTCCAAAGGGATCCTACAAATATTGAACATATAGCCGAAGGATACTCGGTGAATCAGCCCTTTCTTCAAAACAGAAAACCCCATGGTTTCACTCCCCTTAAACTTGGGATCGCATTGATCGTTCTATTGCTGTTTTCAACCCTTATCCTGTCCTATTTCTACGTGAACGTCCGGAATCAAAACGAAGCTCTCCTGAAGCAGGTTCAGGAAACCCAGAAAAAACTGGATCAACTCCAGATATCCCTGGCCCAGGGGGACCTGAAAAAAGCCTTCACAGACCTGGCCCAAGCACAAAAAAATGTCGCTGCCCTTTTACCCCAGACACCTGAACCCGCGCAGAAACCTCTCCTCGCATTGAATCAGCAGCCGGTGGCATCCCGGCCACCCTGACCCTGGCCGCCAATGAGAGCCCCTTTCCCCTGGTCCTGGCGGAAGCGGGGGAATACTTGCTCATCTGTGAAAAAGATCAAAACACCCTTCACCTTTTCCGCTTTGTGGATAACCGGTTTGCGCTCGTGAAAAGCTATCCCTGCATCGTCGGCGCCAACGGTCTCGACAAGAAAAAAGCCGGTGACCTCGCCACGCCGGTGGGCAATTACTTTTTCTTGCGTTATATCCCTGGAAAAAGTCTGTCAGAGAAATATGGTTATGGTGCCTTTGTACTTAATTATCCGAATTTCCTGGACCGCAAGGACCGAAAAGACGGGACAGGCATCTGGCTGCATGGCCACACGCCCGGTAAAGGTCTCAGGGAACAGGAACTTCAAAATACCAGCGGCTGTGTTGTCGTGAGTAATGATGTCCTCAAGTAACTCACAGGACTGCTCAAAGCCAACGGCACTCCTATGGCTGTGGTCAACCGGCTTCAATTGACAAAAGTGGAACATCAGCGTCACCTGTCCGAGGAATTGAATACGTTCATGAAATCCTGGGGCAGGGCCTGGGAAAGTGCGGACACAGTAAAATTCATGAGTTATTACTCCCACGATTTTATCAACGGCGACGGGATGAATTACCAGGCCTTTAAAAGACAAAAGGAAAGGGTCAACAGCGGCAAGAAATTCATCCGCGTCAAAATTGAAAACCCCGCCATCCTGCTACCCCAGGAAAATGGCGGGCAAATTGCCATCGTCAGATTCATGCAGATATACCGTTCCAATAACTTTGAAAGTGATTCCAAAAAGCTTTTTTATCTGAAAAAAGGACCAGCGGGATGGCAAATCATCGGCGAATCAAGATTATAGTTTTTTTCTGTGCTATTCCGGTTTGTCTGTTTTTGGCGACCTTTCCCCTCCCGTTCACTGATAAGACCTCACCCCCCTCCCATTATCAGCAGAACAAATTTTTTGAGCAGACCAGCCAGGAGGTGACAGTCCATTTTATTTCCGGAAAAGAAAAAGGCCCTACCCTGCTTATTTTCGGCGGTATTCATGGCGATGAAGCGGCCGGCTACCTTACCGCCGAGCGCTACGTTCGGATCAAAATCAAGAAAGGAAATCTTATTGTGGTACCGTGCCTGAATGCATCGGCCATGTCAAAGGGAAAGAGGCAAGGGCTGGGAGGCGACATGAACCGCCTCTTTGATCTGTCGGGAACAATGTCTCAGCGCAACCCGGATGCGAAAGTAGTTGACCTGGCAAAATCTCTGATCCAGCGGGCTGATTATGTCATCAATCTCCACCAGGCCTATGATTTTTACGCCCCCAGATGGATTTCCCGGCAGCGAAATCCATCGAAATGGGGGCAATCCATCATTGACACCCCCGTTTATCACCTGCACAATGGCGAAAAACTGGAACCGGGGCGTTTTGCACAAAAGGTCTCGCGGAGATCGAATAATAGAATCATGGACAGGAACTTTCATTTCCTGGTTAATAATACAGATACCAGCGGTCATAAATCCCGACACAAGGAACAGCAGGGCTCGCTCACCTACTATGCCCTGACAAAGCAGCACAAAGTTTCCCTGGCGGTTGAGGCCACAAAGAACTGTTCCCTGCCGGAAGCCATTGCTTTTCTGACCATAGCGGTTAATTCTGCTCTGGAAGAAGCCGGTATTCAACCGGACCCTCCCCCCTCTGACGATTTTCTGATGATCAGCCGTGAAATGAAAGAAAAAAGACGGGGCAAGATCGTCAGCGTTTCATCTCTTGCGGCGTCGAAAGCGGCACCGGGCATGGTCAGAACAGACTTCAGCAAGCTCTTCTGGTCCACACCAGCCATCCTCGACCAGATTGTCAAAACCATCCCGGCTGGGCGTATCACGGAACCGGCGGATGTGGTCTACCCTGTTCTGCTTCTGTGTTCCCCTTATGCGGATTACATCACTGGGCAGACTGTCCTGGTGGACGGCGGCGCCACAGCCATATAAAAATTCATCCAGCGAGTTTTGCTTACCCTGTAAAAATGTTTCGCAAGCGGCGATACCCGTTTTTCAAAGCTTTTATTAAATATCCACCCGGACAGGCAGAATGACCGTTGTGATACCGGCCCACTGAAGCCGACGCTGGATGGCAAAGGCCGTTTCGTTATGAAGGATCTTCTGAAAGGCATTTTCCTCGCGGAAGATCAATTTTCCCGAAAATACCGTTGATCTGGGGAATTCCGTCGCCAGCGTTTCACACAAAGCGGTCGCCATTTCCACCACATCCGTTCCCGCCTCCATCCGGTAATCCGCAGGAAATCCATGAGAGCGGGTCAGCGTCACATATTTCATGAGATTTTCCCGTGTTGAAGCTTTTAATGCCTCTATCTCTGCAAGCCCCTTGAACGAACCGGAATCAATCGCCGCCACAGACACGAAGATGAAATTTTTATAAAGTTTGGGAAACTGGCGGAATATGGACAACCAGGTATGAAGGCCGAATCCATTGAATCCGCTGACCAGCAAGATGGCCGTTACTTCTTTGGGATCCACGGGATCATTGTTTACATGCTGGCCGGCGGGTAATTCCGACAGGATATCCTCAAGCTGACGAACGCCTTTGCCGACCTTGTTATAATGCCGCCGGATGAGATAGCAAAGGCCGATCACGAATGAGGTGATCACGAGAGTCAGCCAGCCGCCTTCCTCGAATTTTATATAAATGGTAATGAACAGAATCGTGAGACAGAGCGCCAAGCCCACAATGTGAATGATGATGTGCTTCTTCCAATCCTTATCGATCTCCCGGTTCTTCAGAAAAAAGCGCGTCATGCCGAACTGGGACAGGGAAAAGGTAAGAAAGACGTTGATGGAATACATGACGACCAGCGCTGAAACGGAACCCTGGGTATAAAAGAGCAGAAAGAGGGCAGCCCCCCCCATCAGCAGAACCCCGTTCTGCATGGTCAGGCGTTCGGACAGGGCTGCAAAACGACGGGGAAGCCAGTTATCCATGGCCATATTGGCCATGACGCTGGGGCCCCCGGCAAAACCAGACTGGGAGCCAACCATCAGGAGGGCTCCTTCCGAAAGGATGGTCACAAAGGCAATCGTACCGCCAAGCGCCCAGCCGCTAAACGTCAGATCAGCCAGAATGGCATTCAGCGTCCGGCCTTCCACCGGTTTAATGGCAAAAAGCGAGTAGCAGAACAATAAACCCGCGGCCGTGATGGCCAGTGACGTGGCCAGGTAGAGCATGGTTCGCTTGCCCGTCTGTACCTTCGGNNAGGAAAATGGCCAGCATCCCGATATAGCCGATGGTTGAAACATCCTGCCTAAAGTTTCCCTGGAAGGCTTCAAAGACCGGCTGAGACTGATTCAGATGGGTCAACAATCCGTAACCGATGAGCAGGATGTGGGTTAAGATGAAGACGAGAAAGATCGGTGCCAGGATGGTCACCGATTCCTTGACCCCTCTCAGATTCATCACCACCATCAGCAGAATGAGAAAAACAACGAAGATCATCTTGTATTTAAGATAAGCGGCGGGGAAATAGCTGAAAATCGCATCGCCACAGGACGCCAGAGAAACGGCAATCGTCAGAATATAATCAACCAGCAGAGCGGCCCCGGAAATGACGCCTGCGTCCTTACTGATCGTATGGGTGGACACAATATATCCGCCACCTCCATGGGGGAAGTGCTCAATGATGCGGGAATAGGCATAGGAAATAATAAAGACGGTCAAAGCTGTCGCCAATGCTAAAAAAGCGGCCAGATAGGTGTGGGAACCCAGGGCTTTGAAGGCTTCCTCCGGTCCGTAGGAGGACGAGGAAAGACCGTCGGCACCCAGGCCGATCCAGGCCAGAATGGGAATAAGCGAAATTTTGTGGAAGATGGAAGGCTCGTTGATATCCCGGGGCATACCGATGAGTCTGTGTTTCAGTCTCTTACGGAAGGAAGGTTCATGTTCTGGGGGGTTAGCGTTCATGAAGGCTTTTCATGCTGATCTCTCATGATTAGGATCGGCAAGGTTACAGAAAACATGGATTAGGTTATGGGATTTTCTATACGAACGCCCTCGCAAACACGGCCGCAAAGGAATCCATGTTTACCATTCAGGTGGGTACCGGCGCTGTCGTAAATCTGGATGGAGAAATTCTTCGTAACCACTCGCAGTTCCAATGTGATTGCATCATCAATGGTCATGTGAATCGGCTTGCAGAGCGTCGGAAGATCCCCGGCATCGACATCTTTGAAGCCCAATTCATATCCACCGGGCGGTATTTCTATTGTGGTGGCCTTTAGAGGAAACACTTCCCCCCGGTTCTCTCCATTCAGAACAATGGCGTACTCATGAGTTCGACTCGAATTCGTTACTGTCAATTTCGCTGTCATGTCTGCAATCCGGCGGGGAATATAGAACAGACCCGGAAAAGATGTCAACCGAAATAATAGGCGGATAGCCCGGAAATTGTCTCCGAAAGATTGTCTTGAAATATGGTCAGAATATGGGGTAATTTGCCAAAACATAAAAAATAAGGCGGTTTTTTAAGACTGAGGATGACTTCATTTATTTTTCATGACGTGATCTGTCTGAAGGAGGCACATGTATACAGCGGGTATTGATATCGGGTCCATCAGTACAAAGGCCGTAATCATGCGGGATGGTCAATTACTAGCCAGCCGGGTCATCTTGACCGGCTACAATGCGGAAAATGCCGGAAAGAAAGTTTTTGATGCGGTCCTCGATGATTTGCAGATCAGCGCATCAGCCATTACCCGGATTGTGGCAACGGGTTATGGCCGGAAAGGTTTAGCCATGGCAGACAAGTCCATTACTGAAATTATGTGCCATGCCACCGGTGCCCGGTATCTAAATCCGCTGATCCGTTCGATCATTGATATCGGCGGGCAGGACAGCAANNATCTCGATGAATTCGGACGGATGTCCCTCAAAGCTGATCTGCCCGCCAGGATCAGCAGTCTCTGCACCGTTTTTGCCGAGTCGGAAATCATCTCTCTGATCGCCAAGGGAGAAAAACGGGAAAATATCATTGCCGGCATCCATGAATCTATTTGTGTGCGGGTGTTGGCCATGGCGAACCGTATCGGTATCAAGTCCCCGGTCATGATGACGGGCGGTGTGGCAAAAAACATTGGCGTCGTCAGGGCTTTTGAAAAAGCCATTGGCTCTCCCATAGAGGTTTCAGATTACGCCCAGGTGAACGGAGCGATTGGCGCCGCCTTGCTGGCACAGGATCTTTGAATCATACAAAAAAGTTATGGAGATTTTCCTAATTTATGATATGAACTACAAATTATTTAACAACCATTACAATTTTTCGAGATTTATGAGGTATTTATGAGGTTTGATATTGCGAGGAGCGGCAGCGGCCTGACTTATGAAATCAGGCATATCGTTGCCGTGGCCAATAAGCTCAAAGATTACGGAGTCGAAGTCGAATGGGAGAATATCGGTGATCCGGTCAGCAAAGGCGAGAAAATACCGGATTGGATGAAGGAAGTTCTTATCAATATCTTACAAGACGACCTTTCCTTCGCCTATTCGCCCACCAAGGGAATGAACGAAACCCGTGAATTCCTGGCCGAACAGGTCAATCAGCGGGGCAAGTTGCAAATCAGTCCTGAAGATATCATTTTTTTCAACGGTCTGGGAGACGCAATCGCCAGGGCCTACAGCTCCATCCGCATCGATGCGCGGATCATTCTGCCGGAACCGACATACTCTACCCACTTGCTCGCGGAAGTGCTGCATGCCTCTTTCCCGCCCAACACCTACCGGATGAACCCTTACAGCAACTGGTATCCGGACATCCGCGAACTGGAGCATAAGGTAAAAAGTCATAAATCCATTGTAGGAATTCTCGTCATCAATCCCGATAATCCGACGGGTTTCGTCTATCCTGCGGAGACACTCAAACAGATCATAAAAATTGCAAAAGAATATGAGTTGTTTCTCTTATTTGATGAAACCTACATCAATATCATTTACAACAACAAGACAACGGTTCCCCTCTCCGATGTCATCGGAGATATACCCGGGATCAGCATGAAAGGTATTTCCAAGGAATTTCCCTGGCCCGGAGCCCGATGCGGCTGGATGGAAGTGTATAATGCCGGTAAAGATCCGATTTTCGATAATTACATCAATACGATTTTACACCAGAAGATGTCGGAAGTCTGTTCAACGACCTTGCCGCAGATTGCGATTCCGAAAATCATGACCCATCCGGAGTACAAGAACTATTTGAATGAACGAACCCGTCATTATGAAAAACTGTCCAATATCGCCTACAATATCCTCAAGGACGTACCTTATCTGACGGTCAACCGTACGAATGGTGCTTTTTACATGACGGCGGTCTTCAACGAATCCGTCATGAACAACCGGCAGACCCTGCCCATCACACAGCCGGAAATTAAAAGCTATATTGAAAATCTGGTGGACGACAACATCGAGTTTGACAAACGTTTTGTGTACTATCTTTTAGGTTCCACAGGGATCTGTGTGGTTCCCCTGACGTCTTTTTTTACGTCCCTGCAAGGGTTCAGAATGACCCTGTTGGATAAGGATCCTGACAGATTCGAGGCCGTCATCAAGACCATCGCCGAAAAGATTGTCGAATATATCGATTCCTCTAATATCACCTCCTCATTACCCCTGTTATAAAGAACAGAAGGGCTTCATTTGATCAGCCGCTGGCGCATCTTATAGAGCGCCAGCGGAAAAAAAACAGCCCAGAACAGGAGAAGGTAAATCAACGGCCACAGCATCTTTGCGCTGAACAGGCTGAAACTCAGGGACCGCGCCAGCATCGTCAGATGGGTCAAGGGGAAAAACATGGCCATAAGCTGTGCCCACTGGGGCAGATTTTCCATGGGGAAAAAAGTGCCGCTGAAAAGAAACATGGGGGTAATGAACAGAAAAAAAGGCAGATTGAAAAGATCGATATGGGGCACGATACCCGTAAAANNGTCATCATGATGATGGTGGAAAAGACGGATTTGGTGGCACCCCAAAAGATTTCACCGGTGATGATCTCCCCCACGGACAGAGGGGTCGCCATCATGGCATCGAAAGTCTTCTGATAATACATGCGGACGAACGAACTGTAGGTATTTTCAAAGAAAGCGTTATTCATGATGTTGATGGCAATGAGCGCCGGGGCAATAAAGGCCGTATAGGAAACTTCCGTACCCCGGTCATGGATATTTCCCACCAGAACGCTCAGTCCGTATCCAAAGGCAAGCAGGTAAAAAAGAGGCTCCAGCAGGGGGGCGAGAAAACCGATTTTCCAGTTCTGCCGGTAAACAGTCCAGTTTCTCTGCCACACGTGATAGACACCTTTCATTCCCGCAACCCCCTGCCTGTCAGTTTCAGAAAAACATCCTCCAGCGATGCCATCCGCATGATGCACCCCTCCCGACAATAGGTGTTGCGGATCTCATGGTACAGGTCATCATGATTGTTTCCATAGATGATGAGACGATGTCCCAGGTCTTCATGGTGAAGACGGTGAGATTGGACAAAGGTCCGCAGGGCAGGACCGGGGTCAGATACTTCAATAATGTCATGCCCCACATAATCCCGGATCAGTTCCGCCGGACTGCCCTCAACCAGAATTCGTCCGTGATCCATAATGATGAGCCGGTCACAGAGACGCGACGCCTCATCCATATAGTGTGTGGTTAACAGCAGCGTCATTCCCCTGGCTTTTAATTCCTCGAGACGCTCCCACACCTGGTGACGGGACTGGGGATCAAGGCCCGTCGTCGGCTCGTCGAGGA
This sequence comes from Syntrophaceae bacterium, assembly GCA_003161855.1. Taxonomy (GTDB): domain Bacteria; phylum Desulfobacterota; class Syntrophia; order Syntrophales; family Fen-1087; genus Fen-1087. The sequence continues at coordinate 15,092 of PMNM01000067.1, read as the reverse complement.
TCAGCAGTTCCGGGTTGTTAATCAGTGCCCGGGCCAAAACGAGCCGACGCATCATCCCTCCGGATAAATCAAGGACTTTGGATTCCTTTCGATGGTCAAGCGCCATAAACGCCAGGAGTTTTTGAGCCTTTTCCATCGCTGGTCGACGGGAAATATTAAAGTAGCGGGCAAAAACCAGCAGATTCTCAAGGACCGTCAGATCCGGATCCAGGTTGTTTTCCTGCTGACAGACACCGATCCTGGTTTTAATGGTACGCATATGGTGCCTGATATCCAGTCCAAAAACCGTCAGATGACCGGCCGTCATGGGGGAAAACCCGTAAATCATCCGGACGGTTGTCGTTTTTCCAGCCCCGTTTGGCCCGAGAATGCCATAGCATTCTCCGGGACGGACATGAAATGAAATATCCTCAACGGCAACCAGTTCTCCGAACGTTTTTCGCAAATGTTCCGCTTCAATAATCATGGGGAAGCCTTATCCGAACGATTTTTGCTCAATTTTTACATAAGCTGCCGCCCGCTCACCGGCAAGGAAACCCGTCGAAAAGGCTGCTTGCAGGTTGTAACCGCCGGTATCCGCATCAATATCCATCACCTCACCACAGAAATAAAGCCCCTTGACCAGCTGCGAGGCCATGGTACGCGGATCAATTTCATCAAGGGATATACCACCGGCCGTCACAATGGCGGACGACATGGGCAGGGGTCCCTTGATGTTGAAACGCATGGACTTTAAAAGGTGGACCATCTTTTCCCGTTCCGCTGCGTTGATTTGATGCGCGGGTTTTTCTGCTGGAACCCCGGTCATTTCGACAAAGGGAGCAATCATCTTCCGGGGGAGTAAACCCTCCAGGATGCGCTGGTATTTCCGCTTGCCGAACCGGTCAAGGTCTCTCTGAATGCGTTCCCGGAGCTGATCCTTTCCCAGCGCAGGTTTGAGATCGATCGCAATACTCACCGGCCCTTTGACAAGGGCATCCACGATGGCCAGACTCATAAGGAGCGTTACGGGTCCGCCGAGACCGAAGTGGGTGATCATCATTTCCCCCCTACGGCTTTCAATCACAGGCGGTCGGGGTTGTTTGCCTCTGATCCCCCGTCCAATCTCTTCAGATAGGATCATGGTATCGTCAATTTCCTCTGATGGACACTGAAAAGCGGTCAGGCCAACATTACGAAGGCTTACCCCCTGCATGGACCTGGCCCGTTCGANNTGCCGGGAATCATGCCCCCCTCCGTTTGCACACCCTGCACCCGTCCGTTTCTGACAAGGATGTCTTCCACTTTTTGATGGGTCCTCAGCTCAACATGATGATCCGTCAGATATTGCCGGAGGGCTTTGACCACATCGCCGGCACGATCGGAAAGCGGAAAGATTCGGCCGCCGCGCTCGATCTTGGTTTCCACGCCATATCGGCTCAGAAAGGCCAGAAGATCATCACGGAAGAAGGCACGAAAAGCTCCGTAAAGGAAGCGACCGTTATCGCCATACATGCCGATAAAATCTTCCCATGGCTTATGATTCGTCAGGTTGCAGCGCGTCTTCCCGCTGATCAGGATTTTCTGCCCCGGCTGATCCGTCTTCTCCAGCAGAATAACTTTCGCGCCTCTTTCTGCCGCCCGACCAGCCGCCATCATGCCGCCCGCTCCGGCACCGATGACCAGAACCCTGTTGAAGTCTCCTCCTGAATTTTGGCCTTTCGTCATGTGACAATCAATAAAAGGGTGATCCTTTATTTTTGAAAAACAGGTTCACCGTGGCTCAAAAATGTTTTTCGCTTCCAGGATGAAGACAATCGTATCTGCGCCTTTCCCGATGAGGGGACTCCCGACGGTCCGCGTCCAGAGCCATTTCCCCGCCGTCAGGATTTTCATTTTAGCCATCACAAAAGAATTGGAAAACTCGCCAAGCCAACATTCCAGCAGACTTGCCAGGACAATACCCTGTCATTCCCGGCCATGCTCTTTCGTGATCAGGCTCCATTCAGAATGATTTTTTTCAGAAGTTCCCAGTCCGTATCGTTATCCAGGCANNTCAAAGTGATCCTTGTCGATCGGATCTCTTTTTCGATTTCATAACAGCATGTCGCACCGACAGCCGCTTTCAGTTTCTTTCTCTCCGCGAGTCTCTTCGTAAAACCGGCACTGGGTGTAATATAAAACTGAAAACCCCTTTCCTCACAAAGAGCCTTGATCTCGCCGCATTTGCAGAGCTTGCATTGAATACACAAAATCCCCTCCTCCTTGGAGAATTTCGCCGGACATTTCTGATTGATCAGACAATGAGGCAATAAAACGGCCCGATCCTTGACGGGTGTGAGATTGAAATTCTCCCGATAGCATTCATTGGCCATTCTTATGAAACCCTCTTGAATTCTCTGTTTTTCCCCTGGAAGCCTGAGAGGAAAGAGGAACAGGGAAAGCATAAACTTGATTTTTTTTAATCTGTTTTCCATACACAAAGATAGATTCATCGCCAATCACCAGATGCCCTGAGGCTGGCATGCCGGCTGAAATGTATCGGAAATAACGAGGACCTGTCAAGATAATAACAGGATAACACCATCATAAAATATTCTTTGCATCCCATGGATTCGCTTTGACAACATCCCCCATAATGTATTATTCTAACTTTATAAAAAGCCTTGCCAAGGCCCCCTGAATATTTACAGGCAAGATAACAGGGAGCAAGGAGACGGTGTTGGATTCCAGAAGAACAGTTTTTATCGTAAATCCCCATTCCGGCAATGGCTCCACAGGACGGGAGTGGCAACGGATTGAGGGTATGGCAAGACAAGTTCTCGGTTCTTTCGAGACCTACATGACTTCGGGACCTGGTGATGCGACCCGTCTCGCCAGGCAGAATCTGCTGGAAGGCTGCGCACGGATTATCTGTGTCGGAGGAGATGGAACGCTCAATGAAGTTGTGAACGGATTTATGGATGAAGGGGGACCCATCCGCCCGGATGCCCTGCTGGGGTTTGTACCCAATGGGACCGGTTGTGATTTCGTCAGAACCATTCCTCTGGACAGGAACCTGGAAAAATCTCTGAATATAATCCGGGGGGGGCATGTCCGTACGATCGATCTGGGGAGACTCCGATATCAGGACCATCAAGGCCGACAGGCCACCCGCTATTTTCATAACATCACCAGTTTTGGCCTCGGAGGAGAAGTCGACGACCGTGTCAATAGAACGAGCAAAGTGTGCGGCCCTTTCCTCTCTTTTATCTGGGCGACGCTCCTCTCTATTTTTGTCTACGGCAAAAAACGGATCCACCTCCGGGTGGACGATGACTTTGAGAAGGATGTAATCATCTGGAATATAGCGGTAGCCAATGGACGATATCATGGCGGTGGCATGTGCGTCGCTCCTGACGCGCTTATCGACGACGGCCTGTTCCATGTGACTGTGATCGGTGATCTAACCCTTCCGGAAGTCTTCTGGAACCTTCCCAAACTTTACAATGGCAAGATCAAAACGATTCAACAAGTGTTCACCCTCACAGCCAAGAGAGTCATCGCTGAATCGGAACAGACGGTCCTGCTGGATGTGGACGGGGAACAGCCGGGTCGCTTACCCGTTGTGATTGATATAGTGCCCGGTGCGCTAAAGATGATTACCCATTCATGATCGGGATTATCGCAAAAGGCATCGACAAAGGACGACGTAACGATTTTGATGAATAATTCCCCATCTTGTGGGGAGTAATGCTTCATTTCCATACTCTTTCTCTCAAATTCCACTGATCAAATTATTCATATTTTTAAATAATACCGTATAGTTATTCACTCATTGCGTGATTATCCGATTGTGGTATGCAGATTGCTTATTAAATTAAGTATATGATGAATATAGATAGAAAATATTGGATGGAGGTCAAAAGATGAAACGTTTGATGCTCTTTGCAGCAGGATTAACTTTCCTTCTTTTTGCATGGGCCTTTGCAGCCGACCAGCCTGTTTCAACCGCACCGGCNNGATAGAGTGGAAACGATGGAATTCGTCCTGGAAAAACCGGTTAAATTCAAAGTGGGAGATCGAGTGAGAGTCAGCTATGTGGAGAAGGATGGGAAAATGATCGCTACACGGGTTGTCAATGTCAAGCCGGTTATCCTCCAATCCAAAAAGACCGCCAAGCCCATCAAGGAAGCAAAACCGGCAGGTGAAAATACAGTTCCGGCGAGCGTCGAACCGGCAGCAAAATGAACGACAGGAAATTTTGCTTTGTCAGGGGTATGGAGACAGCGTCTGCATACCCTTTTTTATGTGCATTTTCTCCCAATTCTGTTTATAATGATTCTGCATGAAGTAAAATTCAAAGGATTTGAATGACCCTCCGCACGCGCCTGATGATCCTGACCATCCTGGGACTGGCCTTGACCATGGCTGTCTGGGGATGGATACAGTTGAGGGCGCTGGATAAAATCCTGATTGAACAACAAATCAAAACCCTGACCGGGCTGGCCGATACGGTCAGCACCTACTACCAATTTTTCCCTACCCGCCGTGGATTATCCGCCCTCGACAATGCCTTGAAAGACCTGGTCCAGGATGACGTCAATCTGGCGCGCATTGACATTTATTCCATTAACCGTTTCGGCGATATTGATTTCATTGCCGGCGCCGGGCGTGTCCCCTATGAATGGCCGGAACTAACCGTTGGTAAAGCTGCTGAAATATTAAAGCCTCAATATATTAAACTGAATACTGACGGTGGTCCCGCGCTGGGCCTGCTTTACCCAGCCTGGCCTGACAAGCGGGAAGACACAAAAGTTGTGATCGGCGTCATTGTCTTTTCCCAGGCCAACGCAGAAATCCTCACTCGTGCCCAACATTTGCTGATCATCAGTACCGGTGGCCTTTTGTTGGCCATTCTGTTGATTCTGCTCATCAGTTACGGTTGGCTGATCGCGCGGCCATTGGGCGTCATTATTCACACCATCGACGAATTCCAGGCTGGAAAATATGTTAAGCGAATCCCGATGAAACGGATGGATGAATGGGGTCAACTGGCCGCCCACTTTAACGAAATGGCCGATGAAATCGAGCAGGTGCTCGCACGGAACCAGGAGTTGAACCGTCGCCTGGAAGAGCGCGTCCAGGAAGCAACGCTCAAGGTCGTACAATTACAGAAGCAGGTCAACCAGCTTCAGCAGTTGACTGCCTTGGGTTACTTGACGGCAACCCTCGCCCACGATCTGGGCACACCGCTGCACTCCATTGCCGGTCTGGCCAGACTCCTGCTGGAGCGCGGAGAATGGCCTCCCGATGCAGGGCGTATGCTGGAGTTGATCGTCCAGCAGACCGAACGGCTCAACACGGTTATACAAAATGTGCGACGCGCAACCCGTCCGCCGGAGCCTCACTTTGAGGTCCTGTCCGTTCATGATCTCTTCAACGAAACCGTTCCCCTGATTGAACCACTGATGCAGAAATCGGGTATCGAACTGACCGTCAAGGAAGAGTTCAATATCCCTGCCTTTTATGTGGATCGTTATCGCCTGCAGACCGCTTTGTTTAATCTCGTCCAGAATGCTGCGGAAGCCATGCCTGAGGGCGGTGAAATCGTCGTGTCTGCCTTTACCGAGCAGGACCATCACACGGTCGCCATCAGCGTCAGGGACAACGGCCCCGGCATTCCCGCAGAGCTGATGGAAAAGGTCTGTGAACCTTTTTTCAGTACCCACACCAATGAGGGCCTGCGGGGACTGGGACTCGCTATCGTCCAGGATATCATGAAAATTCACAGTGGACGAATCGATATTAAGAGCCAACCTGGGGAAGGAACAGAAATCATCCTTTACTTTCCTGTCGTTGAAATTATCCCATCAGAAGAAATCAATCCAAACCCTGCATGATCCATTTCAAAATAATCTCTTCACCGGACTGTCAAGGTCACCGAATCCCCATGCTAAGCAGGAGAATGAGGATCGGTCTGGCTGAGGTCAATGACCAGGGGAATGAAGATCGTCAGGTCTTCCACGATTCCGACGTCAGCCATTTGAAAAATCGCTGCACCAGGATCTTTATTGACCGCCACGACATACTTCGACCCGCTCATGCCGGCTACATGCTGAATAGCGCCGGAGATGCCACAGGCGATATAGAGCTTCGGCGAGACCGTTTTCCCCGTCAGGCCTATTTGATGCTTGTAGCCCAGCCAGCCAAGATCGCAGACCGTCCGCGAGCAGCCGACGGCAGATTTCGAAAAGAGGCCGGCCAGTTGCCGGATTAACGCAAGATTTTCCTCATGGCCGATTCCCCGGCCGGCAGAAACGATCACATCGGCAATCGACAGGTCAAGGTCTCGCTCCTCAGCTCGAATCATACCGAGCACCCGGGTCTTCTGCAGAACCTCCGGAACCCTCACGACTTCCACCCTCCCCTTTTTATGATCAGGAAAGGTGGGGAATTTTTCCTCCGCCTTGAATACACCCGGCAGTACCGTCAGAACGGTCATGTCCGCATCAGATGCAACTTGCATCATCACCTTACCATTGAAAATCGAGCGTGTGAACGTGATGAGCCCCTCCCGGTTGCAGACGCCTTCAATGGCCGTGATGCAGGATGCCTCGATTCCGGCGGCAAGCCCCGGTGCGAAATCACATCCCAGTGAGGTATGGGGGATGCAGACATATCTGGGGTTCCATTCCGCAAGCAGGGCGGATAAAGCCATCTTCCATGCTTCGGCGTTATAGGGATCCAGATGATCCCCTTCGAGAGCAATGACATCTATCCCGATTGCGTCCGCCAGTTCATTTGCCATCTCCTGAATGTCCCTGCCCGGCACAATCATCCGGATGAACTGGGAATCGCCTCCCCTGAGCGCCAGCGCAAAAGCAATCACCTCATGGGTTACAGGCAGGATCCGGCCTTCCAGAAGTTCAGCCACCACCATGATTTCATTATCACGACACCGCATCATAGCCATGCATTCTCCCGCAATATTTTCACCAGCTTTTCCGCCTTTTCCAGCGGGCTCCCCGATAAAAAAACAGACGATTTTACAGGCGCCGGCTCTACAAGACAGACAACGTGATCTCTGGGTGCCGGCGGGTTCCATGTTTTCGCAGCAATCGTGATCAACTTCTGCGATCTCGCCCGCAGCACATGGGAAAGTGCCGGATAACGGGGCCGGTTGATGCCAGACTGAACCGACAACAGGGCCGGCAGCGTCAATGCAAAGGCCTCCCGGTGGCCACCCTCCAGTTCCCGTTCCACATAGATACGGTTATCATCCGGTATCAGTTTCTCAGACATCACAGCCGTTGCCGAGGAATATCCCATTATTTCCGCAACCATTGGGCCGACCTGGCCCTGCATGTCATCCTCGGCCATCACCCCCGCGAGAATCAGATCGTAGCCTTTGTTTCCTGCATAAGCTGCAATCCGTGAAGCGGTTTCCCAGGGCATCCGGTAGCGTTCATCGTCAAGAAGAATATGGATTCCTTCGTCCGCACCCAGTTCCAGAGCCCTTCTGACCGTCTGGGCAGCCCTCTCCGGACCCACGGAGAGTGCATCGACCCAGGTCCCCGGAAAAGCTTCGCGGATGCGGAGAGCCTCCTCGAGGGCAAACTCGTCGAAGCGATTCATCCTGTAAAGGCCATGGGGATCCGTCTCGATCCACTTCCCGGAAGAATGGATCCGGACAGGACGATCGGAATCCAGAACCTGCTTGATACAAACGAGGATTTTCATCATGCTTCTACCCCTCATTTCAAAATACGATCCATCTGCTGACGATACAGGGCATGGCCATCCAAGTCATTATGACCGCCGCCCGGAATGGCGATCAATCTGTGTTCGGATTTGATCAGCCGGAGCAGGCGTTCGCTCGCATCGTAGGGAATGATTTCATCCTTCGTGCCGTGAAAGATGTAAACCGGGCACGATACATCAGGAATCCACAAGTCGGTCCGCAGGGTATATCGAAGGAGAACGCTCAGCAATGGGCGGGGAATCAAGGGATAGTGATGAGCGGCTAAATCCAGGAAACTGTAATAGGGGGATTCCAGAATGACCATACGCGGCTTGTTCATCTTTGCCAGATAAACGGCGAGGCCGGTACCGATGGACCGGCCGTAGAGGATGATCTGATTTTCAGGGAAATGTTTTTTGAGATCATCATAAGCAGCCGCCGCATCCTGATGCAGCATTTTTTCGTTCCTGATCTTTCCCGTACTTTTTCCGAATCCCCGGTAGTCCGGCATGAAAATATCATAGCCGCGTCCCGTAAAATCCGGGGCAATCTCTCCCCAGCCGCTCAGGCTTCCCGCATTACCGTGAAAATAGAGGACCGCTCCTTTGGGTTGTTCTACTTTGAAGTGCAATACGTTGATGGTCGCACCTTCAACAGGCCAAGTCAATTCATCAAAGTGACCCGGAAAGGAATACTTGAAATCGGACGGAAGAACTTCGGGATAGAAGATCAGATTTTCCTGATTGAAATACATGAGACTGCAACCCAAAAGACCAATGACGACCATGGAAAAAACGGCTGAAACAAAAGTTTTTCTGAAAGTGCCGATGCCTTTAATCATTCCATGCCTTTATCTGTCCCTTCTTATCAGGAAACTAAAAATACCCATTTACATCATCCCCCATTTTTTCAGCTTCTGGTGGAGGGTTCGCCGGGTGATGCCGAGGCGGCGGGCGGCTTCACTTTTATTGCCTTCGACGGTTTCCAGGGTTTTAAGGATCGTGGCTTTTTCCAGTTCTCCCAGTGACGCTTCGCCGGACAGCACCGGGGGAGCCGCCTGCAGTTGTTCCACGGGGCCATCACCAGAGAGGATCCATGGCAGCTCCGTCTCATCCAGATATTCCGACCGGGACAGAACGACACCCCGCTCCACGGCATTCATGAGTTCCCGAACATTACCCGGCCAGGCGTATTTCAACAGGCGGTCCATGGCCTGCGGGGTAAACCCCTTGATGGTTTTGCGGTTCATTTCAGCGAAACGGGTCAGGAAATGTTGCGCCAGTAACGGGATATCCTCCCTGCGTTCCCTGAGCGGCGGCAAGGGAAGGGTGACTACATTCAGGCGGTAATAGAGATCCTCCCGGAAGCGCCCGACCGCAATATCCTGGAGCAGATTTCGATTGGTAGCCGCGATAATCCTGGCATTCACCTTGATGACCTCGTTGCCGCCCACACGGGTGATTTCCCTCTCCTGAAGGACACGCAGCAGCTTGACCTGCATGGCCAGGGACATCTCGCTGACCTCGTCGAGAAAGAGGCTGCCGTCGTCTGCCTGACGGAATTTCCCCTCCTTGCGGCGGTCAGCCCCGGTGAAAGCCCCCTTTTCATGCCCGAAAAGCTCGGACTCCAGCAGGGTCTCCGTAATGGCGGCACAGTTAATTTTAACGAAGGGGCCTTCCTTGCGAAAACTGTTGAAGTGAATGGCCCCGGCGATCATTTCCTTACCTGTTCCCGACTCCCCGGTAATCAGAACGGTCGCCTCGGAGGGTGCAACCTGGGCCACCGTTTCCAGCAGGCTGGTCATGGTTTGCGACCGGCCGATGAGGTTCCGCCGATCGAAACGGTTGCTTAGGCGCTCCCGGAGCAGGCGATTCTCCTCTTTCAGCTGGCTGTGTTCCATAGCTCTTTCCATGGCAAGACGCAGCTCATCAAAATCCAGCGGTTTGGTCAGGTAATCATAGGCCCCCTTCTTCAGGGCCTCAACGGCCGTCTCGACGGAGGCATAAGCCGTCATGATTATCACGGGTATCGCAGGATTAAACTTTTTGATCTCAGCCAGGGCTTCCAGACCGGAGATCTTGACCATCCGGACATCCATCAAAATCAGGTCAAAAGGTTTTTCATGGACCCGGGTGATCGCCGCACTGCCGTCCTCCGCTTCAGCAACGGCATAGCCCCAGCCGGACAGCAGAGTTTTGAGCATGGTGCGGTGGGCCAGGTNNAATCGCCTTCCGGCAAAATGACCGATACCGTCGTCCCCAGGCCGGGGGTGCTTGCCACCTGGATTTCACCCCTGTGGGCCTCGATAATTTTCTGAACGATAGCAAGTCCCAGGCCCGTACCGGAGGACTTCGTGGTGAAATAGGGGTCGAAGATCCGGTCCAGGTTTTTTGGGTCGATTCCCACACCTGTGTCCCGTACCTCAATCCGGATACGCCGGTCCGTCATGCTTAATAATGCAACCGAAAGGATTCCACCGCCCTCCATCGCGCCGATGGCGTTGAGATAGAGATTCAGAAACACCTGCTTGATCCGGTCCGGGTCGATCAGAACGGCAACGACGTCGGCCTGCAGTTCTGTTTGAATGACGACTCCCTTTTCCCGGGCCGGGCTTTCAATCATCCGGAGGGCATGCTGGATGACCGTCTGGATGGCGGTTTCCCGCCGGTTCATGGTCATGGGCCGGGCATAGTCCAGCAACTGACCAATGACCCGGTTCAGACGGTCTACCTCCTGAACCATGATATCCGCGGTCTGGCTGTCATCGGGGTTGTCCCGGTATCTCTCTTTGAAATAGGTCGCGAACCCCTTAATGGAACTCAGCGGATTCCGGATCTCATGGGCCACACCGGCCGCCAGGCTGCCCAGGGAGGCCAAGCGCTGGCTCTGGGCGATCTCCTTTTTCAGTTGCTTTATTTCTGTAATATCCCGGAAGAGAACAACCACACCGCGCGCACCATCCTCCTCTTCCAGCACCGTGGCGATCACTTCCAGAGGGATCGTCCGGCCGTCTGTCAAGGAGCAGTCGATTTCTTTCGCGATGATTTGTTTTTCCACCTCCAGCGTTCGGAGAAGATCCCGGCAGGCTTCGGGCAGGACGTCCTTGGCCATCTGCCCGATGACTTCTCCTGCGGTCTTACGCAGAACAAACTCGGCTGTCTGATTGAAGGCAATGATCCGGCTTTCGCGATCCATGGCCACCAGACCCATGGGCATATTCTCCACCAGGTTGTCGGAGAAGGCCTGGACCCGGGACAGTGAGCTTCGAGCGGAACGGTATCCCTGGGCAAGCAAGAGGGAAATGATGCCGGAAATGCCGATCAGGAGAAAGATCACAGCGATCAGAATGGTATTGCGGGTGTCCTCTGCGCGGGCGGCTTCAATGGGCCCCATATCCAGACCGACAAAAATCACCAGTCCCGCTGAGAGGGTATCCCTCTCCTCTTTTTGAGATGGCAGGGGAGCATCAGGCCTGATCCGGCCCTGATCTTCCTGGATATTTTCCCGGGCGGACGTGAACTGGCGGTAGATTTCGAAAGTATCGGCGCCCTCCGTATTGGGGACCTGACGCCACTGAAGCTGTTTCGACCGGGAGACACTCCTCAGATCGAGATCCGTCCCATATTTTTCACCGATCAGGGATGGATCGCTGTCGGCCAGAATCGTGCCGTGGGTATCTGTCACAATCAGATAATCGATGTCCGGCTGCTGAGCCGTCTCCATAAGGAGTTTCTGCAGTTGAAAGTGCCCCCACTTCAAGCCGATGCCTGTCCTGGCGCCCGCCTCGAAGGACCGGATCAGGGCAGCACTTTTTTCCACCAGCAGCTTGGTCGTATAGGCCCGCTGGCGGTTGAGACTCTGCTGGGTCATAAAAGTAAAGATCGGCAACAGGATAACCACAGCCCCGATGATGATCCAGGGGGAAATCCCGACCCAGAGTTTTCTATGGATATGATCTTGCCTGTTTTTCATCAGCCACCCGTTACAAAAGCTAAAGTCGGCATTGACTGGATACTTATTATCCAACTGGATACCATAATTGGATACTTATTATCCAGTCTTTTCCTTTACGGATAGGCACCGGCTCGCAAAAAAATCCGTTATAAAGTGAATATTATTTAATTTCATATACTTATATTAAATAAAAACTATTGGCACGCCGATTGCTCTAACAGAGGCCAGACAAAAAAAATATATGATAAGGAGAATATAAAATGAAAAAGTTATCAACGGTATTTGTGGCCGTTCTCATCNNCGGTGACATCCCGGCTGCCTCCCAGCTCAACCTGACGGCCGAACAGACAGAAAAGATCAAGGCTCTCCGCGAGGCGCATCTGAAGGACATCAAACCCCTTCGAGATAAGATGTTCAGCAAGCGGGGCGACCTGAGACTGCTCTGGTTACAGACGAGCCCTAACCAGGCTAAGATCACGGCGGTTCAAAAGGAAATCAGAAGCCTGCGTGATCAGATTCAGGATAAGAGAACCAGCCAGCGCCTGGCGGTATTCGACGTTCTTACCCCCGAACAGCGGACCAAGGCTCAGGCCTATGGCGCGGGCAAAGGCTTTGGCCCCGGTGGCGGCCGGTGTGCCGGCGGCCCGGGCAGTGGNNGGGATACGGCCCTCGCGGCAACTGATTAAGAAATAGAAAAAAGATACAAATAAAACCCGGGAGGATCCTCCCGGGTTTTATTTTGCAATGAAGCAGTTGTTAAATGCGATTGAAAATGTTATGTCTATGGTTCAAAGAATTTGCCATAGTGAGGAGTGAACGTGAGCCCAACTCAAGAGAATGAACCCACTCAACAACCCCGCATAAAACGAACGCATCTGTTTTCTAAAATGATACGAAGTCGATGGATCTGGCTCGTGATCGTCGTCTGTATCGCTGCCGCAGCTTACAAGATATTTCTGATGCAGACGGCAACTCAGGCCGCGGCACGCGCCAAGGCCCAGAATGATGCTCAGCGTCCCCTGCCGGTCATGGCCGTAGCAGCCAGAAAGGCGGACATGGATGTCAACCTGAGAGGTCTCGGTACCGTTATTCCCGTGAACACGGTCACCGTACGATGCCAGGTCAGTGGACAACTTTTATGGGTCCATTTCAAGGAGGGACAGATCGTGAAGCAGGGGGAGCTCCTGGCGGAAATAGATCCCCGTCCCTTTGAAGTCCAGCTTATGCAGGCCGAAGGGCAGCTTGCCCGCGATGAATCGCTGTTAAGGAATGCCAAGAGAGACCTGGTACGTTACAAGCTGCTGCTGTCACAGGATTCCATCGCCGAACAGCAGGTGCCCACCCAGGAATCGCTGGTGCAGCAATACGAGGGAGCTGTAAAAACGGACCAGGGGCAGATCGCCAACGCAAAACTGCAACTCACCTATTCGCGAGTTATTGCACCGGTATCGGGGCGTATCGGTTTGCGACTGGTGGACCCGGGAAACATGATTCAACCAACCGATGCGAACGGGATGGCGGTGATCACGCAGCTCCAACCGGTCACCGTCGTATTTTCGGTGCCGCAGGACAATCTGCCCGCCATCATGAAACGACTGCGGGCGGGAGAAGTTTTGCCTGTCTCCGCTTACAGTCAGGATGGCAAAGTCCTGTTGGCCAAGGGGACACTCCTCGCCGTNNCGTTATGAAAGTGGACACCCTGTCCGGCGTGACCGTCATGGCCACAGCGGCGATACAGCGCGGCTCCATCGGCACCTTTGCCTATGTCGTTAAGGAGGACAAGAGCGTAAACGTGCGTCCATTGCAGCTTGGTCCCACGGAAGGGGAAAACGTCGCAGTCTTAAACGGTCTGGCACCGGGAGAATTTGTGGTCGTGGTCGGAGGGGACAAACTGCGCGAGGGCACGAAGGTAGAGATCGTCACGAACGAGGCCGCAGGCACTCCGGCACAGGGAAGAAAAACTCCCGGGGATGGTGCTCCTAAAGACAGGCGTTAATGAAAGGACCGAGCGATGATGCATACAACCACCGCCGTCATGGCCTCGCGGATTTATTGAGACAGACAACCCTATGAATCCCTCCCGTCCTTTCATCCTGCGGCCCGTCGCAACATCCTTACTCATGGCGGCCATTCTCCTGTCGGGCATCATTGCTTACCGGATGCTGTCGATCTCGGCTCTTCCCCAGGTGGACTACCCGACCATTCAGGTCGTCACGCTTTATCCAGGCGCAAGCGCGGACGTGATCACCTCATCTATTACCGCACCGCTGGAGCGACAGTTCGGTCAGATGCCGGGACTGAATCAGATGTCCTCCACAAGCTCGGGCGGGGCATCCGTGATCACCTTGCAATTCAGTCTTAGCCTGGACATTGATGTGGCGGAGCAGGAGGTGCAGGCCGCCATTAATGCCGCCGGTAATCTGCTACCCACAGATCTGCCGATGCCGCCGATCTACAGCAAGGTCAACCCTGCCGACGCACCGATCCTGACTTTAGCCGTCACCTCCAAAACCCTGCCGCTGCCGAAAGTCCAGGACCTGGTGGATACGCGCCTCGCTCAGAAGATCTCGCAATTGCCGGGTGTCGGTCTGGTGAGCATAAGCGGCGGACAGCGGCCGGCCATTCGCGTCCAGGCCAATCCCAAGGCGCTTGGCGCCTATAATCTGACCCTCGAAGACGTGCGCACGGCCATCAACAATGCAAATGTCAACCAGGCCAAGGGCAGCTTCGATGGCCCTGCCCGCGCATCGATGATTGATGCCAACGATCAGCTCAAATCAGCGACAGAATATGAACGAATCATTGTCACTTACCGCAATGGAGCGCCGGTGTACCTATCCGACGTGGCCGGCCTGCGCGATGACGCCGAGAATATACGCCTGGCCGCCTGGAGCGGCGAGGTCCCCGCGGTCATCGTCAATATACAGCGTCAACCCGGCGCAAACGTCATCGAAGTCGTGGATCGTATCAAGAAGATCATACCGCAACTGCGGGCATCTTTACCCAGTTCGGTAGAGGTCGCGTTACTCTCCGACCGGACCACCACCATCCGGGCTTCCGTAAAAGACGTCCAGTTCGAATTGATCCTGGCGGTGGCGCTCGTCGTCATGGTGATCTTCCTGTTTCTGCGCAACCTCTCGGCCACCGTGATCCCCAGCATCGCCGTGCCACTTTCTCTCGTGGGCACTTTCGGCGTGATGTATCTGGCAGGTTTCAGCATCAA
>PMNM01000067.1:0-203 GCA_003161855.1 Syntrophaceae bacterium | reverse complement strand
CGGCTGTTCCGCGAATTCGCCATCACGCTGGCCGTGTCCATCCTTATTTCGGCGGTTGTTTCCCTGACGCTCACACCCATGATGTGCGCGAAACTGCTGCACCATATCCCCGCAGCCGAACAGGGCCGATTTTATCGTGCCAGCGGCCTGTTCTTCGAGCGAGTGATTTCCCGCTACGGTAAAATGCTCACCTGGGTGCTCGA
>PMNM01000032.1 GCA_003161855.1 Syntrophaceae bacterium | reverse complement strand
GATTATATATGACCCTGGTGCTACTTCATTACCGGGCGTATTGAAAAGTTACGAGAGAATTTTAAGGTTGAAGTCCAGTGGAAGGCTTTTCCCCTCCACCCTGAAACCCCGGATGAGGGGCTTGCCATGGAGAAAGTCTATGCCAGCCGGAAAATCGACATCTCCCAGGCGATGGCCCATTTAAAGAAGGCAGCCAAGGAATTGGGTTTACCATGGGGAGAGCGAACAAATACCTATAACAGCAGGCTCGCCCAGGAATTAGGCAAGTGGGCGGAGACCAAAGGGAAGGGGGATGAATTTCACAACGCCGTCTTTCAAGCGTACTTTGTGGATAGCAAAAATATCTCTAAGACTGATGTACTGGTGGATTTGGTAAAAGCGGTGGGGCTTCCCGAAAAGGAAGCCAGAGAAGCCCTGCAAACGAGAGCCTTTAGGGAGGCTGTTGATTCCGATTGGGCCCTTGCTCATAGAAGGGGAATATCGGCAGTTCCAACCTTTGTGCTTGATCACCAGGTAGTGGTCGGGGCTCAGCCCTACGAGCTCTTGGAACAATTCCTGCTGAACAACGGGGTTAAAAGAAAATGAGCACTTCGCACCGTAAACATTCTTAATATGTTAGGTGGAAGCCATTGGGATCAGCTCACAACTTCCGAAAGGGACAACATGGCAGATTCACTGAAACATCCCTACCTGCGTAAGATTGACAAACGAGGAGACATTCAAGTGTGGATCGTGGATGGCAGNNAGAACGAATTCTGGATAGACGAGGAAGCGGAACATGATGAACGAAAGTTTTTCATAGACCATCTTCTTGTAGAGCACCAGTTGATGGCCAAAGGAATGTCGTACGACAAGGCTCTCGTCGAAGCAGATACGACGGAGCGCAAGGAGCGTCGCCATGCCGGTGACGTCGCAAAGGCAACGCACCGGGGACAGCAACTCCCGGATGGCATTGCTGCACATGAACGCCTCTGGAAGAAGCTGGAGAATGGCATCAGCGTGTGGATTGTAAATGGTCGACTCGTGCGCAGTGTCTTCGACATCGATTTCACGGCTGGGGGGCACGACCACGTATATGAGTTCGTGCCTGCGGGGGAAGTCTGGATTGACGACGCGATCACGGAGAAAGAGCGAGGATTTGTGCTGCTCCACGAACTGCACGAACGCAATCGAATGGAGGACGGAGTTCCATACAGTAAGGCGCACGCGGAGTCCAGTCGCAAGGAATTTTGGTGTCGACATCATCCGGATGAACTTCATGATGCGCTGGCGGCTGAAGGCTGGGCGTAGACGATGATGAAGGCATCGGGAAGCGGTACATGTGGGAAGCCCAACCAGCAAATCTAAGGTACGGCGTACCGCATGATACGCCAAATACTACCTTCAAGGAGAAAAATCTATGAGGAGCCTTGTCAAAACCTGCCATCTCATGATTCTTTTCATGATCACAATGGCCATTGTCTGTCCGGCACATTCCGCATTCTCATACGAACGAGAGATTGCCAATCTGTCATCCATCTTGGCTGCGGACATCGCCAAGTCGGGGAAGAAGTCTATTGCCGTGGTGGATTTCACGGACCTTCAGGGGCACGTAAATGAGCTTGGGCGGTTTCTCGCGGAAGAGATGTCCGGAAACATGACTAGTCAGTCCCAGGGCTTTGATGTCCTCGACCGCAATCATATCAAGCGCATTCTCGAGGAACAGAACCTATCACTGTCGGGTCTGGTGGATCCTACTACGATAAAGAAAATAGGCAAACTGACCGGCACGGATATTATCATTACCGGGACGATTACCCCCTTTGGTGACAGTATCCGCGTAGCCTGCAAGGCAATAGAAACGGAAACAGGTAAGGTGATAAGTTCTTCACGTGGCGATATTGCCAAGACTGCCACCATCGCGGATCTGCTGAAACTCGGCGTTGGCAGTCCCGCGGCGTCCGCTGGGGATACCAAAGACACTGCAACCAAAGCACCCGTTACCGGAACCGGCTGGTCTGGCACCTGGAATACGGACTGGGGAAAGATGACATTGAACGAGCAGGGCAACCATGTCACCGGGACCTATACCTTCAAGAACGGTCGCATTGATGGTACCGTTTCAGGCGGAGTATTGAGCGGCAAATGGACTCAGTCCAATGGCAGCGGTCGGTTCGAATTCACGATGAGTGATGATGGAAGGACGTTTAATGGTATCTGGGGTTATGGTGAAGGCCTGGACAATGGAATCTGGAAAGGAACCAGGCGATAAACAGAGAAAATAAAAGTCAACCTGTGGTATCAGGAGACACCAGTCTACTCGACTCAAAGCAGAAGGAAGCAGATGCAGACAACCAGTCCGAAGATTAAACCAATCGTTTCCATCATCATTTTGGTCATGATGACCTTCTGCTACCAGACAGCGACAGCCGATGTCGCCCCACAGGTAAAAACTGATAAGGATATCTATAGTGCAGGCGAAACGATCCGAGTGAATTTTTTTAACGCGCCAGGCAATCAACGGGACTGGCTATGTATTGTGGCGTCAGGCTCTCCAGACAATGAAGCTGGGGACTATAAATACATGCCTGATAGGGTAAGCGAGGGTGTTCTAACCTTTAATGCTCCCATACCAGGAAAATACGAGGTCAGGGCCTATTACAACTATAGCCGTAACGGGTATGTGGTTTCTGCCCGTTATAGTTTCTCCGTGGTGGATATGGCGTCTCCCGCTAAGAGCGTTGCAGGTGCCGAGAAAATAAAACCNNGCTGCCAACAATCTTCAGCAGGGTGACCAGATGGAGAATATAATCGAAATCGGCACAAGGTTAGGACTAAATTTCGTGATCGCAGGCAGCATTGAAAAGAGAGGAACGATGATCGTCACAAAGTGCAAGGTGGTCAGCATTGATCAGAGGAAGGTCGTCTTCACAGATCAATCCATATCCACGGGGGAGGCCGACCTGATCAGGAGAATCATGAAAATGAGCGACGCCATTATCGAGGCTATCCTGAGCAATTCCAATTAATGTTACTCTCTTTCCATTCGTAATCCTAAATTCTTACAACTGCCCGCCACCAAACAGTTGTAGATGTAACGCACAGAATCAAATGTTCATGAAAAACGATTATTTTTAAGAAAATACATATAATCATAAACGGGT
>PMNM01000016.1:2048-2539 GCA_003161855.1 Syntrophaceae bacterium | reverse complement strand
GAAAATTCACCCAGAGGGCATTTCTTTCAGTTAAAGACCGTTTACCTTTTTTAGCAGTTCTCGGTAAAAAATTGCCGAAGGCCTGCGAGTTCTTGCCGGCAGGGTATTCTTCCCGACTTATCCAATACAACGCTGTCTACCAGGTGAAGTGCAGTTCAGAGCAATCTGTTTTCCTGGTAGATATTCATTATGTTCTTTCTTGAAAAATTAGTGTATGACCACTTAAAAAGAAAAGGAGATATCTTTATGGTCGGGGAAAAGACACTTTTCATTCTTGGTAGCAGCCTGATCGCATTTTTCCTTGCAACGGCCGGGTCATCTGCATTTAACTCAGGCGACGTTCAACGAATCAAGAATTTGAAAAGATGCCCAAACTGCGATTTGGTTAATGCATTTATGCCGAGTGAAGATCTTAGTGAAGCAGATTTGAAAAATACAAACATGGCGGGTGCAAACCTTCATTTTTCAAAATTGGACAAAGCAAATCTGAC
>PMNM01000016.1:1690-2024 GCA_003161855.1 Syntrophaceae bacterium | reverse complement strand
AGTGGTGCAAACCTCAGTGGTGCGCGAATGAACGATGCGCGCTTCATCGGGGCAAACCTGACGAATGCAAAACTGACGGGAGCAAGGTTGGACGATGCTAAGTGGATTGATGGGATGATATGCAAAGAAGGATCGATCGGGGAGTGCAAAAAGTAATGATTTCGTAAATATTTAAAGTGCAGAGCGATTGCAGGACAGAATGACCGCATAAAGAAAAGGGAGTAACCATTTTCCCCGCACCAAGGAGAAGTTAGATATTGATCTATATTTTTCTCTTGATTAAGCGATAATTTTACAGTAACTGGTTTAAAAAATTTACTTTGAAAAAGGAGGG
>PMNM01000016.1:178-1674 GCA_003161855.1 Syntrophaceae bacterium | reverse complement strand
GGCCTGAAAGACGCAGTAAAATAGACCGACGACTTACCATCCATAGACAGGTTCACTGAGCCGTCTCATTCTCCGGCGGGACGGCTCTTTTTCATTTTTAATCCTTCATTTTGACTGTTGACCCTATAAAACGTCTCACGATCATGGGTACGATCTCATCAGGCATGAAGAAACACGGATCGGGAGGATCGAAATGAAGAAAAATAGAAGGATCGGGAAAGTCGTCAGAAGCAAACCCCTGATCGAAGGGGCCGGTGCCATCACCGGTGGGATGCATAGCTTTTTTCGGCTGAATTTCTCAAGAGGTTGACATAAAGTTATTTCCCCAATATGCTGGCAAATCAAAAGAGAACCATAAAAAATAAGCAAATGGGAGCATCGATGAAGATAGAGATNNCCGGAAGAACATTCTCGTTGTCGTCAATGATGCAACACGCCCGACGCCCACGGACCGGATCATGGATATTGTCTACCCGGCGTTGAAGGGTAAGACCTTCAAGATTCTCATTGCAACGGGTAGCCATAGAGCGCCGATGGAAGAGGAATACGATTTCATCGTAGGAAATATCTACAAGGAATGGAAAGATCGTGTTCACGTCCACGATGCCAAGAAGAGCGAATGTTTCTCATTAGGCAAGACAAGGCACGGTCATGAGATCATGCTGAACAAACTCGTCAAGGAAGCAGACGCCATTATCCCCATAAGCAGTATCGAACCGCACTACTTTGCCGGATACACCGGCGGAAGGAAGTCTTTCATGCCGGGGTTGGCCGCTTATGACTGCATTACGGCCAATCACCGGATGGCCATTTCGCATGCTGCTCAGACGATGGTCCTGAAGGGCAATCCCGTCGCTGAAGAACTGGATGACGCGGAGAAACTCCTGGAGAAGTTTAACATCTTTGCCATCATGACCGTTTTGGACGGTAATCACAGGGTATATGCAGCAGCCGCCGGAGATCTGAAGGATTCCTTCTTTTCTCTGCTTGCGAAAGCAGACGAAGTCTTTGTTGTCCCCATCAAGAGGCAGACCGAGATTGTGGTAACGGTGGCCCTCAAGCCAAATGATATCGATCTTTACCAGTCACAGAAAGCTTTAGACAATGGCAAGACTGCGCTGAAAGATGGTGGGATTATTATCCTGGTCTCCGCGTGCCGAAACGGGATCGGCTCGCAGGCATTCCTCGATCTGCTGAGTTCCGAGAAGACCTACAAGGCAGTCATCGACAAATTGGACAGGGAATACAAGCTCGGTTACCACAAGGCCTGCAAGATGGCAGAGATCGGAGTAAAGGCGCAGATATGGGCCGTCACACCCCTGGACGGGAATCTAATCAGCAAGGCCCACATGCGGCCTTTCAACAGCGTCTCCGACGCCCTGGCGAAAGCGCTCGAAGAGAAAGGACCGGATGCGAAGGTCACCTTTATCATGGACGGTGGTGTCACCATTCCCAAGCTCATAGCGTAAATGAGATGAACGGAAGGGGTCAATCCA
>PMNM01000016.1:0-135 GCA_003161855.1 Syntrophaceae bacterium | reverse complement strand
CGGAAAATGTCCTTGATTCCGACATCGACCGTTTTGGCTATTCCTATGATGCATCCTTCGTACCGCTGCTGCCGGTGAACAGGCCCGATCTCGTCGTGCGGCCCCTGACGACGGAGGAACTGTCGAAGCTCATGA
>PMNM01000115.1 GCA_003161855.1 Syntrophaceae bacterium | reverse complement strand
CAAGTAATATTAATATGTTAAATAACTTTTTCGTTATTTTTCTACTCAAATTTTAACAGGAGTTGTGCAAAGGTTTCTGTGTAACTCAAAGAGCGGAGCTGTATTTATGAAACGTATCCTTATCACCGGCGGCGCCGGTTTTCTCGGCTCGCATCTCTGCGAACATCTCCTTGCGCAGGGCCACGACATCATCTGCCTGGACAATTTCTTCACAGGCAGCAAAAACAACATTCTCCATCTTCTGTCCAACCCTCATTTCGAGCTGATCCGACACGATATCATCAATCCGATATTTCTCGAGGTTGAGGAAATCTACAACCTGGCCTGCCCCGCCTCCCCCGTTCATTACCAGTACAACCCCATCAAAACGATTAAAACCAACGTCATGGGCGCCATCAACACCCTGGGCCTGGCCAAACGGGTCCGGGCCACCATTCTCCAGGCCTCGACCTCCGAGGTCTACGGCGATCCCGAGGTCCATCCCCAGAAAGAAGATTACTGGGGCCGAGTCAACCCCATCGGCATCCGGAGCTGCTATGACGAAGGCAAGCGCGCCGCTGAATGCCTCATGATGGATTATCACCGGCAGAACCATGTCAACATCAAAATTGTCAGAATCTTCAATACCTATGGCCCGCGTATGGCCCCAGACGACGGTCGCGTGGTCAGCAATTTTATCGTCCAGGCCCTGCGGGGCGAAGACATTACCGTCTTCGGCGACGGTTCCCAAACCCGCTCCTTCTGTTATGTTGACGACATGATCGATGGCCTGATCCGGATGATGGGAACGCCCAAAGGGTTTCTCGGACCCGTCAATCTCGGCAACCCGGCGGAATTTACAATTCTGGAGCTGGCTGAAATCCTGATCCGCATGACCGGCAGCCGTGCAAAGATTGTTTTTAAACCCCTGCCCCAGGACGATCCGACGCAGCGCAAACCGGACATCACGCTTGCACAGAAAAAGCTGGGCTGGCAGCCCCGTGTCCCCCTGGAGGAAGGCCTCGCCAAAACCATCGAATATTTCCGGGGGGTGATTTGAAATTTCCTAATATCGCTCCAGCGAAAGTTGTGACTGGAATGACAACATTGTAAAGGTAAAACAATGACGATGAAAAAGAATATTCTCTGTATCGGGGCCGGGTATGTCGGCGGGCCGACGATGGCCATGATCGCCCACAAGTGCCCGAAATACAAAATCACCGTCGTGGACATCAACCCCCAACGCATTGCCGAATGGAACTCCGATACCCTGCCCATCTACGAACCGGGGCTCGATGAGCTGGTCCTCGCCACGCGCGGCAAAAACCTCTTCTTCAGCGCGGATATCGCCGCCGGCATCCGGGACAACGACATCATTTTCGTCAGCGTCAACACGCCCACCAAGACCTTCGGCGCCGGCGCCGGCATGGCCGCTGACCTGCAGTTCTGGGAGGCCACGGCCCGTCAGATCCTGCAATATTCCCAATCCTCCAAGATCGTCATCGAAAAGAGTACCCTTCCTGTGAAAACCGCCCTGACGATGGAGCAGATCCTGAACAGTGCCCACAATGGTATTTTTTTCGACGTTTTATCTAACCCGGAATTTATGGCCGAGGGCACAGCCATCCAAGATCTGGAAAACCCCGACCGCATTCTCATCGGTTCCCGTGAAACAGAGCGGGGATTAACAGCGCGGCAGGTCCTCGTGGACATCTACACCCACTGGATTCCGCCGGAAAAGATCGTCACCTCAAACATCTGGAGCAGCGAGCTTTCCAAGCTCGTCGCCAATGCCTTTCTTGCCCAGCGGATCTCTTCGATCAACGCCATCTCCGCCCTCTGCGAAAAGGCCGAGGCCAATATCGGCGAGGTCGCCCGGGCTGTCGGGATGGACAGCCGCATCGGCGCAAAGTTTCTCAATGCCAGCGTCGGCTTCGGCGGTTCCTGCTTCAAAAAGGACATCCTGAACCTCGTCTATCTGTGCCGCAGCTATGGTCTCGACGAGGTGGCCGATTACTGGGAAGGCGTCGTCAAAATCAACGAATACCAGCAGAACCGTTTCACGATGACGATGCTCAAAGCCATGTTCAACACGCTGGCCGCCAAAAAGATCTGCCTGCTTGGCTTCGCCTTCAAGGCCAACACGGGCGACACACGGGAGAGCCCTGCCCTTTTCATCGCCAGGCGATTGCTGGAGGAAAAGGCCGAGGTGGTCATCTCCGACCCGAAGGCCCTGCAAAACGCCACCATCGATCTGAAGGACGTTCGGGGAAGCATCCGCTACGTCGAGGATCCCTATGAAGCCACCGCGGGCTGTCACGCCATCGCCGTCATGACGGAATGGGATCTCTACCGGAACCTGGATTTTAAGCGGATTTATCGAACCATGTCCCAGCCCGCCTTCATCTTCGATGGCCGCAATATTCTGGATCACCGGCGCCTGTTCGACATCGGTTTCAACGTCTACCCCATCGGCAAACCGCCGCTGACGCACTTTTGATGCAGCTCTTCAACGTCACGATTGTCGGCGCGGGGGTTATCGGTCTGGCCATTGCCGAGGGTCTCTCCGAAAAGCATCGCGATGTCCTGGTCCTAGAGAAAAACACTTCTTTCGGTCAGGAAACGAGCAGCCGCAACAGCGAAGTCATCCACGCGGGCATCTACTACCCGACCGGCCTGCTGAAATCCACCCTCTGCGTGGAGGGAAACCATCTCCTCTACGAAGCCTGCGAGAAACGCGGCCTCCCCCACAGAAAAACCGGAAAGCTGATCGTCGCCATCAGCGAAGAGGAATGCGCCCGGTTGGAAGACATTCGCAAACAGGCTAGGCAGAACGGCGTTGCTGACCTGACCCTGCTCGGTAATAAACAGGTCAGAACCCTCGAACCGGAGGTCCGGGCCAAAGCCGCCCTCTTCTCCCCTTCCACGGGAATCATCGACACGCACGGCCTGATGCGCTCTTTCTATCTGCAAGCCGAAGAAAACGGCGCAACTATTTCCTTCCGGGCAGAGGTCACCGCCATTCACAGGAACGGAACCCATTATGATCTGGAAATCAACGACGGCGCATATCACGTGCAAACCCGCACGCTGATCAACAGCGCCGGCCTTCATGCCGATCGTATCGCCGCCTTGGCCGGAATCGATATCAATGAAGCCGATTACCGCCTGAAATTTTGTAAGGGAAATTATTTTTCTGCGTCCCCATCGCCAAGAATAAATCATTTGGTTTATCCCGTACCCGACAAACACAACGAAAGTCTGGGCATTCACGCCACGCTCGATCTCAGCGGCCGTGTCCGCTTCGGCCCCGACACCGAATATCTCGATGATGCTGAAATATCGTCTGTGTCATTGCGAGGAGCGCAGCGATGCGGCAATCTCTCTTTCGACTACTCCGTCAATGAGGATCGGAAGTCATCTTTTTACGAGGCTGTTCGCGACTACCTGCCCGGCATCACGATGGACCAGATCCACCCCGATACGAGCGGCATCCGGCCCAAGCTCCAGGGACCCGGCGAGCCCTATCGCGATTTCGTCATCCGTGAGGAGGCTGACCGGGGCTTCCCCGGCCTGATCAACCTGATCGGCATCGAATCCCCGGGCCTGACGGCCTATCTCTCCATCCAGAAAATGGTTCAAAATATTGTTTCTGAAAAAATACACAACTAATCATACTGTCTCATCATCCACGCTTCCACGGGAATGACGCAGTAGAAGGAAATATTATTTTGTACATGCAAAGATTCCGTAAGGTGACACAATGAAAATTCTGGTCACAGGCGGTGCCGGCTATATCGGCAGCCACACGGTCAAGGCTCTGGGCAGCCATGGTCATGAGATGGTGATCCTGGACAACCTTTCCACGAGCCATAAGTGGGCCGTCTTATCCGGGAAGCTGATCGAAGCCGACCTCCAGAACCGCGATCTGTTAAACGATATCCTTCAATCCTTCCGGCCGGAGGTGGTCATTCACTTTGCCGCGTCGATCGAGGTCGAAGAGTCGGTCCGTNNCAGAATTCCCGTTGACGAATCAGCGGCCCTGAAACCCATCAACCCTTACGGCATGACAAAGATGATGGTGGAGAGGATCCTTCAGGATCTTTCCGCCTCCAGGAACTTCCACTACATTGCCCTGCGATATTTCAATGTCGCCGGGGCCGATTCGAAAGCACGCATTGGTCAGGCCTACCGGAACCCGACCCATCTGATTACACGGGCCCTGAAAACCGCGAAAGGCGAATTTGACAGGTTATCCATTTACGGGATCGATTACCCGACCCCAGACGGAACCTGCATCCGGGATTATATCCATGTGGATGACATCGCCAAGGCTCACGTCCGGGCATTGGCTACCTGATGGATACAGGAAAATCGGATATTATGAATTGCGGCTATGGCCATGGCTTTTCCGTCAGAGAGGTTGTTTCCACGGTAAAGGAGGTGACGGGCATCGATCTCCCGGTGGAAGAAGCGGACCGAAGGCCGGGGGACCCACCGGCCCTTGTTGCCGACAGTACCCGGTTGCAGACCTTGACGGGATGGAAACCGGTTCATGACGATCTGGCCTTTATCGTAAAAACGGCCTGGGACTGGGAACAGGAACTGGACCGGAGAGGTACAAAACCAGATTCCGGATCAAGTCCGAAATGACATCTTTAGGGTCATTCCATGTTTATCCTTTGTCATTCCAGCGAGAGGTTTGTATAATGCTTGGCAAAGGCCTATTGGAACAGTTACCTGAATGCCTTTGATCCCGATCGCGTTCTGAAACAGAGCAAGTGGGATATTGCTGCAATGAAGTAAAGATAAAGCAGAAATCAACATCCTCTATAAAAAATCTGCAAAGCTGGCGGTCCTACTGATTTACATGGAAGGCAACGCCTGGAAGGTCGGCCTTGAAGAGACCTTCGGCCCTCGAAATCTGCTGTCCTATTAAAATACGGATTTTTGCTTAAAAGGCCAGATCGAAAGCATTCCGGATAAGTTCCACCTGATGAAACCTTTGCATAATGCTGGT
>PMNM01000025.1 GCA_003161855.1 Syntrophaceae bacterium | reverse complement strand
GTCCCCGCGCGCAGGGACCGCTGGGCTGCCTCCTGGATAACGGGGCCGTCTGCCGTGGGATCGGAAAAGGGCACGCCGATTTCCAGGATATCCACACCTGCCCTGTCCAGGGTGAGGATCAACTCGTACGTTCGGTCAAGATCGGGATCACCCGCCATCAAATACAGAATCAGAGCCTTCTCCCCTCTTCCTTTCAGTTTCGCAAAGGTATTTTTGATACGGTTCATGGCAGATTCACCCCCATTTTTTCGGCAACAATGCCCATATCCTTGTCCCCTCGTCCCGATAGATTGACGACAATGATCTTGTCCCGGTCAAGGGACGGCGCCAGTTTCATAACATAGGCAATGGCGTGGGCGCTTTCCATGGCGGGCATGATCCCCTCGCAGGTGGTCAGAAGCAGGAAGGCTTCCAGGGCCTCGTCATCCGTTACGGCCACGTATTTTGCCCTCCCCGTTTTATGAAAATAGCTGTGCTCCGGCCCGACGCCTGGATAGTCGAGACCTGCAGAGATGGAGTGGGCGTCCCTCACCTGACCGTGGGCGTCCTGAAGGAGGTAGGTCTTGTTGCCGTGGAGAACACCGACCTGGCCGGCGGATATGCTGGCGGCGTGGAAACCTGTTTCGATGCCCCTGCCGCCTGCTTCTACGCCGATCATGGCCACTGCCTGATCATTGCGGAAAGGATAAAAGAGACCCATGGCGTTGCTCCCCCCGCCGACGCAGGCCACCAGGAAATCGGGGAGCCTGCCTTCCTTCTTCAGAATCTGCTTTTTTGCTTCCCTGCCGATGACGCTCTGAAAGTCGCGGACCATCACCGGGTAGGGATGGGGTCCGGCGGTCGTGCCGATGACATAGAACGTATCCCGGACGTGGGCGACCCAATGTCGCATGGCCTCGTTCATGGCGTTTTTCAGCGTCGATGTTCCCGAGGTTACGGGGATCACCTCCGCCCCGAGCATCTTCATGCGGAAGACGTTGGGCGCCTGACGTCGGATGTCCTCGGCTCCCATGAAGACCTGGCAGGCCATTCCGAAGAGGGCGGCAACCGTAGCCGTCGCCACACCGTGCTGCCCGGCCCCGGTCTCGGCGATGACCCGCTTCTTTCCCATCCGCCGAGCGAGAAGGGCCTGGCCCAGGGTATTGTTGATCTTGTGGGCGCCTGTGTGGTTCAGGTCTTCCCGTTTCAGATAGACCCTTGCCCCGCCCAGCTTTTCCGTCAGGTTTCCGGCGAAGTACAGGGGCGTTTCCCTGCCCGCGTACTCCCGGAGGTAATAGCGAAACTGGCTCTGAAAATCCCTGTCCTGCATAGCCTGGCGGTAGGCCTTCTCAATCTCGATCAGGGCGGGCATGAGGGTTTCGGCAACATAGCGTCCCCCAAAAACTCCGAAATGTCCTTTCTTATCAGGTAGTCTTTTTACCATGATCTTCACCCTTTTCCTGTGATTTCCTCTTAACGACTGGCGTGTTTTTTACTGACGGTGTGACACAAAGATTGGCTCATGGTCATCCCGGTTCTCCTCCCGCCTGATCATCTCGATAATCTCTTTCACCTTTCCTGAGTCTTTTTCCCTCGGAGAGATCTCCACGCCGCTGTTGATATCCACGGCATGGGGCCGGACCGTCTGCAGGGCCGCCGTAATATTTTCTCTGTTGAGGCCACCCGCCAGAATCAGGGGATGACGAACCCCTAACGCAGCAGCCAGTTCCCATGAAGCCTTCTTCCCCGTTCCGCCATAACGCCCACTGTCGCGGGCATCTACAAGGATCGCCCGCACCGGATAGAGGAACGCCTTTTCAAGATCCTCCTCCATCTCTAGGGCAAGGGCCCTAATAAGGATGTCGCCGTCGAACTGCCCGCAGTAGTCGGGAGGTTCGTTCCCGTGAAGCTGGATCAGGTCGAGGCCGCAGGATGCTGCCACCGTCTTGACAACCTCCGCATCCTCGTTGACGAAGCCCCCTACCGCGCATATCCGCCCTGGGAGCTGGGCGATTATCTTTGCAGCCGCTTCCGGATCAATATAGCGGGGGCTCTTCCTGTAGAAGATAAAACCCAGGGCGTCGGCCCCGCAGTCGGCAGCGTGGAGAGCGTCTTCAAGGCGGGTGATCCCGCAGATTTTAATCTCCACCATGATGTTCGATCTCCCGCCCCATCAGTTCCCTCAGTTTCCGTCCTACATCCCCGCTTCGCATCAGGGCCTCGCCGACCAGAAAAGCATGAATGCCGGCGCCCATCAGGATTTCCACATCTCTTCTACAGGCAATGCCGCTTTCGCTGACCTTGATGACCCCTTCCGGTATCAGGGGGGACAGCTTCAGGGACGTCCCAATGTCCGTTACAAAGGTGTCCAGGTTCCGGTTGTTGACGCCGATGACCTGCGCCCCCACCGCCAGGCTTTTTTCCAGTTCCTCTTCGTTGTGGATCTCCACGAGGGGCGTCAGCCCCAGATCAACCGTCAGCGAGATGAATTCCCTCAGTTCTTCCCGGGTCAGGATGCGGGCGATGAGGAGCAGGGCATCGCCGCCGAGATACTTTGTTTCGTAGATCTGCCAGGGGTCGACAATGAAATCCTTTCGCAGGAGGGGGATCCCCGTCTGTTTGCTGATTTCTGCGAGATGTTGGCCGTCACCGGCAAAAAAAGAGTGTTCCGTAAGGATGGAAATGGCCGCTGCTCCGCCGGCCTCGTAGACAGAGGCAATCTCTAAGGGATGGGCGCCTCCCCGGATGATTCCCCTGGATGGAGAGGCCTTTTTGAATTCGGCGATGACGGCGCAGGGGCTTCCCGTCAGGGCCGCCCGGAAATCCCGGGCCGGGGGCAGATTCCGCAGTTTTGCCTTCAACTCACGCAGCGGCTCTACACCCTTTGCCTGAGCGATTTCCCGACGTTTGACCTCCACAATTCTGTCTAGAAATGTCTTTTCTTTCAACCGAATCATCTCCGACGTCATTGCCTTCTCAACGGTTGGAAAGGCCGATCAATCCCTGGAGCTTTTTCAGGGCCGCCCCGTTGTCGATACATGCTTCCGCCACGGCGATACCCTCCCGAACGGTATTCGCCTTCCCCCCGGCGACGATGGCCAGAGCCGCATTCAATAGGACGATCTTCCGGCGGGGGCCGTCTCCGCCCGTTAACACATTCTTGGTGATCTGGGCATTGACGGTTGCATCCCCACCCGTCAGGTCTTCGGCGGGGTATGTTTCGCCGAAGAATTCAACAGGGTCCAGGTTATAGGTGCGCACGGTTCCCTCTTTCAGTTCGGAGACCCGCGTCTCCCCAGTAATGGTGGCCTCGTCAAGACCATCGGCACCGTGC
The DNA here is from genome assembly GCA_003161855.1 of Syntrophaceae bacterium. Lineage (GTDB taxonomy): Bacteria > Desulfobacterota > Syntrophia > Syntrophales > Fen-1087 > Fen-1087. The sequence continues at coordinate 338 of PMNM01000025.1, read as the reverse complement.
ACCACAAATGCCCTCCTGGTTCCCAGGTTTTTGAGAACCTCGGCGAACATTTCCGTCAGTTTCGCCTCATACACACCGATCAGCTGGCAGGTGGCACCGGCGGGATTGGTCAGAGGACCCAGCATGTTGAAGATCGTGCGGATGCCGATTTCCCGCCTGGGTCCGATGGCGTACTTCATAGCGCCGTGGAGCTTCGGGGCGAAGAGAAAACCGATTCCGATCTGCTGAATGCACTCTTCCACTATTTCCGGCTTTGCGTCGATATTGACCCCCAGGGCTTCCAGGACGTCGGCGCTGCCGCAGCTGCTGGAAACGGCCCGGTTGCCGTGTTTGGCCAC
>PMNM01000047.1 GCA_003161855.1 Syntrophaceae bacterium | reverse complement strand
GCAAGGTAATAATATCTGCGCACTGATCATGGGCTCCCGCAGTTGCGATTTGCAATTGACACAATTAGAATTATCTTAGATATATAATAAATAAAAAAGGAGGTATCGGAATGGGTGACATATGTTCGGAAAAACCGTGGCTGAAGAATTATGATAAGAAAGTGCCGTCGACGCTGAAGTACGGGGACAAGACCTTTGCAGAAAAGTTCCGGGAGGTCGTAGAAAAATACCCGAACAAGACAGCCCTTATTTACATGGGCTCGCAGCTCACCTACCGCGACCTCGATGAGCTATCCAACCAGCTCGCCCAGTATTTCATCAAGATCGGCCTCAAGCCGGATGACGTGGTAGGTCTCCACATGCCCAATATCCCCGCCAACTATATCAGTATCATCGCCGTTCAGAAGGCGGGATGTGTATCCACTGGACTGAGCCCCCTGCTTACGCCCCATGAAATGGAACATCAGCTCAACAACTCGAAGGCGAAGGTGATCATGACCGTAGATCTCCTCTTCGGGAAGATTGCGGAAGTGGCTGACAAGACGAAGTTCTCCACCGTGGTCGTCTCGGAGATCGCCGATTTTCTGCCCGGTATGAAACGGGTCCTCGGCAAGCTTCTCAAGAAGATCCCCACAGGCGAGGTAAAGCCTCTCTCCGGTAAGACAGTGACGAAATTCATGGACGTCATCCGGGAAATGCCGAAGGATCGGGTCGCCGTGAAACGCAATATGAACGACATAATCTTCATGATGTACACGGGAGGGACCACCGGGCCCTCGAAGGGTGCGCTCCTCACCCAGCGAAGCTACATGTCCAACCGGGAACAGACCCTCGCATGGCTTGATATAGGCCCCGAGTTTTTTGCGCTCTCCGCCTTTCCCCTCTTCCACATCGCAGGGCTTGCCTTCGGTGGATTCATCCTCACCGTCGGTGCCACCCAGATCTGCGTGCCGAACCCGCGGGATACGCATTTTATCATCAATGCGATCAAGACCTATAAGCCCCACGCTGTTGTGAACGTACCAACGGTCTTCTTCGAATTAATGAAAAAACCAGAATTCAGGAAACTGGACCTGAGCAAACTCAGGTGGTGCCTGAGCGCTGCGGCGCCGTTTCCCCCCGATTATATCGGGGAACTCGAGGGCATCATCGGAAAAGGCAACTTCATCGAGTTGTACGGGATGACGGAAACCTCCCCTGTGACATGCTGCAATCCCCGCTATGGGAAAAAGAAGGCAACCTCGATAGGCATGCCCCTGTCAGACACCGAGTTTAAGCTTATCGATCCCGAGACGGGACAGTCGGCGAAACCAGGTGAGCCAGGTGAGATCGCCATACGGGGACCCCAGCTTATGAAGGGTTACTACAACCAGACTGAGGAAACGGCCAACGCCATCAGGGACGGTTGGATGTTCACGGGAGATGTGGCCAGGATGGACGAGGATGGTTACTTTTACATCGTGGACCGGGTTAAGGACATGGTAATTGTTTCTGGGTTCAAGGTCTTCACCCGCGAGCTCGACGATGTTCTCATGAAACATCCTGATATAGAACTTGCAGCTTCTATCGGCATTCCCGATCCTGATCGGCCCGGTTCCGAGCGGGTGGGCACTGCTATTGTGCTGAAACCCGGCATTGAGAAGAGCGCGGCTGAAAAAGAGAAGATCATCAAATATCTGAGGGAAAACGTGGCTCCCTACAAGGTCTCTAAGGCGATTGAATTCATGGATCAGCTCCCTATGAGCGGTGTGGGTAAGATCCTGAAACGCGAACTCAAGAAAATAATGAAATAGGTAATCAACGAAGATAAAAAAAGGGGGATTCCACATGAGCAAAGAATACACATCGGGAACATTTTGCATCAACATCAAGTGCCCACAGCATGGGGCACTTAAGGGACTAACAGGTAACACCTATATAGAGAAGAAGCAGGTGCATTGCAAAGACTGCTTCGCCTGGCGTTTTTTCATTTGGATGAAAGACAATAAATGGCGTATCGTACGCACACAACCCGAGTTGTCGAACAAGCAGCTTGCTGCCATGATCAAGGGAATCGATCCCGTCCGGGTTGAAGATTTAACCGAAGACGAGATCATGTGCCTATAGAAAAATAATTCCGGCGGGATTTTCCTCTATCAGGAGGAATTTGTGTCCGGTCTTGACGGAGAATATACCATGAAAGCATTAAAGATCATTCTTATTATAATTGTCGCGCTGGTGGTTGTGCAGCTTGCGCTGACTGGTGTGAACATTTTACAAAAAGGCGGTTACTATAAAGGCCAGAACATGGAACAGATACTTGGCGTTGCACCCGGAAAGGCCACAGTAAAAGATATCGAGAAGCTCGGCAAGGCAGCCCTTTTCCAGCTTTTTTATGCGGCCCCGGCTCCGCAGTATGAAGAGATGAGGGGAGAATACAGCGCAAAAACGTTGCCGGTGGGAGTGCTGGCCGCATCTGCGGATATTTACACGCATCACTTCTTCGGCCCCGGCCGCTGGGCGGGCAAGGCTTTCTTCCCTTTTGAAAAGGACAAGGGATGGGGATACAACATCTTTTCGAGCAAAGGTAAGGATGGTAAGGAAATACTCTTCCGCACCAGAAAGATGAACACCTATGTCGGCAAGTCGCCTATTGACGGAAAGGATTCGTTCCATATTGATTACAGTCCTTATAATTCAGGAACTGTGCATTCCATGCACGATGAGCTCCGCAAGATCAACGACAATATTTTTCTGGGTATGGGATATATGGGGCTTGGCGGCGGATCGATTAATCCCGCTCCCTTCCTGGTTATCGGGCCTGCTGTAAAATGGGTTGGCCCTGATAAGGAATAAGCGCGGAAAAGATTATTTTTAATTATCTGCGGCATTTTTTTCAAGATAATCACGGGTATGAACCCCAAAGCAAGCTACGGGGTATTA
>PMNM01000108.1 GCA_003161855.1 Syntrophaceae bacterium | reverse complement strand
CGCGGGAGCACCGGTATCAATGAGGCCTTTGCTTTTGCGGCGAAACAGGGATACCCGGTCATGCTGAAAGCCTCATCGGGAGGCGGCGGCCGGGGGATCAGAAAAGTAGTCAATGAGGCGGATCTCATCGTGCAACTGCCACAAGCGAGGTCGGAAGCCTTGTCGGCTTTCAATGACGAAAATATTTACATGGAAAAGTTCATTGAAGCGCCACGGCACGTGGAGATCCAGATCCTGGCAGACAAGCATGGCAGCATTATCCATTTGGGTTCCCGGGATTGCTCTATTCAGCGTCGACACCAGAAACTGCTCGAGATTGCACCGGCAGAACTGCCAAAAGACGTTCTGGAGTCCATGTATGATTATGCCATCAAAGCGTCACGGGAGGCGGGATACATCAATGCCGGAACTGTTGAATTCCTGGTGAATTCCAAGACGAATGAATTCTGGTTCATGGAAATGAATACGCGATTGCAGGTTGAGCATACCGTAACGGAGGAATTGACCGGCGTCGATATCGTCAGAGAGCAAATTCGCATTGCCGAAGGACATAAACTAAATATTCCAAAAGAGCGTGTCACCCTGCCGGGGAAGGCCGTTCAAGTCAGGATCAATGCCGAAGATCCCAAGAATAACTTTATGCCGGAAGGGGGGAAGCGCGTTGAAGTTTATCAATCGCCCGGCGGTCCCGGCGTCCGGCTTGATGGCGCCGTTTACCAGGGATTCAAAATTCCGACGGAGTATGATTCCCTGCTGGTTAAAATGACCATTCGGGGATACAACTGGGAACAAACGCTGCAACGGTTAAGGAGAGCATTGAACGGTTTCTTAATCGTCGGTCCGAAGACAACGATACCCTTTTATCTGGCCATTTGTGATGATCCGGATTTTCGGGCCGGTCGGTTTGATACCAGTTATATCGAAACCCATCCGGGTATTTTCAACTATCCCGAACCGGAACGGGAAATCGCCAAACTGGCAAAGCTTATCGCGGAAATTCATGCGAAGAAGATCAATCCATATGCCGGTTAAGTTTGACCACCAGGACCGACGAGAAGTCTTGGTGTTTTTTATAGCGATTCAAGGAAAATAAAGAGACACAGGACAAGAGTATTTATGAACCTCTCAACTCAGATGATTGATGAAAGAATTACACCGCGGGAGTTTCAAGCAAAAAGCGTTTCTTACGTTCTCGATAAGATACGGAAGAATAAAGGCTACTATATCACCAATACGGAAAGAGATCTTTCCCAGTCCGATTTTAAAAACCGGATCATGCCCCACACCCAGCTCCTTGCCGCCAAGCCGCGCAATGAGGCAGGCTTTTTTTCAATTGAAATTACCGGAGGCGCTTCGGTCCATGTGGATATGCTCAGAAAACAGATGAATCCCCTCGAAAAGCTTGAAGTCCTGGGCCAAAGCATGCCGGATACTCTTTTTCAGACCCTGTGCCGCGGCATCAATCTGTTCGGGTACCGGCCTTATCCGGATAATGTGGTCCGGCTGACGGTACAGAGTTTTGCCCGCTACGTTCATGTCTGGCGTGTTTTTGATTTTCTGAATTATATTCCCAACATGATTCCGGTTTTTGAAGAAGTCAAAAAGGCCGGCAGGATTCTGGAGCCGTCTATCTGCTTTTCTACGGGACCGGAGCATACCGATGCATTCTACGTCGATAAAGTAAGACAGATTATCGAAGTGACCGGCGAGGATATTATTCTCTGCATCAAAAACCATGGCGGGCTGGGGACACCCAAACGCATGGGTGAACTGGTTGAGGCGATTCTTGAAAAATATTCTGATCTGATCATTCACTATCACGGCCACAACACGGATGGCGCCGATATTGGACGAATCGTGTCCGCCGTGCGCAAAGGTGCAAAAATCGTCGATGCCAGCGACCATGCCTTTACCGGTTTTTATGGACCGCCGCCGATTCTGACGGTATTAGATATTCTGGATGATCACGGGTATCATGCTGCGGGGATTGACCGTCAGGCCATCATGGATACATCGAACGTGCTGAGGCCCGAGAGAGAATATTATCGTGATTTCGAATCGCAATTTCTCGGTTTTGATCCGACGGTCCAGATCCATAAACTGCCGGGTGGCGCAACCGGATCCAGCTTTGAACAGGCCGTCAAAGGAGGATTCCTCCACCGGATGCCGGAAATCCTGCAGAAGGAATTACCGCAGGTCCAGCTCGAACTGGGCAATTTTTGGAGCGTCACACCGGGTTCACAGATGCTCTGGACAACCGCCGTCAACAATGTCCTGAAAAATGCACGTTATAAGGATAGCAGCGATGATCTGAAAAATCTGATGCTCGGCAGATACGGTGAGTTTCCATTTTACCGGCCGGCCGATGAGATCTATGAGGCGGTTTTCGGTCCGGATTGGAAAGAGATAGTGGAGTGTGACACCTGTTACCAGAAGATTGAAGATGTCGACCTAGATGTGGAAAAGAAAGTGCTCGAACATCGCCTGGGACGAACGGCGACGGAAGATGAACTGGTCCTGTATTTACAGCATCCCAATGACGCCATAGACTTCTTTAAGTTTGAAGCCAAGTACGGTAAAACCTGGGTCCTTCCGCCCAGCATCTGGTTTCGGAAGGGTGGATTCACCCTGGGTGAAAAATTCGAGGTCCCCGATGTTTTCGGGAGACTTCATACCATTGAAATCGGGCCTCAGCGCAAGACGAAATCGGGTGATGCCGCGACTTATCTGATCATTGATCATCATCCCGAACCCATTTTGACAGAAATGGATGTGGTGGGGGATCATGTCAAGAGGAAAGTAACGCTCTCCAAGAAAGAAATTGACGCCGCCGCGAAGACGGGAGACGTCCGTTCTCAGATTATCGGTACCGTCAGTGAAGTCTGCGTGGCTGAAGGTGACGAGGTTGCGGTGGGTCAGATCCTCCTCACGATGGAAGCGATGAAAATGCTGAATAATGTGATCTCCGAAGTGAACGGCAAAGTAACGGAGGTTTTTGCGTCGGCCGGTGACAAAGTGGAAGTGGGCGATCCGCTACTAAGTATCCAGAAAGAGTAAAGCGAAGAATTCGTTGGTCATGATTTTTTGACGTTATCGTGCACTTGAGATAAATTTCCTATGCGGACGGCAGTTGGCTATTCAGTAGGATGTTGTTCATTGCGCCGGTCATGTTACCGGCTTTTTTTCAAGGTGTTTTATGATCGGGGCCTTATTAAAAAAGGTGATTGGCAGTAAGAACGACCGGGAACTGAAACGTTTGTCTCTCATTCTGCGGGAAGTAAACCAATGGGAACCAGCGATCAGGAACCTCAGTGATGCGGAATTGCGTGCCAAAACCCCTTATTTCAGGGAAAAACTGGCTCAAGGCAGTGAGCTTGAGGATATCCTGGTGGAAGCTTTTGCAGTCGTTCGCGAGGCGGCCTGGCGAACCGTCCAAATGAGGCCCTTTGATGCCCAGATTGTGGGTGGGCTTGTCCTGCACGAGGGAAAGATTGCGGAAATGAAGACCGGCGAAGGGAAAACCCTGGCTGCGACCATGCCGATTTATCTGAATGCTCTGCCCGGAAAGGGTACCCATCTGGTTACGGTGAATGATTATCTGGCCCGGAGAGATGCAGAGTGGATGGGCCCCATCTATAAAATGCTGGGAATGACGGTTGGTGTCATCGTGCATGGTCTCGACGACGATGAGCGAAGGGACGCCTATCATGCTGACATTACCTACGGTACCAATAATGAGTTCGGGTTTGATTACCTTCGCGACAACATGAAATTCAGTCTGGAAGATTATGCTCAGCGTGAATTCCACTATGCCATTGTTGACGAAGTGGACAGCATTCTGGTCGATGAAGCCCGAACCCCCTTGATCATTTCCGGCCCCTCGGAAGAATCGACAGATAAGTACTACCGAATCAATCAGGTCATTCCGAGGCTCAGGAAAGAAAAGGATTATACGATTGACGAAAAAAGCCGCACGGTGGTTCTGACGGAGGAAGGCGTGTCCCGGGTCGAATCCTATCTCAAGGTGCAAAATCTCTATGAGCCGAAAAATATGGAGCTGCTTCACCATGTCAATCAGGCTTTGAAAGCTCATACCCTTTTTAAACGGGATGTGGATTATGTCGTTAAGGAAGGCGAGGTCATCATCGTCGATGAATTTACCGGAAGAGTCATGCCCGGACGACGTTACAGCGACGGTCTGCACCAGGCCCTGGAAGCGAAGGAAAAGGTGAAGATTGAAAGGGAGAACCAGACCCTGGCCTCCATCACCTTCCAAAATTATTTCCGGATGTACAAAAAACTGGCTGGCATGACGGGTACGGCCGACACGGAAGCGGCCGAATTCAAGAAGATCTATAATCTCGACGTCCTTGTTGTGCCTACCAATATGCCCATGATCCGGACTGACCATATCGATGTGATCTATAAAACGGAGAAAGAGAAGTTTAATGCGACCATCGAGGAGATCAAGGAATTGCATCAGACGGGGCGGCCCGTGCTGGTCGGGACCATCTCCATTGAAAAGTCGGAATTGCTGAGCAAGTATCTGACCCGGACCGGGATCAAGCATCACGTCCTGAACGCAAAGCACCATGAACGGGAAGCGGAAATTGTCGCCGAGGCCGGTCAGCGGGGGCAGGTGACCATCTCCACCAATATGGCAGGTCGCGGAACGGATATCAAGCTGGGGGAGGGAGTTGCCCAACTCGGCGGTCTCCATATACTCGGGACGGAACGACATGAAAGCCGCCGGATCGATAACCAACTCCGTGGCCGGTCGGGACGGCAGGGGGATATGGGATCTTCACGATTTTATCTCTCGCTGGAGGATGACCTTCTGCGCATTTTCGGTGCGGAGAGAATTTCCTCCATTATGGACAAGATCGGCATTGAGGAGAATCAGCCCATTGAACATAAGATGATCTCAAAAGCCATCGAAAACGCTCAAAAAAGAGTGGAAGGACAGAACTTCGATATTCGTAAACACCTCCTCGAATATGATGATGTCATGAACCGGCAGCGGCAGGTGATCTACGAGCAGCGGAAAAAGGTGCTCCGGGGAGAAGACCTGTGGAAGGATATCGAGGAAATGACGGAAGAATTGGTGGACGATCTGATCCCCGATTATATTGAGAAAAAACAGCATCCGGAGGAATGGAACCTCAAGGGGCTGGACGATATGGTCTTCAAGCAATTCTCTCTGAAATTGAATCTCAGTGATCCGGAGCGCGGCTTAAATCAGGAAGAGATCAGAGAGACGATCATTTCCGCTGTCAAGGCCCATCTGAAAAAGAAAGAAGAAGATTTTGGCAAGCCGCTCATGGATCACCTCATCAGGATGATCATGCTTCAATCCATTGATACCCGCTGGAAGGATAATCTGTTGGGCATGGATCACCTGAAGGAGGGCATTGGCCTGAGAGGTTACGGGCAGAAGGACCCGATCCGGGAATATCAGAAGGAAGGCTATGAGATGTTCATGGATATGGTCTACCGGATTAAGACGGACACGATCGAAAAACTCTGCCGGGTTCAGATCCAGCGTGAGGAAGAAATCGAGGAGATGCAGGAAAAGCAGCGGCAGGATTATATCATGAGCCGGGGAGAAGACGCGGCGGCGCCAAAGACCGTCAAGCGGGATCATGATAAGATTGGCCGGAATGATCCCTGCCCCTGCGGGAGCGGCAAAAAGCATAAGAAGTGCTGCGGACAATGAGAAAAAGCGATGAAACCGAACTTTGAAAATTACGCCGTGCCAGGCTTCCTGGCTAACGGCATACATGCCGGAATCAAGGAAGACCGGAAGAAGGATCTCTCCCTGATTTTTTCCACGGTGTCGGCGAAGGCGGCAGCGGTTTTTACCACCAACGCATTTAAAGCGGCGCCGGTCCTTCTGGACATGGAGAGGATTAAATCCGGTCAGGCCCAGGCCATTCTGACAAACAGCGGCAATGCGAATGCGGCGACCGGAACGGGGGGATACCAGGATGCCCTGGCCATGTCCAGGTCCCTTTCTCAAAGACTCGGCATCCGGGATGACCTTGTGCTGGTCGCCTCGACCGGCGTGATCGGCCGCCGCCTGCCTTTAAAAAAGATCGAATCGGCCATGGGGAGGCTGATCAAGGGTTTAAAGCCGGAAGGCATTCCCATTGCTGAAGAAGCCATCATGACGACGGATCGCTTTTCGAAGATCGCCATGAGAAAGAACCGGATCGGCGATAAAGACATTATCCTGTGCGGTATCGCCAAAGGCGCCGGCATGATCGAACCCCACATGGCCACCATGCTCTCCTATGTCATGACCGATGCCGCTATGGATGGGACAACGCTGGACGCTGTTTTCAGGGAAGCTGTCGCCCAGAGTTTCAACGCCATTTCGGTAGACGGCTGCATGAGCACTAATGATACAGCCATTATTCTGGCCAATGGTATGGCAGGCAACCCGTTGATTAAAGGCAACTCAAAATCTTTAGCAGTTTTCCGGGGCATGCTGTTCAGTGTCCTGTCAGATCTTTCCCAGGCGATGGTCAGGGATGGCGAAGGGGCGACCAAGCTGATCAAAGTCAGTGTACGGGGTGCCCGAACCATCGGCGATGCAAAAAAAGTCGCCTATGCCATTGCCAACTCCAATCTCTTTAAGGCAGCCTGTTTCGGTCAGGATCCCAACTGGGGAAGGATCATCGCTGCAACCGGCTCAGCGGGAATTCCACTGCCCGTTCATGCCGTTGAGCTTTACTTTGAAGGCATCCCTGTTTTCAAAAAGGGTCAAGGCATCTCCGGGAATACAAAAAAGCTGTCGAAAATCATGGGCAAGGATGACATTCACATCAGCGTTCATCTCGGGATGGGATCGAAAGCCTTCTGCCTCCACACCTCCGATCTGACCTATGATTACGTGAAGATCAATGCCCAGTATCACACGTAACCATTCTACATAACATCCGAAATAATAATTGACAATCCTACCGTAATCATTAAAAATATTCATATGTGCACGATGAGTGTCTCCTTCGGTTGATCATCAGCAACCGTGTAAAAAAAAGATATCTTACGCAGATTGCTTTGCCGCCGTCCTGGCAAAGCTGTGCAATACAGAATGAATCACCAGGGATGAAGAGTTCAGGCAGATCGAGGATGAAGCAAAGATGCTGTGGATTGATGAATCGTGGTGCACAGATCCATCATTTCTAATCCGAAATTATCAAGTTCAGCAAGCACTCCGTTATTTCTTTTCTCTTGATTATTAACAATCTTTGTGTTATTTCCTCGCGAATTTCACACATTCCCGGATTGACTGGCGTGTGCATTTCTTGGGAAATGTAACCGGTTAAGAAGATGGGGGTGGCGGAAAAAANNGGTGTCCATTTCGGTCATCAGACCAATAAATGGAATCCGAAAATGAAGCCCTTTATTTTTGGGGCGAGGAATGGGATCTACATTATCGACCTCCAGCAGACGGTCGTCCTCTTTCAGACCGCTTATAATTTTGTTGTCGAAATGGTGGCGGCAGGCGGGGAGCTTCTGTTTGTGGGAACTAAAAAGCAGTCACAGGAATCGATCCGGGAAGAATCGGAACGGTGCGGCATGCCCTATGTGAATCAGCGGTGGCTGGGCGGAATGATTACAAATTTCAGCACAATCAAAAAGAGTATCGACCGGCTCAATACCCTGGATAAAATGTTTGCCGATGACAGTATCAAGGCCTTCCCGAAAAAGGAAATCTTGAAACTTCAGAAGGACAGAGACAAGCTTGAAAAGGTCCTCGGAGGAATCCGGTCGATGAAAGGTCGTCCGGGTGGTCTGTTTATTGTCGATCCGAAGCGCGAACTGATCACCGTTCAAGAAGCCAGGAAATTGAAAATTCCCATCGTAGCCATGGTAGACACCAACTGTAATCCTGACGATATTGATTATGTGATTCCCGGTAATGATGACGCCATTCGGGCCATTAAATTGTTCGCTTCGAAGATTGCTGATGCCGTGTTGGAAGGCAAGAAACGCTTCGAGGAACGGTTACAGGCGGAAACCAATAAGGACCTATCTCGTGAAACAGCGGTAGAGGAAGCTGTTGCCGAAGCCGACGTTCCCGAAAGTGTGGAAACAAAGAACGGCGAATCCGAATACGACGATATCGCCTGATCGAGAAAACTTTGAAAAGAAGAAAAAGGACAGAGGAGGTATCCTAAAATTGAATATTACATCGGATATGGTTAAAGAATTGAGAGTTAAAACGGGTGCCGGCATGATGGATTGCAAGGAAGCCNNGGGATGTCCGCTGCAACGAAACGGTCATCCAAGGCAGCCAAGGACGGTACAGTCGCTTCTTATATTCACATGGGTGGCAAAATCGGCGTCATGGTCGAAGTCAACTGTGAAACGGATTTTGTGGCCAAGACGGAGGATTTTCAAAGCATGGCCCGGGACATTGCCATGCATGTGGCGGCATCAAATCCGCTTTTCGTGCGCGCCGACGAAATCCCGGCGGAAACGCTGGAACGCGAGAAATCCATCTACCGGGAACAGTTGACAGCTGAAAAAAAGCCTGAAAAAATCTGGGATAAGATCATCGAGGGAAAACTCAAAAAATATAACGAAGAGGTGTGTCTCGTCGATCAGAAGTTCATTAAAAATACAGATATCACCGTGGGAACACTCGTCAGCAATATGATTGCCAAAACCGGTGAGAACATCATTATCAGGCGTTTTGCCCGGTTCCAGCTGGGCGAGGAAAAATAATCATTATCGATGGAAAAACCCGTTTATAAACGCGTGGTCCTTAAACTGAGTGGTGAAGCCCTGATGGGGAAGCGTACCTTCGGGATTGATCCGGAGGTGGTGAATCTCATCGCTGGTGAAATCAAGGATGTCGTCGCGCTGGGTATTCAGTTGGGAGTTGTGATCGGGGGCGGTAATATCTTCCGGGGCCTGGAAGCCAATAATGATCGGGGGATCGACCGAACGGTGGCGGATTACATGGGAATGCTGGCCACTGTGATCAATAGCCTGGCTCTGCAGAGTGCTCTGGAATCTGTCGGAGTTGTGACCCGGGTCCAGTCGGCCATTGAAATCAAGGAAGTGGCCGAGCCTTACATTCAGAGAAGGGCGGTCCGGCATCTGGAGAAGGGCAGGGTTGTCATATTTGCCGGGGGAACCGGGAATCCCTTTTTTACGACCGATACGGCGGCGTCGCTGCGGGCTATCGAAGTAAAAGCGGACGTCATCATCAAGGCCACGAAGGTTGATGGCGTTTACGACAAGGATCCTGTTAAATATCAAGATGCCCGGATGTATGACAAAATCAGCTATACCGATGTGCTGACGAAAAACCTGAAGGTAATGGATGCAACGGCCATATCCCTATGCCGTGAAAATCATCTGCCCATTGTGGTTTTCAATCTTTTAAAGAGCGGAAATATCAAAGGGGTCATTTGCGGACATTCCATAGGAACGGCCGTAGGAGGTGAGCCATGAAGGATGCGATCTTTAAAGAACTGAAGGAAAATACGGAAAAGGCCATGCAGGCGCTGGAAAAGTCTTTTAATAAGGTCCGGACGGGACGGGCGTCCCTGACTCTGCTGGATGGCATTAAGGTGGATTATTATGGGGTGTCGACACCGCTCAACCAGGTGGCAAGCCTTTCCGTCCCGGAGAGCCGTCTGATTCTCATTTCTCCCTGGGACATCAACGCGATCGGGGACATCGAAAAAGCTATTCAGAAATCCGATCTCGGTCTGATGCCAGCCAATGACGGGAAATTGATCCGACTTTCCATTCCCCAACTCACGGAAGAACGCCGAAAAGAGTTGGTCAAAGTCGTCAAGAAGATGGCAGAAGAATCCAAAGTCAAGTTGAGGAATGCCAGACGGGATGCCAACGAGAAGTTCAAGACCCTGAAGAAGAATAATACGATTTCCGAAGACGAGATGTTTACCCAGCAGGAACAAGTCCAGAAACTGACGGATAAAGCGATCGAAAAAACGGATGCGATCCTTGCTGCCAAAGAAAAGGAAATCATGCAGATATAAGAAAAAAGTTTACAAAGAAGCTGATGTCGGGGAGCCTCTAGGCTCCCCGTTTTTTTAATGCCTCCCTGCAGACAGTGAAAAATGATTTCTGTTGCTTGTGAATCATTCTCACCGTTCATGGAATGCTCTGCTATTGTAACTTGCAGACGATTGTGGTAGGCAATGAAGAGTGATGATTAAGGCATTTCAATATCTAAGGAATTTGGCTCTGTAATGACCGAAATCGATCTTCAGAAATTGCCCGGGCATATTGCCATTATCATGGATGGAAATGGCCGGTGGGCCCAGAAGCACGCGATGGGAAGAATTGCTGGGCACAAGAAGGGCGCGGAAGCGGTCCGACTCACGGTGAGAGCCTGCCGGGAAATCGGTATCAAGGTTCTGACCCTCTATGCCTTTTCAACAGAAAACTGGCTCCGGCCCTCTGGCGAAGTCAAAGCCCTCATGCGCCTGCTGGAGGAATACCTTCGCTCGGAAATTCAGGAAATGCTTGAAAATGGCATCCGTTTGACAACCATCGGGGATACGGAAGTCCTGAAGAAGCCCATGAAGACCATTCTCAAGGAGACCATTGCCAAAACAGCTCATAATCTTGATATGACACTCAACTTGGCTCTGAACTATGGGGGGCGCGACGAGATTGTTGGTGCTGTCCAGGACCTTTTAAACGACATCCGGAGAGGTACTTTAGCAGAGCAAGATGTTACCAAAGATTTATTTTCCCGCTATCTCGATACGGCCGGCCTGCCCGATCCGGACCTGCTGATCCGGACGAGTGGCGAATACCGGATCAGTAATTTTCTGCTCTGGCAGTCTGCTTACACAGAATTCTATTACACCGATGTCCTGTGGCCTGACTTTAACCGTGATGAACTGTTCCGGGCGATCACCGAGTATCAGCGCCGGGAGAGACGGTTCGGTCTCACCAGTGATCAGATTCATGGGGGCCGACAGGAATGACGTCTCATCTTAAACGCTGGCTGACAGCGATCATTGCCGTGCCGCTGCTTTTAGCGATCATCTTCTACGGCTCCGATGCCGTATTTTCCGCCACCATTATCATCGTTATTCTTGCCGGCGTCAGTGAATATCATCAGATTGTCTTCGGGCCAGGTCATCTTTGGGAGAAGGCGGAAACCCTGTTTATCGGCTTTTTGATTCCCCTTGCCGTTTATCTTGGCGATATGAGGTTGTTGTTGGCCCTGTTGAGCTTTTCCGTTCTCCTCGTTTTTTTTACATACCTGCTCCGGATACACGAAGAAAAGTTTGATATCCTGCCGGTGGGGAAGCTCATTCTGGGATTTATGTATGTCCCATTGATGATGTCTTATTTTATTCTCATTCGCCGTTTTGATCAGGGGGCTCTCTGGATCATTTTTCTGCTGGTGCTTGCCTTTTCCGGCGATGTGGCAGCTTATTACGTGGGCAGAAATTTCGGAAAAAGGAAATTACTCCCCCTCGTCAGTCCGAACAAGACGGTGGAAGGGACAGTGGGTCTGTTTATCGGCAGTGTTGCGGGGTGCGTCATCTTTCAACAGATCTTTTTTCCGTCACTTCCCGTTGTTCATACGGTCGCCCTGGGTTTTTTCGGAAGTGTGATCGGGCAGCTCGGTGACCTCTGCGAATCCGCCATGAAAAGGGCATCGGGGGTCAAGGATTCCGGGGTGATCCTGCCGGGCCACGGTGGTATCCTGGACCGGCTGGACTGTCTGATCTTTATTGCCCCCTTTGTTTATTACTATTACGTATTCATCATTAAATGAAAAAATTATCTATTCTCGGATCCACGGGGTCTATTGGTGTCAATACGCTGGATGTGGTTGCGCAAAATCCCTCGGAATTCTTTGTCGCCGCCCTGGCCGGAGGAAGGAATATCCGTCTTCTGAAGGATCAGATCGAGCAGTTTCACCCCGACATGGCCGCTGTAATTGACGAGGCATATGCTGCCCGCCTGCAGGAAAGTCTTCCACTTGACTGCAAGACGGTGATTCTCTGGGGTCCAGCAGGATATCGCGAAATAGCCCGCCATAGGGATGTGGATATGGTCGTTTCGGCCATGGTGGGATCGGCAGGGCTCGTGCCAACGCTGGAGGCCATCGACGCCGGAAAGGATATCGCACTGGCCAACAAGGAGACGATGGTCATGGCGGGAAGCCTGGTGGTAGAAAAGGCCCGGGAAAGGCAGGTCCGGATCCTGCCGGTGGACAGTGAGCACAGTGCCATCTTTCAGTGCCTGAACGGTCATCGACCGGAAGATATCAAGCGGATCATTCTCACGGCGTCGGGCGGTCCCTTCCGGACCTTTTCCGCGGCTCAGCTTGCCAAGGTTACTCCTGCCGACGCCCTCAAACACCCGAACTGGGAGATGGGCCAGAAAATCACGATTGATTCTGCCTCCATGATGAACAAGGGACTTGAAATCATTGAGGCAAAATGGCTGTTTGATATAGAGATTGACCGCATTGATGTCCTGATTCATCCGAATAGTATCATTCATTCCATGGTGGAATATATCGATGGTTCGGTCATTGCCCAGTTGGGTATTCCTGATATGCGGATTCCCATTGCCTATGCCCTGTCTTTTCCGGCAAGGCTTCCCCGCCGAGAGTCACCCTTGGATTTTATCAAGGCGAGTCCACTCGAATTTTTTGAACCCGATATGGAACAGTTTCCCTGCCTGAAACTGGCCCGCGACGCTGGTAAGACAGGCGGCACCTTGCCGGCTGTCCTCAATGGAGCCAATGAAATCGCTGTGGAATCTTTTCTCGGAAAGAGGATTAAATTTACAGACCTGCCCATTGTAATTTCAGAAGTGCTGAGCCGTCACCAGTCGATTACGTCTCCGACACTGGATGACGTCCTGGAGGCAGACCGCTGGGCCCGGCAAGAAGTCAATTATTTGATTGATAGAAGGTTAAAAAGTTAGTAAATAAAAACGCTTTTTATGAAGCCGTTATCATGGAGGAGATAATATATTGATTGGGATCAGCATTGTATCTTTGATTGTTCTTTTGGGGGTGCTCATTTTCGCTCATGAGCTGGGCCATTTTTTAATGGCCAAGAGATCCGGCGTCGGAGTGCTGAAGTTCTCTCTGGGGTTCGGTCCGAAGATCCTCGGTAAAAAGATCGGCGAAACAGAGTATCTGCTGTCCGCCGTTCCCTTGGGAGGGTATGTAAAGCTTCTCGGGGAATCGGATTTGGAGGGGCTGTCGGAAGAGGAACAGAAACGGTCGTTCAGCAAACAGTCTATTCTTAAAAGAGTACTCATTGTGGCGGCAGGTCCCGCTTTCAATTTTCTGCTTGCCATCGTGATCTTTACCTTTATTNNGGAAGGCGATGTCATCGTGGCCTTGGATGGCGCCAGGATTTCACGCTGGGACAGACTGGCAGAAACCATCAGTAAAAGTGATGGAAGGGCCTTGGGAATTACGATTAGCAGAAATGGTGTTCAGCAGGATTTGACGGTAAAACCGCGGTTGCAGAAATCAAAGAATATCTTTGGCGAGGATGTGGATGCCTACAAGCTGGGTATCGGACCGTCACCCAAGACCGACATTGAGCGCCTGAATCCCATCGAGGCAGCCTGGACCAGCCTCAAGCAGACCTGGATGATCAGCAAGCTCACCCTGGTCAGCATTGTCAAAATTTTTGAAGGTGTCATTTCACCGAAAACACTGGGTGGGCCCATACTTATTGCCCAGATGGCCGGCACACAGGCCAGAGAAGGGATCATCCCGTTTATCCTCTTCATGGCCCTGCTCAGTATCAATCTGGCTGTACTTAACCTTCTCCCCATACCGGTGCTCGACGGGGGGCATCTGTTGTTTTATCTCATTGAAATGATCAAAGGCAGTGAAGTCAATCTGAGATGGCGGGAAATGGCGAATCAGGTCGGGTTTGTATTGCTGATTATTTTGATGATCTTCGTCTTCATGATGGATATTGACCGGTTGAATATCAAGGCGGTCAATGAGTTCACAAAATTCTTCACGGGCAAATAACCACTTCGTAAAAAGATACTATGCTGTGTTGCGCTTCAGCCTTCGTCGTTGCGGCGTATGTCACGATGCGCCTTACTTCTCAGGCGCTTTTTACGAAGCCGTTTTATATTCGTATGGGTGAGTATTGATGAATATTTTAGCGATGGATACATCACAGAAAACCGTCAGCGTGGCCTTGCTCGCAGATGAAACCATCCTTGTCGACACCTTTATTAACCGAGGCATCAATCATTCAGCGGTCCTTTTACCTGCGATCGAGAAGGCCTGCCAAATGGCCGGCCTGACTGTCGATGGCGTGGATCTTTTTGCTCTGACCATTGGCCCCGGCTCATTTACCGGTCTCCGGATTGGGGCCAGTACCGTTAAGGGGCTTGCACTGGCAACGGGAAAACCCGTGGTCGGTATCTCAACCCTGGAAGCCCTGGCCCAGAACGGCAAATCATCGACCCGTCTGATCTGTCCGCTGCTTGATGCCCAGAAAAATCAGGTTTATACAGCTTATTACCGTGTGAATGCTGATGGCTGGGTGGAAAGAACAACGGAGGAGCGGGTCATGAACATGGAAGCTCTTCTCAGAAACTTGAATGAGGAGGTGCTTTTCCTTGGAGACGGAGCCGGGATTTATGCCGAACTGATCAGGAAGGTTCTGCGTAAAAAAGCTTTTTTTGCCGCCAGCCATCAGCAGCATGTCCGGGCCGGTGCGGTGGGGTTTCTGGGACGAAATAAATTTCTAAATGGTGATTTGCTGGATATTTTCAGATTTACACCTCACTATCTCAGGCCTTCCGAGGCAGAGGTTCGTTTAAATATGCAGAAAGTGTGAGTTTGCAGGGCGATCTGGCAGGATCAGCGATTGACAAGTTACAGGAATTAAGATACAAATAAATTGTGCGGGAGGGACCGAATTCATGGAGAAGGTTGAATTACTTTTGATCGAAAAGTACATTCACCAGGATGAGGAACTGAAACAACACGTCGAAGAACACAAACGGCTCGAAGGGGCATTAGGGGAATTCAACCGGCGGCGATATTTGACTCCGGAAGAGCAAGTCGAAAGGAAAAACCTACAGAAGAGAAAATTGCGCGAAAAAGAAAAAATACTCAGGATACTGGAAAAGTATCCATCATGACGGTATGAACAATAAGCACGACAGTATAATTGCCCGGGATGGTTATCTCTTTATCTTTCCGATGGTTTTTTTTACCCTTAGCGCTGCCTTCCTGATGCATCGGTGGGTAACTTTCATTTTGTTCCTGTTTACCTGTTTTGTTGTATGGTTTTTCCGGAATCCCGAAAGAAAATTTCCTGTGGGAGAAAAACTGATTATCTCGCCGGCTGATGGCAAGGTGATCCAAATCGAAGAGATTAAAGACCATGAACTTTTCCCCGGAACTTCTAAGAAGATCAGCATTTTTATGAATATTTTCAGTGTTCATGTGAACCGATTCTCTTGTGGGGGCCGGATCGAAACCGTTCGCTATTATCCAGGAAAGTTTTTGTCGGCCAATCTGGACAAAGCCTCCTCGGACAATGAACGGAATGCCATTCTAATCAAAACTGAAGATGGCCGACTGATTCTGACCATCCAGATTGCCGGGCTGGTGGCCAGGCGGATCGTTTGCTGGGTAAGAGAGGGGATGAATGTCAGCAAGGGTGAGCGATTCGGATTGATACGCTTCGGCTCACGGGTAGAGGTCCTGTTGCCCTCTGATTCGGCCATCCTCGTTAAAGTGGGCGATAAAGTCAGGGGAGGCGAGACGCCGATTGGAGGTCTGTCATGAAAGAGAGATACCGGTTCAAAAAGGATCGCATGAAAAAAGGAATCTATGTATTGCCCAACCTCTTCACCACGGCCAGTCTGTTTTCCGGTTTTTATTCTGTGATTGCTTCCATGNNGCTTTCGGTGTCGCTCCGGCTCTTTTAGCCTATCACTGGGCACTCCTATCTTACGGGAAGTGGGGGTGGCTGGCGGCATTTCTCTTTGTCGCCTGCGGCGCCCTGAGACTCGCCCGCTTTAACGTGCAAATGGGGGTCATTGACAGCAAGGTTTTCAACGGTCTTGCCATTCCGGCCGGTGCTTCCGTCCTTGCGACAACCGTTCTACTTTATTTTAAACTGGGTGGAGAAGGGCAGTTTCACAATCTGACAATCCTCATCGGTACGGTAATTATTGCCCTTCTGATGGTCAGCAATATTAAATATTACAGCTTCAAGAATCTGAACTTTTTCGCCAGAAAGCCTTTCATGTCTTTTGTGCTGATCATTGTCATCCTTGTCATTGTCGTGGCGGAACCGCAGATCATGATCTTCACGTTCTGTTTTGGCTATGCGCTTTCCGGTCCTGTCTGGCTGATCTATAAATTGAGGAAGAAAGTACCGGTCGAGCACACCGACAAGGGAACACATTATGAAAGTGAGGAACCGGTTAAAAAATAGAGTTGAGTAATGAACCGCCGGCTTTGAGATGGAACTGCCTGAGTAAAGGAGGTGCGTTGGCNNGACATTTAATGTAGCGGTGGTTGGTGCGACCGGCGCAGTAGGTAACGAGATGATCAGAATTCTCGAGGAAAGAAACTTTTCTGTGGGTCAGTTAAAATTGCTTGCTTCAGAGCGTTCACTTGGTAAATCATTGGAATATAAGGGAAAGTCTATCCCTGTGGACGTTTTAAACGAAAATTCTTTCGGCGGTATGCAGATCGGCCTTTTTTCGGCGGGCGGCTACATCAGCGAAAAATTTGCGCCCATTGCCGCCAAGGCTTGCTGTGTAGTTGTGGATAACACCAGCGCCTTCCGGATGGTTCCCGATGTTCCGCTGGTCGTTCCTGAGGTCAACCCCGAAGCGATCAGCCAGTATAAAAACAAGGGTATCATCGCCAACCCGAATTGTTCGACCATCCAGATGGTTGTCGCCTTAAAGCCTATTCACGATGCCGTTCGCATCAAGCGGATTGTTGTATCAACCTATCAGGCCGTTTCCGGTACCGGCAAAAAGGCCATCGAAGAACTGTCTTTACAGACCCGGGCCATTCTGAATGGCCAGGAACCGGCCGTGAAGGTCTATCCGCACCAGATTGCCTTCAACTGCCTGCCGCAGATTGATGTATTCCTCGATAACGGCTATACAAAAGAAGAAATGAAGATGGTCAATGAAACCAAAAAGATCATGAACGAGCCCTCTATGGCCGTGACGGCCACGACGGTCCGGGTGCCTGTGTTCTACTGTCATTCGGAATCTGTGAATATCGAAACAGAGAGAAAGATCACCCCGGCGGAGGTCAAACAACTGCTGGCAAAGTCCCCCGGCATCAAGGTGCTGGATGATCCGTCGCAAAGGCTCTATCCGCAGGCGATTCATGCGGCCGGCAAGGATGATACCTACGTGGGCAGGATTCGGGAGGATGAATCCATTGCCAACGGCATCAATCTGTGGATTGTTTCGGATAATCTCCGGAAAGGTGCCGCGCTCAATGCCGTGCAGATTGCGGAAATTCTCATCAGAGACTATTTATGAGAATAATCGGGGGTGAGGCCAGGGGCAGACGTCTTTATGTTCCCAGGACATGCCGCATCCGGCCGACTGCCGACCGTATCAAGGGGGCATTCTTCAATATCATCCAGCCCGTGGCAGGCAAATCTTTTCTTGACCTGTTCGCCGGCACGGGAAATATGGGACTGGAAGCCCTGAGCCGGGGTGCGGCAAAGGCGGTGTTCATTGAAAAGGAAATCCTTCTGGTGGATAGTATAAAAAAGAATATTGAAGTTTGCGGTTTTACGGACAGGGCGGATCTCTTCGCGACAGATGCGATTCAGGCCATTGGAATACTGAGGAGCCGATCCGTTGCATTTGATTTCATATTTGCCGATCCTCCTTATCAGGAAGGATTGGTAAACCCCACCCTTGAAGCCCTGAGCGAGGGACAACTCATTGCGAAGAATGGTCTGCTGGCCATTCAATCTTCAGTCAGAGAAGAAATACAGGATAGCCCTATCGGTCAACTGATCCTGACCGATCATAGACGATATGGTGATACAATCCTGTCTTTTTTTGAAACAATACACGGATAGGAAGGTTGTCATGAAAAAAATTGCTGTTTATCCGGGTTCATTCGATCCCATTACCTATGGCCATGTGGACATTATTACCCGTGGGCTCAGGATGTTTGATGAACTGATTATCCTCGTAGCCTACAATCCCAACAAAGCATCCCTCTTCTCCGTTCAGGAAAGGATGGATCTGGTACGCGCGGTCATAAGAGACGAACACGTCCGGGTCGACTGTTCCTCAGGTCTTCTGGTTGATTATGTGAAGAATATGGGCGCCAACGTGATTCTCAGAGGTTTGCGGGCCGTTTCGGATTTTGAGTATGAATTTCAGATGGCCTTGATCAACCGTCGGCTGAACCGTGATATCGAAACCGTCTTTCTGATGACAGGCTATCAGTGGTTCTATACCAGCTCAAATCTGATCAAGGAAGCCGCCAGTCTGGGCGGTTCCGTCAAGGGACTGGTGCCGGATATTGTTAATGACAGACTTGAACAAATATTTGCCAAGGCAAAGGAATAAAAAGAATGATGAAGTTATCAGCACGAATTAACAGCATCAAACCTTCGCCCACCCTGGCGATTACCATGAAGGCCAATGCCCTGCGTGCAGAGGGCCGGGACGTCATCGGGTTCGGCGCCGGCGAGCCGGATTTTGATACGCCGGATAACGTGAAAAAGGCGGCTATTCAGGCGATTGAAGAGGGATTCACCAAGTACACCCCTGTCGGAGGGATCGACGAGCTGAAAGATGCTATCATCGGCAAGCTCAACCGGGATAACAAACTGAATTATACCCGTGCGCAGATTGTGGTATCCTGCGGTGCGAAACATACTCTTTATAATCTGGCTCAGGTGCTCTTCGAAGAGGGCGATGAGGTCATCATTCCCTCTCCGTACTGGGTTTCCTATCCGGATATCGTCATCCTGACGGGCGCAAAGCCTGTCATTCTGAAAACAAACGCATCCGATGGATTCAAAATCGGACCGGGTCAGCTGGAGGAAGCCATCAATCCCCGTACCAAGGCCGTCATCATCAACAGCCCNNGGAATATCCTTCGCCAATATGGCTACTGTCAACGCGGATATGAAAGAGCGAACGGTGGTGGTCAATGGTGTGTCTAAATCTCACGCCATGACGGGCTGGCGGATCGGTTACGCCGCCGGTCCTGTAGAGATCATCGCTGCGGCAACCAAGTTGCAAAGCCAAAACACGTCAAACCCTACGTCGATTGCTCAGAAGGCTGCTGTCGAAGCCCTCAACGGCGATCAGGCGATTGTGGAGGCCATGGTCAAAGAATTTGAAAAGAGGCGAAATGTTATGGTGGACAGGCTCAATGCGATTCCATGGGTCACCTGCATGACCCCCCAGGGCGCTTTTTATGTTTTTCCCGAAATTGCCGGCCTGCTGGGCCGCAAGTATGGTGGAAAGGTTCTCGCGACATCTTCCGATGTGGCCACCTGGCTTCTTGATGAAGCAAACGTCGCCGTCATTCCCGGCGGCGAGTTCGGTCAGGACGATCATATTCGCCTGTCCTATGCCACATCAATGTCCAATATCGAGAAAGGTCTAAAACGAATCCGGGATGCCATCATGAAACTCATCTGATCGAATGATAGGACCAGATGCGGTGACCAGCTCATATGAACCATAACGCTTTATTATACGAAAAGTTGTACATCAAGAATGTTGCAGAGAAGGGACGGGGCGTTTTCGCGGCAAAACCCATCAGGAAAGGCGATATCGTTGAGGCAGCGCCGGTTATCGTAATTCCCGATGAAGATGTTGATTTAATCGATCAGACAGCCATGGCAGATTATTATTTCAAGTGGGGGGAGTCCCATTTTGCCCTGGTGTTGGGCTATGGGAGTTTATATAATTTTTCTGAATTGCCAAATCTTTCCTTCGAAGTAGATCTGATCAATAAAGTCATGATTTACCGTGCGATAAAATCAATCAAGATAGATCAGGAACTGACTGTTCATTATCAATGTGACCTCTGGTTCGAACCGGTTGATTGACCGGTGATACCTGGCTTGCCGGTTCTATAGCACTTCTGAGCTTTGCTTCTTCCCAGTCTTGTCTATTACTTCATCCTGAGATTACATCGCAAAACTTCAAATTTCGCGAAATACGTGTTGAATGACGATCACGCTTCATGATATGAAGAAAAAGTCAAGAAAATGTGATTGTTCGCCATATTAACTCATTTTCACCCCAGCCCCGCCTGGCAAAGGTGTGGGCATATTCATGGGAGTGTCTTATTGAATCAAGAGATCAAGAGAAAAAAAACAAGGCCCGTTTTTGTCGGTGGCATCCAGGTTGGAGGAGATGCCCCTGTGGTCGTACAATCCATGACATGTACGGATACGCGGGATGTGCAAGCGACCGTGGGGCAGATCAGGGCAATGGAGGAGGCCGGTTGTGAAATTGTTCGGGTAGCCGTTCCGGATATGGAAGCCGCTGCTGCCCTGGCAGACATCAGGAAACAGATCCGAATTCCGCTCATTGCCGATATTCATTTCAATCACCGTCTTGCTCTGCAAGCCATGAAAAATGGAGTGGACGGCATCCGCATCAATCCCGGCAACATGGGTGTGGAAAAGGTCAAAACCGTCATCAAAGCGGCAAAGTCTCGGAATGTGGTCATCCGGATTGGGATCAATGCCGGTTCCCTGGAAAAGGAATTATTGACAAAATATGGAGGGCCCACGCCGGATGCCCTGGTGGAAAGCGCGCTGAAAAGCATTGCCCTCTTTGAAGCAATGGATTTCAGGAATATCAAGTTATCGCTGAAATCTTCCAATGTGGCCACGATGATCGAGGCCTATCGTGCAATCGCCGATAAAACTGATTACCCCCTTCACCTGGGCGTTACGGAAGCGGGGACACCGGTCAATGCAGCCATCAAGTCTGCCATGGGCATCGGTATGCTCCTCTATGAGGGGATCGGTGACACCATCCGTGTGTCGGTGACGGGTAGCCCTGTGCTGGAAATGGGTATCGCCTATGGTATCCTGCGGGCTCTGAATATCCGGAAAATCGGGCCGGATATTATTTCCTGTCCCACCTGCGGACGCTGTGAAATCGATCTTTTCAAGCTTTCCGAAGAGATCGAAGCGAAGTTGGCGGGTCTGAAAACGTACCTGAAGATCGCCCTCATGGGGTGCGTGGTCAACGGGCCGGGGGAGGCTGCGGAGGCGGATATCGGCATTGCCGGTGGTCGAGGTTCCGGTCTGTTGTTCAAAAAAGGACAGGTGCTCAGAAAAATCAAAGAAGAGGAATTTGTGCCCGTATTGATCGAAGAAATCAAAAAGATGACATCGGGAAACTGATGAGATGGGAAAGGAGAAGGTTTCATGCATTACTCAATGATGTTTCTGCCGACGGTGAGGGAAACTCCTTCCGATGCAGAGGTGATCAGCCACCAACTCATGCTGCGGGCTGGCGTGATCCGAAAACTGACCAGCGGGGTTTATTCCTATCTTCCTCTGGGTTATCGTGTGATTCGGAAGTTTGAGCAGATCGTCCGCGAGGAAATGACCCGCGCCGGCGCACAGGAGGTTTTCCTTCCCACCGTACAGCCGGCGGAACTCTGGCAGGAATCGGGACGCTGGACCCATTACGGCAAGGAACTGCTGCGATTCCGCGACCGTCATGACCGGGAATGTTGTCTCGG
Source organism: Syntrophaceae bacterium (assembly GCA_003161855.1). Lineage (GTDB taxonomy): Bacteria > Desulfobacterota > Syntrophia > Syntrophales > Fen-1087 > Fen-1087. The sequence continues at coordinate 9,955 of PMNM01000108.1, read as the reverse complement.
CCCCACGCACGAAGAGGTCATTACCGATCTGGTTCGCAACGAAATCAAGTCCTACCGTCAGCTTCCCCTGAATCTTTATCAGATCCAGACAAAATTCCGCGACGAAATTCGTCCCCGCTTCGGCGTCATGCGCTGCCGTGAATTCGGCATGAAGGATGCCTACAGTTTTGACACGGACGAGGAAGGTGCGGAAATCAGTTACCGGAAGATGTTTGATGCCTACAACCGGATCTTCACGCGCTGTGGCCTTAAATTCAGGCCTGTTGAGGCGGACACGGGCAGCATCGGTGGCAGCTTCTCCCATGAATTTCTCGTCACGGCCGATTCCGGTGAAGATGCCATGGTTTATTGTACCCGATGTGATTACGCGGCGAACCTTGAAAAGGCGGAGGTTCCCCGGCCGGAACAGAAACAGGCTAACGCAAAGGACTTCCTTCCTCTGGAGGAGGTCTGCACGCCCGATGTCAGAACGATTGAGGAGGTTTGCGCTTTTTTGAAGGTGACACCGCAGGATGTGATCAAGACACTGATTTTCAACGCCGACGGCAAACCGATAGCAATCCTGATCAGGGGCGACAAAGAGGTTAATGAAATTAAAGTGAAAAATTTCCTTGGCTGCGATGAACTGGAACTGGCCATGGATGACATGATTCTGGAGGTCACGAAGTCTCCTCGCGGGTTTGCCGGGGCCATCGGCATCAAGTGCCGGATCCTGGCCGACTATTCCCTGATGAACATGAAGAATTTTGTCATGGGCGCCAACAAGGAGGATCACCATGTCAAAAATGTGAACTTCAGACGCGATTTTACGGTGAAGGACTTTGTCGATCTGCGAGCCGTTCAGGAGGGAGATGTCTGCCCTCGCTGTCTGAGTGCGATGAAATTTGCGCGTGGCATTGAAGTCGGTCATGTTTTCAAGCTGGGCACAAAATATTCAAAAGCTATGAAAGCTCATTATCTGGATAAGAATGGTCAGGAAAAGATTATGATCATGGGCTGCTACGGGATCGGCATTGGCCGGACGGTGGCGGCCAGCATTGAGCAGAATTACGATGGAAAGGGCATCATCTGGCCCATGGCCATTGCACCCTATCAGGTCATCATCACACCGGTGAATGTGAGAGAAGAATCCCTCGCTAAGGCGTCCGAGGCACTCTATCAGAAGCTGCAAGGGCAAGGCATCGAAGTGCTCCTGGATGACCGGGATGAAAGGGCCGGTGTCAAATTCATGGATGCCGATCTGATCGGCATTCCCATTCGCATCACGATCGGTCCGAAAAACCTCGCTGAAAAGAAGGTGGAAATCAAGATCAGACGATCCGGTGAGGTCAAGATTCTTGGCCTGGCAGAGGTGGAAGCGTTTATCGTCAATACCATCAAAGAAGAAATGTGACCGTGAAACAAACCTGAAAAGCCATCCTTAAATACGGTTTTCTATGCTGCGTATCACCGACATTCTGGATAAGACCCAGGACTATCTGTCTCCGAAGGAACTGGAGATGATTGAAAAGGCCTATATCTTCTCCGCGGCTGTCCATCAGGGTCAGGTCCGTCTGTCCGGTGAGCCTTATCTGACCCATCCCATGGAAGTGGCTGGTATCCTCGCCGATATGAAACTCGATGCCGCCACGATCATTTCCGGTCTGCTTCATGACACCGTTGAGGATACTCTGACGACTATCGAGCAGGTCCGTGAAGGTTTTGGCAAGGATGTGGCGTTTCTGGTCGACGGTCTCACCAAGATCAGCAAAATTACTTTTGGAAGTCAGGAAGAGCGTCAGGCAGAGAATTTCCGGAAAATGATGCTGGCCATGTCGTCTGACATCCGGATCCTCCTTGTTCGTCTGGCCGACCGGATCCACAATATGCGGACGCTGAACTTTCAGCCCGCAAATCGACAGCAGTATATCGCCAAAGAGACGATTGAACTTTACGCTCCTCTGGCCAATCGTTTGGGTATCAACTGGATGAAGGTGGAACTTGAAGATCTTTCATTCCAATATGTTAAACCGGATGCCTATCATGAGTTGGCCCGGCGTGTCGTCCAGTCCAAAGAAAAACGGGATCAGTACACAGAAGAGGTGAAAGGGATCATCCACGCGGAAATGGAGCGGTTTGAATTGAAGGGGGAAGTGGATGGACGGGCAAAGCATTACTATAGTATCTACAAAAAGATGGAAGAACAGCATCTCAATTTTGACGAAGTTTATGATCTCATGGCTTTCCGTGTCATCCTGGATTCCGACCAGGAAAAGACTTGCTATGAGGCGTTGAGCGTCGTTCATGCCCTTTGGAAGCCTGTACCGGGACGTTTCAAGGATTATATCGCCATGCCAAAAGCAAACAATTACCGTTCCCTCCATACCACGGTCATCGGGCCTCATGGGCAACGGGTCGAAATTCAGATCCGTACCCGGGCTATGCATGAATGGGCAGAAGAGGGGATCGCTGCTCACTGGCGCTATAAGGAAAAACGGTCCTCGCAGACAGACGACTCGGGCCAGATTAAAAAACTCCGGGAACTACTGGAATCGCAGCAGGAACTGCAGAATCCGCGGGAATTCATGTCCAATCTGAAGATGGCCCTTTTCCCCGATGAAGTCTACGTTTTTACGCCGAACGGTGATGTCAAATCCTTTCCCAAGGGGGCGACACCGATCGATTACGCCTTCAGTATTCATACCGATGTGGGTAATCAATGTATCGGCGCGAAGGTGAACCGCAATATTGTTCCCATCAAATATCAACTGCAGAATGGCGATATGATCGAAATCATTACGCAAACCGGACATCATCCCAGTAAGGACTGGCTGAAGTTCGCCGTGACCTCCCGTGCCCGGTCAAAGATAAAAAACTGGATCAAAACCGAGGAAAGAAGCAAAAGTATCGATCTCGGAAAAGATCTGCTGGAAAAGGAATTCAAACGCCATCATCTTAAATTCACTGCAGTAGCCAGATCTGAGGAAATCAAAAAAATCTATGATGAGTATGGTTTGAATTCTCTTGAGGACCTCATGGTCAGTGTGGGTTATGGGAAGATATCGCCCAAGCATGTTGTGCGCCTGTTTTTGCCGGAAGAGATTGCCAGAGGAGAAGAAATTCCGGCAGAGAAGCCGAAGAAGAAGGCGCCTCCCATTTCCACACCGGGAATTTCGTTAACAGGTATTGAGGATGTCATGGTCCATTACGCTAAATGCTGTAATCCTATTCCGGGTGATGAGATTGTGGGTTACATCTCCCGCGGTCGGGGGATTAACATCCATACAGCACAATGCCCCCATATCCAGGAATTTGATTCTGAAAGAGTGGTCGACGTGCAGTGGAGCATCGGGGAAAAGCAAACCTATCCAGTGGGTATGCGGGTCGTCTGCAAGGACCAGAAGGGACTGGTCGCGGAACTGAGTGCCATTATTTCCGCTATGGATATCAACATCAGTCATGCGGAGATTGACACCAGACTCCATGATATGCAGGCGATCTGTGATTTTAAGCTGGACGTGAATGATTTAAGTCAGTTCAATCAGGTTGTCTCTGCCATCAAAAAACTTAAAAGCGTGATATCCGTAGAGCGGATCGCAGGGACTTAGGATGGTTATATTGATTGACAGAAGACGGAAAATTGCTGTATGAAGCGCTCGACCTTCGTGCTCGGATATTTGCTTTAGCAGAGGACGTTTGATGATGAATAAGCGGATTACAAAAACAATCATATGCCTTAGCCTTTCTATGTTTTTCTTGATTCTTGTTCCGATTCTGATGGTGCAGGCAACGCAGGCAAAACGTTTGGTGATCATCGATGCAGCCCATGGGGGAGCAGATGCCGGGGTGATGGTGACCGACAAAATCCAGGAAAAAGAAATCACGCTGATTTTGGCGCAATTGCTTCAGAAAGAACTGGCAAAATCGCCTGATATTCAGACACAGTTGACCAGGACATCCGATAAAACCATTTCTAATGCGGAACGCATAAAAATGGTCAAAGCAGCTTCCGGCGAGGTGCTATTTATCAGCCTTCATGTGAATGCTGGTTTTGGTAATAAAGCCACCGGCTATGAGATTTTCTTTCCGGGATTCAAAACGCCGGCAACAGATCAGAATGAGTCGAAAGCCATTCTCAAGGATATGGAACAGAATAAGTACTTGAACGACAGCGTTCGGCTGGCCCAAATGATTCAGCGGAACATGGAAAATGTTTTTCCCAGAAAGGGCAGGGGGCTCCGCGATGCGCCGATGCCGATTCTTGGCGATTTATCCATTCCGGCTGTTGTCCTGGAAGTTGGTTTCGCAACGAATACCGATGACAGAAAAAAGATCTTGAATGAAAAAACGCAACAGGCCATTGCACAGGCTTTGGCGAAGGGCATCAGAGACTACTTTTGACGACTTCAGGGGGATATACTTTTTTAAAGCTTAGGGTGAGGAGAATTCATTATTTTGAGAACCAGCGGCCGAAAGTGGGATGAAATCCGGGATATCCGGATTGTGAAAGATTTTTTGAAATATCCGGAAGGCTCTGTCCTGATCGAAATGGGTAACACAAGGGTTATCTGTACCGCCACCATTGAAGACAAGGCTCCGCCCTTTCTTAAAAATACCGGGAGAGGATGGCTGACCTCCGAATATGCCATGCTTCCCGGCTCCACACAGGGCCGGACAAGCCGCGAATCGTCAAGGGGNNGGTGAACGGACCATTTACATCGATTGTGATGTCATTCAGGCAGATGGAGGAACGAGGACAGCATCCATTACGGGTGGTTTTGTGGCCCTCATCGATCTTTTCAGAAAACTGAAGCAGAAAGACATTGTCGACAGGATCCCTGTTCATGATTTTGTTTCCGCCATCAGTGTCGGGATGGTCGGCAATCAGGTCCTCTTGGATCTGGATTATGAGGAAGATTCCCGGGCAGAGGTAGATATGAATTTCGTCATGACGGGCCAGGGCCTTTTCATCGAAGTTCAGGGCACAGCCGAAAAGATACCATTCAATCGTGATACGCTGAATGCCATGACCAGCCTGGCTGAAAAGGGTATTGCCGAACTCATAAAAAATCAAATCGATGTACTGGGGAATTTAAACTGAATAAAATTGTTTTTGCCTCTAAAAACGAGGGAAAAATAAAAGAAGTTAAAGCAATGCTTGATGAGTTGAACGTAACTCTCTGTTCTTTGAATGATTATAGTAATATTCCTGAAATCCTTGAGGATGGTCAGACTTTCCTGGACAATGCCTTGAAAAAAGCAAGGATCGTTTCGGAATTCACCGGAGAAACGGTGCTTGCCGATGATTCAGGACTTGAGGTGGATGTTCTGGATGGCCGTCCCGGTATCTTTTCGGCCCGATATGCCGGCCCGAATGCCACCGATGAAGAGAACATTCAAAAGCTTTTAGAAGCGCTCCGTGGTGTTCCCCCGGAAAAAAGAGGGGCAGCCTTTCGGTGCGTCCTGGTTTTGTACCGGCCGGACAGTCGTTTTGAAACCTTTGACGGTCACTGGCAGGGGAAAATCAGCGAAAGACCTCTGGGGAATAATGGTTTCGGCTATGATCCGGTATTCTTCCTGCCGGTCTATGGCCTGACGGCAGCACAACTGCCTCCGGAGGTTAAAAACAGGTTAAGTCACCGTGCCCAGGCTTTTCAGCAGCTGAAAATATACTTGCAAACCAAACCATGAGTTCAACAAAAATCGATAACTCTGATTAAGTCGGGGCGTAGCGCAGCCTGGCAGCGCGCCTGCTTTGGGAGCAGGATGTCGCAGGTTCAAATCCTGCCGCCCCGACCAATATAATCATGGCGTTCTTGAGCATGGGTGATTCCCTTCACACTTATCCGCTTGAGAAGCTTATCCATTCATTCGGTCACGCAAGATCATGCTGTCACCCTCATGAATCAGAATATCTCATTTTCCCCGTTGGATATCCACTTTGCCCGGTTCATGACAAAGCTCGCCGGCGGTGACAAGCCGGAGCTCTTTCTTGCCGCAGCCCTGCTCAGTCGCCACGTTGCAGAAGGGCATGTCTGTCTTGACTTAAACACATTTGCAGATCAGCATTTTATCTCGGGCGAAAATGAAAGGGGTATCTTTTCTGTGCCGGAGTTATCCCTCTGGCAGAAAGAACTTAAAGAAAGTCCTGTTGTCGGTAAATCAGGGGATTACAGACCGCTCATTCTGGACGATCAGTCGCGTCTTTATCTTTACCGGTACTGGGAATATGAAAAAGTTCTCGCTGACAAAATCAGGGATCTCGCCCATGCCTCAGTAGATCATAACAATCCCAAGCGCCTGCAGGAGATCATCGAACGTCTCTTTCCGGCACAATCCGCCAATCCTGACTGGCAGAAAATCGCTGCGCTGGTGTCATGTTTTAAACAGTTCACCGTTATTTCCGGAAGCCCCGGAACGGGTAAAACAACCACCGTTGCCAAAATCCTGGCCCTGCTGATCGATCTGGATGACGGCAAAAAACTGAGAATAGCGTTGACGGCGCCTACGGGAAAAGCGGCTGCGAGACTTCAGGAATCCATCAGCCGGACAAAAGAAACGCTGAATTGTACGAATCTTGTCAAGGCAAAGATTCCGGATAAAGCAACCACGATTCATCGCCTCCTGGGGAGCCTTTTCATGTCTCCCTATTTTCGCCATAACGCCGGGAATCCTCTTCCTTATGACCTGATTGTGATTGATGAAGCATCGATGGTTGATTTGCCGCTTTTGTCAAAACTGGTTCAGGCCATGCTGCCCAAATCCCGGCTGATCCTTCTGGGCGACAAAAATCAATTGGCCTCTGTTGAAGCCGGGGCTGTCCTCGGCGACATCTGCGGAAGCACGGCCCTGAATATCTTCTCACGGCAACTGATGGATCAATTCAAGCCNNCTCCATGACTGTATGGTCGAACTTCAGGAAAATTACCGTTTTGCTGAGAACAGTGACATTGGCCGGATCAGCACGGCCGTCAACAGGGGGGAGGGTCCCCAGATCATAGAGGCTCTGAAAAACCGGTATTATAAAAATATCCAGTGGTCAATCCTTCCCAAAGCGAGGGAACTGGCATTAAAGCTGAAACCGTGGATTGTTGATGGTTTCCGGAATTATCTGATTCTGGTCGGCGCCCATGGACGCCTGGACGATATCTTCGATGCCTTTGATCAGTTCAGAGTTTTATGCGCCCTCCGTCAGGGTCCCTTTGGCGTATCGGCTGTGAATCCTGTAATTGAAAAAATCCTCGCCGGAGAAGGCATGATCAGACCGGAAGGTCGTTTTTATCATGGACAGCCGGTCATGATTACCAGAAATAACAACCAGCTCAAACTCTTTAACGGGGATGTCGGCCTTATTCTTTCCGATGATCAAAAGGACGGGGAGTTGTCGGCGGTATTCCGTGACGGATCGGGCCGTTTCCGGCGGTTTTCACCCCAACGGCTACCCGAACATGAAACCGTTTACGCCATGACCGTCCATAAAAGTCAGGGATCGGAGTTTGAAAATGTTCTGTTCCTGCTTTCTGATCGGGATGCCCCGGTGTTGACCAGGGAACTCATCTATACCGGGATGACCCGGGCCAGAAACCATGTTTTACTATGGAGTGATGAAACCGTTTTTAATACCAGTGTCTTGCGCCGTATTCAGAGATCCTCCGGCCTTCAGGACGCTCTGTGGCAAAGACATCGTTAATCAAACCTTGACAATTCAAAACCAATCCATTAGCGTACGCTTCAAAAACATACAGGCGGTAGCAGCACATGATAGGCGTATTGATAACCACCCATGGTAATCTGGGCAGTGAGTTTCTCAAGGTTGCCGAAATGATCAGAGGACCCTTGAAGGATGTCATGCATATTTCTGTCGATCAGACCAAGGGTGTCGAAGATCTTAAAAAGGACATNNTCCCTGTCATTACTAAAAGAAGGAAAGGTCGAGGTGGTGACCGGCGTGAACCTGCCGATGCTGCTCAAACTTTCCGATACCAGAGAAAAAATGAATCTGCAGGATTTTGCCAATTATATCAAGGAGTACGGCAGAAAAAACATCTATCTGGCCAGTGAAATCTTAAATAAGAAAGTAGCAGAGTGACAGGCCCTTATGGATGGATGGTGCGGCCCTTTACCAGAACCCGGCAAACATAAAAGATGTAGCAGGTTGCTATGGATATAGCGCTCGTACGGGTTGATAATCGATTGGTTCATGGGCAGATCCTGGAGGCGTGGGTTCCTTTCATCAAAGCATCCTGCATCATCGTTGTTAATGATCATGTCGCCAGCGACTTTTTCAGAGAAACGGTCATCAAAATGGCCGTTCCGCGGGATGTGCAGGTGATCATCAGCAGCATTGAGGAATTTTCAAGAAATTTCACTTATCAGGAGGGATGTGGGGAAAAAGCGATTGTCCTGTTCAGTGAAATTGCCGATGCCTTAAAGGCCTTCAATCTGGGTTTTAAATTTGATAAATTGAACATCGGCAACATTTACAACGAAGTGTGTGTGCAGCAATGTTCACCATCCGTTCTGCTCGGAGAAGGTGACATGCAGGCGGTCAAAACCCTTTTGGATGCCGGAGTCGATATCGATGTCAGGCGGGTTCCACGGGAGAAGCCCATAGATCTTCGTCGTGTGATAAACAGCATCGGGTCTTGAGGGACCGCTCATCTTCATGGGAAGTCCATGTTCTGGAATGTCTTGATTACATCCTTTGCAGGGGGAATCATCTGTCTGGACAGGATCTTTCTTCAGGTCATGGTATCACGACCTGTGGTTACCGGTCCCATCATTGGACTGATTCTGAATGATCCGTTCACCGGTCTTCTCTGCGGCGCATTGGTCGAATTACTCTGGATTGATCGCCTTCCCATCGGGACCTACGTTCCGCCTAACGACTCCATTACAACCGTTATTATTACGGCAGCAGCCATTATAACCGGCAACACGTTCGGTCACCATTCCCGGGAGTTGGCAACATTCTGCATCCTTCTTTTTCTTCCCCTGGGATATGTATCCCAGAAAATGGATACCTTCGTTATAAAGTCCAACGACCGGCTTTCCAAAAATGCTGTTTCAGATGCAGAGAAGGGCGATGTCAAAAGTATTTCCCGGAAACATGTGCAGGGACTGCTGAGATCTTTCCTGGCAACGGTTATTTTCATCTTCATTTTCCTGTATCTGGGCCTATTCCTGGTCTTTTGGATATTCCCCCTGTTACCCCTTTTCATTTTAAAGGCGCTGACCCTGTGTTATTTTTTTCTTCCCATGCTGGGAGTTGCCGTGGCCATGATAACGATAAAACGTCAGGGCATGGTGGCCCTGTTCTGCGTCGTTTTTGTAACCGTCCTTATGATTATGGAATTTGCCCATGGTTTTGCGAAATGAACCCATGATAGAAATCAGGATTCGTCAGATGAAGATGGACGACATGAAAGAAATATTATCGATCGCGTCTGATCCGTCTCTCACCCCCTGGACTGAAAATATGTTCATGCGGGAATTACAGTTGTCCTTCTCACACAATCTTGTCGCCGTGGTAAAAGAGAATCAGTCTGATCAGGTTGCAGGATTCATCACGTTCTGGATCATCGCCAATGAATTTCAACTTCACAATATCGCTGTCCGCTGGAATTTCAGGAGAAAAGGCATCGCCACAAGACTCTTTCTGGCCATGATTCAGGAGGCAATGGATCAAGGGGCTTATACAGGCACACTTGAAGTCCGAAACTCGAATGAAGCGGCCAGAAAAATGTATGAGAAGTTCGGTTGCCGCGTCACCACGGTGAGGTCTTCCTACTACTCTGAAACAAAGGAAAATGCCCTGATCATGGCCGTTAAACTTAAAGAGGGTCTTGAGGTCTTGCATCATGAATAAAAAACGGGCACTGTGGATCGGGAAAGTATTGTCAAACCGTGAGATGATGAAGGGGTATCTCCTGATGTCCGTCAGACTGCCCCGGACGTTTGACGCACCGCTGCCAGG